>CALLIL010000051.1 GCA_938009755.1 uncultured Marinomonas sp.
TCTTGACGAGTGATACGACCTTTTTTGCCAGTGCCTTGTACCGCTGCAATATTCAAACTGTGTTCGGCAACCAAACGTCGCACTGCGGGTGACAATCGTGCATCAGCATCAACCTTTGCGGCCGCTGGTGCGGCGACAGGAGCCGGTGCTGGCGCAGCAACCGGTGCAGGTGCTGCAGGTTTCGCTTGTTCCGCTGGTGCTGGTTCAGACTCTGCAGGTTTTTCTGTTTCTTGCGCTGCTGGTTCTTCACCATCAACTTCGAGAACAGCTAGGACAGTACCGACATCAACCTCGTCACCTTCGGCTACTTTAATAGCCGTAATGACACCGGCTTCTTGAGCAGGCACTTCGACCGCGGCTTTATCAGTTTCAACATCCAATAGCGGTTGATTTTTTTCTACGGTATCACCAACTTTGACATGCCATACAGCAATCGTGCCTTCGTTGACGGTTTCACCGAGTTGGGGCATTAATATATTCACACCAATCCTCTTTTAATACGTTTATTAAATTCTTATCTGACCATCGAGTCAAATGGATTAATCCATTTGACTGACAGTTTCAACGATACGATCAACACTTGGGATCATTAGATCTTCAAGTACATCCACCGATGCCAACGGAATATGTGGCGTCGTGATACGGGTGATCGGAGCATCAAGGTTCCAGAATAATTCTTCCGCGGCGATAGACGCTATCTCAGCACCCCATCCGCATAAACGTGGGTTTTCTTCTACCGTGACTAAACGGCCTGTTTTTGTGACTGATTTAATGATGCTTTGAGTATCCAAAGGCACCAAACAACGTAGGTCAATCACTTCACAAGATACACCATGTTCCGCTTGCAAAATTTCAGCGGCTTTAATCGCTTTTGGTACCATTGCTGCTAATGCAACAATCGTGACATCGTTACCTTCAACCGCAACATTTGCTTCGCCTAAAGGTACAACATACTCACCTTCTGGCACTTCACATTTGGTGCCGTACATGGATTTTTGTTCGAAAAACAAGACCGGATCTGGGTCGCGAATCGACGCAGCCAGCAAGCCTTTAACATCAGCGGCATTAGATGGCGCTACCACTTTTAGACCTGGTACAGCCATCGCCCAGTTTTCGATACTCTGAGAGTGTTGCGCACCAAAACGTGCACCACCACCGTTACCAGAACGAATCACCAATGGCGTCTCAACTTGACCATTGGTCATATAGCGAGCCTTGGCAATTTCGTTGACCACGGTATCCCAACAAACGGCAAAGAAATCAGAAAACATGATTTCTGCAATCGGTCGTAGACCGGTCATCGCTGCGCCCATGGTTGCACCTAGGATCGCTTGCTCTGATATTGGCGTATCGCGAACTCGTAACGGACCGAACTCATCATACAAACCCACCGTGGCTTTAAATACACCACCAGCTTTGGCAACGTCTTCGCCTAAAAATACAACGTTTTCGTCGCGACGCATCTCTTGTGCAATTGCCGCAGCAACTGCATCTCTATAACTTAATTTCGCCATTCTGCACCTCCGTCTGCCCATACATCTGTAAAGGCTATTTCATCCGGCGGCGGCGGACTATTTTTAGCAGCCTCAGTTGCCTCGTCAATCATAATATCCACTTCGGCTTCAATCGACTTTAAGTCTGCCTCTTTAATGCCCGCTTTCTTTAATTTAGCGCGATAGTTAACCACTGGGTCACGCTTCATCCAAGCTTTCACTTCTTCTTCAGGGCGATATTTAGCTGGGTCAGCACGAGAGTGTCCATGATGACGGTAAGTCAAAGCTTCGATCAATGTCGGCCCACCGCCATTGCGCGCTTTTTCAATTGCGGTCATTGCTGTTTGGTACATCAAATCAGCATCGTTACCATCAACCAATATTGGCTCAAGGCCATAGGCTGAAGCACGGTCAGCTGCTGGATTAGGTACCGCGGTTACATCACCGATTGGTGTGTATTCCATATAAGCATTATTCTCACAAACATAGACTACCGGCAGATTCCAGATTTTCGCGAAGTTTAATGCTTCATGGAAGGTACCAATATTGGTCGTTCCATCGCCAAAGAAACAAACCGCGACTTGATCTGTGCCACGATATTGCGCAGACCACGCTGCACCCGCCGCGATTGGCATGTGTGCGCCGATAATCGCGTATGAACCCATGGCACCTGTTTCTACTTTGGTTAAGTGCATTGAACCACCTTTACCACGTAACAAACCGATATCACGACCCATTAATTCACCCAGCACTTCGGTCATGGTCACGCCACGCATGTGGTTATGGTTGTGACCACGATAAGTACAAAAAGTGTAATCATCTTCTTTCATTGCTTGGCCAAAAGCAGCCGCAATACCTTCTTGGCCTTGACCAAGATGCGTTGTGCCTTTAACTAAATTCTGCATAAACAAGTCATAAGCGCGTTGCTGCAAGACACGGCATTGCACCATCTTGCGATACAACTCGAGCTTGCCTTGTTTATTTAAGGTGTATTTTTTTGCTGCGCTTGCTTTTTTAGTCACTTTTTTAGCAGCTTTTTTTGTGACTTTTTTCTTTGCTGTTGCCATAACACGTATCCGGGTTAGCACCGTTCGATATGCAATTGAAACTGTGATTAGACAAAGATTCTGCCTAAGACACTAGATTTTCACCAACGAACGGGTGCGGTTTGTGTGCGATCGCCATAATATCGCAATTTTTAAAAAATTAACAATAATTTCGACAAAAAGAAAATTACTCAAGTCGTCATGATTGTACTTATTATTATCAAAAAAACTGTCTAGTCTGGTGACTA
>CALLIL010000052.1 GCA_938009755.1 uncultured Marinomonas sp.
AAGCTCGGCTTTTTATTAACGAAAAATGCTTGTTATCAAGCAGTTAATGGTGCTTATATAGTAGCACTGAACGAACTAAGATAATATTATTTAGAATTGTTCAATTAAGATTCTTCATAAATTTTACTAATAGCGAATATATAAAACACCATGCAAAAAGACGATGATATTGAGATCCCAAGCCTGACTCTGGATCAAGATGAAGTCAGCAATAGAAGGACTGCAGTGGTAGAACCGCCAGTGAAGTCGTCGCCAACTTCCAAAAAGACCTCCCAGTCAGCAGTAGACATTAATAATAAGCCGAGCTTATTGGCTGTTTATATTTTGATTGCAGTTATTATGCTTATTTCTGCTGGTTCGGTTTATTGGTTATGGCAACAAAACCAACAACTGCGAGATGAAATATATGGCGCAAGAAGTGAGATTGAAAACCTTGATCATCAATTGATTGCGGCTGATATATCGGCAAATGAACAAGGGCAGTCAATCGAAGAAACACTGAAGACGCATAACAGTGAAATCCGTAAGCTTTGGGGTGTTGCTTACGATAGAAACAGAAAAACAATAGCGGCGAACCAATCAGCTATTGAAGCGCTAGAGAAAAAATTGTCTTCAGCTGAATCTGCCAACTCTTCTCAAACGAAGCTAATTAATTCTCAAGCGAGTCTTATTTCTTCACAAACAGCCGCTATTGATAAGCTTCAGGCCGAGTTTAATAAGCTGGTTCCTAGTGTTTCGAATCTTGATGGTGTTGTGAAGAGCCTTGCTAGAGTTCAAGAAGATAACTCCAAGCAGCTTCAAACAGTTACCAGTCGAGTAACTGCTGAGACTAAAGTGAATTCAGAGCAAACAGCGAGTTTGAAGAGCATTGAACAAGACTTATTGGCTATGCATGAGCAGATTACGACACTAGAAAGTGCTACAGCAGATATTAGTGTTGCGGATTTGGTTTCCATTCAAAGTGCTTTAACAAGCCACCAAGACGCTATTGATTCTAATGATGCCTTTAGAATCCAAGTGAACGCAGAGATAATTCGACTGCGCAAGCAGATCAATCAATTAATGCTTGAGCAGCAAATTAGCGCAGAGTGATAAATTGATTGCCATAAAAAAACCGCCTAATGGAATAAACTCATTAGGCGGTTTTTTATACTTAGACAAAAGACCTTTAATTCAACAGTTACTCAATTGAATTGCTGTAAGCGTTTGCATCAAGCAATTTTTCAAGGTCAGTAGGGTCCGCTAATTTAATCTTAACAATCCAAGCGCCTTCATATGGCGCTTCGTTAATTAGCTCAGGTTCATCGCCTAGCGTTTCATTTACTTCAATGATAACGCCGTTAACTGGAGCGTATAAATCGGACGCCGCTTTAACAGATTCAACCAAAGAAAATTGCTCTGTTGCAGTGACTTCCGTCCCAACTTCTGGCAATTCAATGTAAACAACATCACCTAAAGCGTCTTGAGCGTGATCTGTGATACCGACTGTTACAGTGCCGTCACCATTATCCAATACCCATTCATGTGAATCTGCGTATTTTAAGTTTTCTAGAATCGTACTCATAGAGATTGCCTCTTAAAAGAACCCCAAAATTTATTTTTGGGGTTCTGGGTTCTAGCGGTAAAGAGGGAAGCGAGCGCAAAGAGCTTTAACTTCTGCAAGCACTTTAGCTTCGACTTCTGGGTTACCTTCCGGCATTTCAACAAGTCCATCAATAACATCACTGATTAGATGGCCCACTTTACGAAACTCTTCAACACCAAAGCCACGAGAAGTCGCAGCCGGCGTACCGATACGAATACCTGAAGTGATCATTGGCTTCTCTGTATCAAAAGGAATTCCATTTTTATTACAAGTGATACCAGCACGCTCTAGTGCTTTGTCTGCCATATTACCTTTAATGCCTTTAGGACGAAGATCGACCAGCATTAGGTGGTTATCTGTTCCGCCTGTAACAATATCGCAACCACGTTCAATCATCACTTCTGCTAATACTTTTGCATTCGCAACGACTTGATCGATGTAGGTTTTGAATTCAGGTTTTAAAGCTTCACCAAATGCAACCGCTTTACCAGCAATAACATGCATCAATGGTCCGCCTTGGTAGCCAGGGAAAACAGCTGAATTGATTTTCTTACCTAATTCAAGGTCATTAGAAAGAATCATTCCGCCACGAGGTCCACGCAATGTTTTGTGTGTTGTCGTAGTAACAACGTGCGCGTAAGGAAGTGGAGAAGGGTGTGCGCCCGTCGCCACAAGACCTGCGATATGAGCCATATCGACAAACAAATACGCTCCAACTTTGTCTGCAATCTCACGGAAGCGCTTAAAGTCGATAACGCGAGGTATGGCAGAGCCACCGGCAATAATCATCTTTGGTTTGCATTCTAACGCTTGTGCTTCAATAGCATCGTAGTCAATCAAAAGTGTCTCAGGGTTAACCTGATATTGCTCAGCATTAAACCATTTACCAGATTGAGCCGGTGGCGCACCGTGCGTTAAATGTCCGCCTGCGTCAAGAGACATGCCAAGAATGGTATCGCCTGGTTGTAATAGCGCAAGCATTACAGCACCGTTGGCCTGTGCTCCTGAGTGCGGCTGAACGTTTACAAATTCACAGTCAAATAATTGCTTTGCTCGGTCGATAGCAAGTTGTTCAGTTAGGTCAACAGCTTCACAACCACCATAATAGCGACGGTTTGGGTAACCTTCAGCGTATTTGTTTGTTAAAACAGAGCCTTGCGCTTCTAAAACCGCTTTTGAAGTAATGTTTTCTGATGCGATTAATTCTATGCCAATTTCTTGGCGCTCTTGCTCTTCAACGATGGTTGCAAAAAGCTCTGGATCTCTTTCAGCTAAAGTTTGGCTGAAAAAAGCTTCGGTGTTGGCCATGGAAAAATTCCTCTTTATTAAAGATGTATGCCCGAAAGACAATAAGTCGTGCGTATAATAACACTAAGCAAGTCTAAGATGATGAAAAAAGATCATCTTTCCACGAGCGTCAATCATTGTTCAGTTAACGGCATAAAAGATACGTAAAAAATAAACGAATATTTTCAGGTGCCTAATTTAATGTTTTTTATGCATTTTGAACACCTTGTTGTATTGACCGTTTGGTCTGTTTTTATTGGTTAGAATTTTGTCGTCTTGCTGGCGTAGCTTGATCCTATTTCTTGTGTGATAATTTATTGTTTTTGAGGTTGTGTTTTGATTGGTGTTAAAGAGTTAATCGAGATATTTGATCGCCAATTTTTAGCCACTTTTAATACTTGCTTAATCGGTGGCGCTGAAGAGCCTCTGTATACGCCAGCTGAACCTGATCAGCCTGCTAGAATATATTTCCGCGAAGATTACCTCTCCAGCGCTTTGCATGAAATAAGTCATTGGTGTATTGCAGGTGATAAAAGGCGTCAGCTTGAGGATTATGGTTATTGGTATACTCCAGACTCCCGAAATATTGAGACGCAGAAAGAATTTGAAAGTGTTGAAATAAAACCTCAGGCGATCGAATGTATCTTTCATTGGTGTCTTGGCTTATCTTTTCGAGTTAGCGTTGATAATTTATCGTTACCTGAATACAACGCAGAGCAGTTTAAAAAAAATGTAATGGGTCAAGTCGGTTCATACCTTTGCGGTTCTTTACCTGAAAGAGCCCAGATTTTTTCAACTTTTTTATTGAAGCGAAGATACCCTGACTTAGACCTAGAATTAAGTGAGTTTTTGAAACAAAAATATGAAAATTATTGCAGATGAGAACATGCCAAATGCTGAGAAGCTTTTTTCGACATTAGGCGATGTATCTTTAGTAAATGGTCGAAATTTGACAGCCGAACAAGTTAGGGATGCTGACGTTTTACTTGTTCGCTCCGTTACCAAGGTTACTCGTGAACTACTAGAAAACAGTTGTATCCGTTTTGTTGGTAGTGCAACCATCGGTGTTGATCATATCGATAGGGCTTTTCTAGATGAAAACAACATCGCTTTTAGCAGTGCGCCAGGATGCAATGCTGATGCGGTTGCTGATTATGTTTTTAGCGGCTTGAGCCATCTTCATATGGCAAAAAAACTCCTGTGGTTAAAGAAAAAAATTGGTGTTGTTGGTTTTGGTAATGTTGGAAAGCGTGTCTATGACAGATTCTCAGCCTTAGGTTGTGATGTGTGCGTCTACGATCCATTTAAGTCTGATTCAGCGGATAATGTGAATTTTGTCTCGCTAAAAGATGTTTTAGCTTGTGACGTCATTTCTTTGCATGCACCACTAACCTTAACAGGTGAGTATCCAACAAAGGATATGATAGGAGAAGAAGAGCTCGCGTTGCTCCCGCCCTCGGCAACTATTATTTCTGCAGGTCGTGGGGGCGTGATTAATGAAAAGGCGCTTATTAAGTATTATAGAAAAACAGAAGGCGCGATAAATCTTGTGCTGGATGTCTGGGAAAATGAACCAAACATAAATCAAGCATTGGTCGAGATAGCTGATATCGCAACACCACATATCGCAGGCTATAGCAAACAGGGGCGAGAGAAAGGGTCCTTAATGATTTATCAAGCCTTATGTCGTTTCTTGTCTAATGAAGGTGACGATGAGTTGCAAAAAAACGCCATAAGTAACGGCTGGATAAATTCTCTAGAAATCACCTTAAAAACATCTTCCTATGAAGAAATGCTGGCCCGATGTGCGCATGCAATCTATGATGTGGCGAGAGATGATGCTAGATTACGCTTCAAGTATAGAGAAAACATTGAAAAAAATGTATTTGACTGGTTGCGTAAACACTATGTCGAAAGAGATGAATTTAATACATGTGCAATAAGTCATCATACTAAAGCGACTGAGTTATTGGCAGGTATTGGTTTCCGTAATAATCTATAACAATAAGGTAGATGCATGGCTGGAGTAATGCAGGTAGATCTAGGTAATCTTGACGTACCAATAGGAACAAGTGTTCAACTAGAGTTTATTTCACCTCCAGGGCGACATGTCGTAAGGGTGCTGGGAATGATACCTGGTAGCTCTCTAATATTGTCGTGTCCAAAATTAAATGGAAAAAACATTCTTGTTAGGGAGAGCCAACTAGTTAATGTGCGCTTAATGTTAAGTACTCATGTGTGTGCCTTTTCAAGTAAGGTGGCAAAAAGTTACCTTGAACCTTCTGCGCACCTACATATTGCACATCCTGAACACGTCAGTGTGTCTGAAGTTCGTCAGACAGTGCGAATAGAAACGAAGCTAATTAGTAATATAGAAATAGTTGATTCAAAGACGTCAATAGATTCCCCCTCTACAGCTATCGTGGTGGATTTAAGTTTAGGTGGGGCAAAACTTATATCAAAAGAAGATTTTGGTTCGGTTAATCAAATAATGCGTTTAGTTTCAAACATTAAAGTGGGGCCCTACAATCATATTTTCAAAGTGGACTGTGAAATCAGAACGCAAGAAATCCAAATGCTCGAACAAGTGCAGGCAAGTATTACAGACAATGAGTTCTTAGCTCGCATGGGGGTGGACTATTTTTATGTGTACGGTGTGCGCTTTGTAGACATGGGGAAAGAGGCTGGCATACCGTTAACCGCTTTTGTATTGGAGAATTTGCGCAGTAAAGGGCGCTAAGTACTTAATGTGTTTAAATAAAAAATGCCGGCTACATTGCCGGCTTTTTTTTACGCATTAGATATGTGAAACTATAGGTCTTGTAGCGCTTTAATTCTGTTTTCAATAGGTGGATGGCTAGAAAAAAGTTCTCCCAAAGTAGGTCTTCTGCCTTGTCGAATCCCAAACGCCAACATGGAATCGGGCATATGTGTTTGCTCATGCTCTTGCTGCAAGCGTGCCAATGCTGAAATCATAGATTTTTTATCTGCTAACCTAGCCCCGGCTTCGTCTGCTCTAAACTCTCTAAAGCGAGAAAACCACATAACAATCATGGACGCTAAAACACCAAAAACAATTTCAAACACAAACGTTGCGATGTAATAACCGAAACCAACAGAGCTCTCATCATCGTTTTTACGTAAAAACTGATCGACTGCGTAGGCTGCGATTCTGGCAAAAAACATAACGAAAGTATTCACAACACCTTGAATGAGTGAGAGTGTAACCATATCACCATTAGCCACATGACCAATTTCATGCCCCAGTACCGCTTTTATTTCATTTGGTGGAAACCTTTCTAGCATGCCGCTTGAAACAGCAACGAGCGCATCATTCTTATTCCATCCCGTCGCAAAAGCATTTGCATCATGAGACGGAAAAACCGCCACCTCAGGCATTCTAATGTTGGCTTTTTCCGAAAGCTCTTTAACGGTATCAAGCAACCATACTTCTTTATGATTTCTTGGTGTCTTTATAACGACCGCCCCTGAACCACGCTTTGCCATGAACTTAGACAAAAACAAAGACACAAAGCTGCCCACAAAACCAAACACACCACAAAAAATTAAGAGTGAAGAGAAATCCAAGCCATTGCTGTTCATATAACCATTTACACCAAGTAGGCTCAGAACTACCCCGGCGATCACAATGACCGCAAGATTTGTTAATAAGAAAAGTATTATTCGCATATCAGTGCTCCTTTAAAAACATTAAAAGTATAGTAGGGCGTTGCTTCGTGATTTCAATAGAGATCTTAAGAGGAAATGAGACTTCCTTAATTAATCATTAAACGTCTTTATGTACTTTGTTTTACGGCGCTTTAAAAAGAACTGAGGGGCGAAATGAACTGTTTCGCTTTATACTGTCAAATAATGAAAAGAAAAACAGATGAAGAGGCTTTTATGAGTGAACAAGGCTTACAAAAAACAGAAGAAGAGTGGAAAGCTGAATTGCCAGAAGATGTTTTTAACATTGTCAGAAAAAAGGGCACTGAACGTGCGTTTACAGGAAAGTATGAGAAATTCTATGAGCCTGGCGTGTACGCTTGCCGCTGCTGTGGCGCTGACTTGTTTAACTCAACAACAAAATATGACTCAGGATCAGGTTGGCCTAGTTTTTACGATGCACAAAAGCACAATATAGCAGAGAAAAATGATGGTTCATGGATGATGCAAAGAACAGAAATTGTATGTAATAAATGCGACGCTCACTTGGGGCATGTATTCCCCGACGGGCCAAAACCAACTGGAATGAGGTATTGCGTAAACTCCGCATCTTTGCAATTTAAGGGTGACGAGTCTTAAGTGCATCTAAAAACGCCTTCACAGCTTTTTTTGAAAAGTCTGTGAAGGCGTTTTTTTGTTTACGGAATATAGTTGTTTATTTTAACAGCAGAATAATATTAGGGTCCTGTAGCAAACGATTTACAGTCTGACTTGCTAGTGCATTCATGTCATCTTCAACGGCTTGCTGGAAAGGCATGGTGCCATATTCTTTTGTTTTCTCAGAGCCGTAATTGGCTTTATAGGTTTGTCCTTTTGCTTTTAATGTGGCTTTCAATTCAAATTCAAGTGATGCGATGGTTTTTAGTGTATTTACTTTTGTGGTGTAGCTCATCTTTGATATTTCGATTTGAAGCTCTGCAGGTGGCATAACACCTTGATCTGGAGTGAAGCCCAGCTCTCTCAACCCGAAAAGTACACCTTCTTTAACACTTTCTTTAATGTCATTTGTTGTGTAAATGTCAGCGTATTCGTTAAGTCCTGTTTTAATTGAGCCAACAGAGCTCGTTAGCTTCGAGCTGGTTGTAACGCTGATGACTCGATCATTTGTGAGGTTTTTGGCTTCAACATCAATCTCCGGTGCTATATTGATATAATGCGTTGTCGTACATCCGGCAAGTAAAAGAGCAGAGAGGGACAGCGTTAAAAATAGTTGTTTGTTTAGCATAAGAGCTCCAGTTAGATTGTTTGTAGCACTACTTTTTCTCTAAGTAGTTTAAATTAATGAAAAAAACTATTGATTTTAAAATCAGTAACAGTAATATACGCACCCGCTCACACAGCAAGATTATGTCGTTGTCCCATTCGTCTAGAGGCCTAGGACACCGCCCTTTCACGGCGGTAACAGGGGTTCGAACCCCCTATGGGACGCCATGCTTTTATTAAGTTTGCTGAGTAGTTTACCTAATTTTATAAGAATGAGAAGTTCCTATAAAAGTTATTTAGGGTGGAGCGAACATTAAAAAATGCGGGAATAGCTCAGTGGTAGAGCACAACCTTGCCAAGGTTGGGGTCGCGAGTTCGAGCCTCGTTTCCCGCTCCATCATCTTCATTAGCGATAATGAGATGATCTTGTTTACAGTTTTCTAAAAACTGATTGTGTCCCATTCGTCTAGAGGCCTAGGACACCGCCCTTTCACGGCGGTAACAGGGGTTCGAACCCCCTATGGGACGCCACTTTATTTTGCTTTTATCATTTAAAAGTAAGAATAGGGTAGAAGGAAATGAGTAAGTATTAGTTATGTCCCATTCGTCTAGAGGCCTAGGACACCGCCCTTTCACGGCGGTAACAGGGGTTCGAACCCCCTATGGGACGCCATTTCATATTTCACTAGACAGATTTATGAAAGCACAATACAAACTATTTTTTTTGTTATGCGGGAATAGCTCAGTGGTAGAGCACAACCTTGCCAAGGTTGGGGTCGCGAGTTCGAGCCTCGTTTCCCGCTCCATAATTTCTTTATATGTCCCATTCGTCTAGAGGCCTAGGACACCGCCCTTTCACGGCGGTAACAGGGGTTCGAACCCCCTATGGGACGCCATTCTTTTTTACGCTATCATAGCTAACCTTATTTAATTGAGTTTTTAGCCATGACTTGGTTTGTAAATTATACGCTAGACACATCTATCACCACCTTAGATAGAGGCTTGTCTTATGGCGACGGTCTATTTGAAACCATTCGAACTATTCCTAATCATTTCTTCCAATTAGAAGATCATCTAACGCGTCTTTATCGAGGCTTAATTAAGTTGGGGATGCCATTTTCTGTTGACCAACAAAATCTTCTTCAAGCCTTTTTGCACGCTAATATTTTACCTCTCATACACAATGACGCCGTGGTTAAAATTATTATTACTCGTGGAGAGGGCGGAAGAGGCTATTTACCGCCTAAAAACTGCCAACACAGCGTTATTATTGGGATTTTACCTGCTCCAAATTACCAATCTGAACGAGCAGTAGGCGTGAGTCTGTCTGTTTCACCTGTTCCGGTGAGCACAAGTCGCTTTTTGGCTGGCATAAAACACCTGAACCGACTAGAGAATGTCATCGCAAAACAGTATCTAGTTTCACCTTATTTTGACGCCATAATGCTGAATAATAATGAAGAACTGATAGAATGCATTCAAAGTAATATTTTTTGGTTTAAAGATGACGTGTTGTACACACCTTCGCTTGAAGAATCGGGAGTGCAGGGGACCTATCGGAAACGTATACTTGAGAACCAAACAAATCATACTGTTGAAATTGGTCGTTTTACATTACCTGCATTATTGGAAGCTGACGAAGTGTTCATTACAAATAGTTTAATTCAAATAGCGCCAGTTATTAATATTTCAGGAAACTCTTTTCCGATCGGTTTTCACACTCGAAAACTGCAAACTTTAATGCAAGCCAAGGATCAGCATGCCATTTATTAAGTGGGTATATCGAGCCGCCTTTGTTTTTTTTACCATTGTCGCGGTTGCTTTAATTTCTCTTTATCACTCGGTAACTGTTCCGATTAACGCTGATGAGAAAGAAACATTTGAAGTGAATAAAGGCGACACGTTTTACAGTCTAGGCGGTGCTTTAGCGAATGAAGGTTGGATTGATTACGCTTTTTTAACACGTGTCGTCTCAAAGCTGAACCCAACCTGGACACCTAAACCGGGAAAATATCAGATTACACCAGAAATGAGCTTAATAGACATTATGGCGCTGCTGGATTCTGGACGCTCAATTTCTTATACCGTGACCTTTCTTGAAGGGAAAACGACTCAAGATTTTATTACCACCATGGCCGCAAAAGAGAACATTAACATGACGCTTCTTGGTTTATCCAATGAGCAAATTGCAGAAGTTCTGGGGTTAGACACAACACACCCTGAAGG
>CALLIL010000053.1 GCA_938009755.1 uncultured Marinomonas sp.
AAATATATGAAACTGGGCGTGGCACGCTTAGGTTGCGTTCTAAGTACGAAACCGAAAACGGTGATTTAGTGATTACGCAGCTGCCACACCAAGTATCGGGTTCGAAGATTATCGAGCAAATTGCCGCACAAATGAGTGCCAAAAAGTTACCGATGGTGGCCGATTTACGAGACGAGTCTGACCATGAAAACCCAACGCGTTTGGTGATTGTTCCTAAGTCTAATCGTGTGGATGTGGACTCTGTTATGACGCATTTATTTGCGACAACAGATTTAGAAAAGTCCTATCGTGTGAATATGAATGTCATCGGTTTAGATGGCTTGCCGCAAGTGAAACCTCTGAAAAACTTTTTATCTGAGTGGTTGCGTTTCCGTATTGATGTGGTTCGTCGTCGCTTGCAATTCCGTTTAGACAAAGTATTAAACCGACTGCATATTTTAGAAGGTTTGTTGATTGCTTATCTCAATATTGATGAAGTAATTGAAATTATCCGTACCGAAGAGAAGCCAAAAGTAGAGCTGATGGCTCGATTTGGATTAACCGATACGCAAGCGGAATCAATACTTGAATTGAAATTGCGTCACCTCGCGAAACTGGAAGAAATGCGCATCAAGGGTGAGCAGGACGAGCTTGAGAAAGAACGCAAACAGCTTGAAGGGTTGCTGTCTTCTGATCGTAAATTGAAAAAGCTCATTACGGATGAAATTCAAGAAGCAGTTGATACGTTTGGTGATGAACGACGTACACCAATGGTGGCTCGTAAAGAGGCACAAGCCTTTAGTGAAGAAGATCTATTATCAAATGACCCAATTACGGTGGTGATTTCCAAACAAGGTTGGATTCGAGCGGCAAAAGGTCATGATATTGACGTACAAGGCTTGAGCTACAAATCCGGTGATGGCTTCTTAATTAGTACAAAAGGGCGCTCGAATCAAACCTTAGTGTTACTGGCATCTAATGGTCGAACCTATTCTATTAAGGCTCACACATTGCCTTCTGCACGAGGTCAAGGTGAGCCAGTTACAGGCAGAATTACCTTGGAGAAAGACGCGACCATTGTTTCTGCAGTTCTAGACAATGAAGACGCTCATTATTTAATTGCCAGCGATGCAGGTTATGGTTTTGTTGCACAGATGAAAGATCTGTATGCTAAAAATAAAGCAGGTAAAGCAACATTAACTTTGCCGAAAGGGGCAGAAGTAATGCCGCCTGTACTGGTTCAGAATCCTGAAAAAGGTCGTGTTATTGCCATCTCAAATGAAGGTCGAATGTTGGCTTTCGATGTCGCTTCTTTACCAAAAATGGCGAAAGGCAAAGGGAATAAGATGATCAGTATTCCATCCTCTCGTGCGGCGGACCGTGAAGAGCTTATGGTGGCGATGGCGAGTGTGCAAGCGAATGATCTTTTGCTGGCGCATGCGGGTAAACGTTTTACCTCTTTTACTGAAAAAGAGCTGGAAGAATACATTGGTGAACGAGGTCGGAGAGGCTTGAAATTACCAAGAGGCTTCCAACGAATTGACAGTCTCGAAGTCAAAATCGGTGAAGGCAAATTGTCTAAAAACGATGACTCAGGGAAAACAGAATTGTTCTAAGTAATCAAAGATTGTTTCCGCCTGTTTTGTTAAATAGGTGGAATACACAACGAAAGTGCTGTTTGTTGTTTTAGCACACTTGTTACTCAATGATGTTGGTGTTTTGCCAACGATGAGGAAATGAAAATGAAAGGTAGTCAAAAGGTTATAGATAGTTTAAATGCATTATTGGAGAATGAATTGGCGGCAATCGACCAATATTTTATTCATTCTCGTATGTACGATGATTGGGGTTTAGATAAGTTGTACACGCGCCTGAATCATGAGATGGAAGAAGAAACACAACATTGTGATTGGTTGATCAAGCGTATTTTGTTCTTGGAAGGTGTGCCATGTATGACAAAGCGTCGTGATTTATTGGTTGGCACGGATGTGCAATCGATGATGAAAAACGATTTGGCGCTTGAATTAGAAGTGGTAAGCAGTGTTCGTAAAACGATTGCGATTTGTGAATCGGAAGGGGATTACCAAACTCGTGAAACCCTTGAGAAATTGTTGTTTGATACAGAAGAAGATCATGTGTATTGGTTGGAACAACAACTTGGGCTGATGGAAAAAATTGGCATGCAGAACTATTACCAATCACAGATTGGCAACTAAAAGGGACTCTTTATGAAAGGTGATCGCGACGTTGTTGCCAGCTTAAATAAAGTGTTGGCGAACGAATTGGTTGGTATTAACCAGTATTTTCTTCATGCGCGTATGTTTAAAGATTTTGGTTTTAGTGTCTTAGATAAGGCGGATTACAAAACTTCTATTCAAAAAATGAAAAATGCAGACCGTTTAATTGAGCGAGTTTTGTTTTTAGAAGGGTTGCCGAATCTTCAAGATTTAGGTCGTCTGCGTATTGGCGAAAACAGTGAAGAGATGATTGCAGCCAATATGGAGTTTGAACAAGATACATTGCAAACGTTAAAGGATGCGATTGATCTTTGTGAGCAAAAGCATGACTTTATGAGTCGTGATGCATTGGAAAAAATTCTAGAAGAGCAGGAAGAGCAAATAGATTGGTTGGAGACGCAGCAGCACTTGATTAAAGTGTCAGGTATCGAAAATTATCTTCAGTCTCAGATGTAACCGATAGAGTTTATATAAGAAATGTAAATGATAGCGAGTTGAGTCGCTTGATGAGGATATTAAGCGACTTGAACTTGCGTTGCGGCGATTTTGATGAGTTCATTGTTCAGAACTTTTTTAGCGCACTGACAACACTTACCGCATTGATTACCAATCTTGTGTTCTTGATACAAAGCACGCATGGTTGTAGCCCCATCTTGAACAGACGCTTTAATGTCTTTGTCGGACACTTGATTGCAAATACAAACGTACATGAATGGAAATCACTCTCATTAATATTCTGATCATTCGATTCTATTTTTAATGGTAATGATTATCAATAGATAAAATTTTATCTATTTTTTGTATTTAATAGTTTTTTGCTTTCTAGGTAAGGCCAGATGAGGTGAAGGCGAGCCGTCACCTCATCTTTAAAGTAGGGAGTTATTTCTCTTTTTCTGCAATGTCTGTGAGGACTTTTAAGAAAGATTCAGGATCATGAGCGCCTTGTATCATGTATTTATCGTTAATAACGTACGTTGGAGCTGAGTTAATTTCTAGGCTTCGTAATTGCGCCAATTTCTTCTCAGTGATGGTTTTTGCTTCAGAGCTCATAGCGTAGTCAATATCTGTTTGTTGTAAGCCAACGCTTAGTGCGACTTCTTCAAGTATTTTTTGCTCACCAATATTTTTGCCGTCTGTAAAGTAGCCATGATAAAGCGCCAATACAAAAGGCGTTGATAAATTGGCTTTTGTTGCGGCAAGGACAAACTGATGAGCCAGCTTTGTATTTGGCATGTGATCCTTTTCTGAAAAATTAAATTGGATGCCTGCTTCCAAGCCAACTTGTTGAATGGCGTGTGTGGCTTCGTTTAGTTTTTCTGGACTACCAAAGCGTTCACCTAGATAAGTGTCTCTGTCTGCACCTTGAATCGGCATATCAGGGTGAAGCTCGAACGGTTGCCAGCGAATATCCATACGATAATCGTCACCAAGTTGTTCGATTGCTTGTTTGAGGCGTGAATAGCCTAAGTAACACCAAGGGCAAATAACATCTGAAATAATGTCGATGCGTAGATCGGCCATGTTTTCTCCTGAAAGGGTTGAATCTAATAATATAAAGTATGTTTGAAAAGTCTATGTAAGGCTTTCGTATTAATTAATGCTAAGAGCAATGCATTGGCTTATTTCCGTATAGGATCGACCACTTTCATTGTGCCAATGATTAAACGCTTGTTGTGCTGCCTTTAAAGCTGACTGTGTGTCTCTTCCTGTACTAATGATGTCGTGATGACGTAAATAGCCTTCTACATCTTTGGTGAGCATAAACGTATCTTTTCCCATGGCTCTTAATGTGTAAGGGCCTGTGTTTCCGCCTAAGCGTGCGCCATGCTTTTTAAGGTGTTGCCATAATCCGACAATGTTGTCGCTTGGCCATTGCGCAATAAAGTTTGAGAATGAACCGTGGCTTGCTTGGCATTCATTGATCATGATGGCATTTTCTCGAATGGTCATGACTTTTCCAAAGTGTCGAATGATACGTTGGTCTTTGGCTTTTTCTTCCCACATTTCATCGTGTATTAACAGCATTTTTTCTATATCGAACTTAAAAAACACCTCTTCAAAGTTAGGCCATTTATTACGTACGACTTTCCAACTAATACCTGATTGAAACACTTTTTGAGAAAATGCTGATAACCAACGATCGTCATCTATTTTCGATAGCTCAGCATCAGATAAAGGGCGAGAGAGCATGTGTTCTAGGTTGTTCTCACCGCCATGTCTTTGTGCTGCTCGATTGTAAATAGACTCGAAGTGTTCGTATTGCATTTTTGACTCCAACATTTGACTTCTCGTTAATAGGCGCGAGTTTACCATAAGCGGATGTAAGGTGATTGAGTAATATTGTCGAGATCCTTGAGTATTCCTCAAACTCAGTATTGCCCGTCATTGATTTACCTTATAATGCGGCAAACCATTTATTCGAGAGACGTTACATGACTCACCTTAGTGTTAATTTAAACAAAATTGGCTTGCTTCGAAATTCTCGTGGAAGAGATTACCCAAACTTGATCAATATGGCTGAGCGAACCTTATCATTAGGAGCGTTTGGTATCACGATTCACCCAAGACCAGATCAACGACACGCGACGTATCAAGACGCTTATGATTTAAAAGAGTTACAAAAACGCTTTCCGAATACAGAATTAAACATAGAAGGCTTTCCAGATAAGCAGTTTTTAGAGGTAGTATTGGAAGTTCAACCTGATCAATGCACTTTGGTGCCAGATGATCCGAATCAGCTAACATCAGATCATGGTTGGAATATTGCTCGTGATCAAGATGCTCTGCGTCCTGTGATTGCCAAGTTAAAGGCGAAAGGCATCCGAGTAGTGCTTTTTATGGATCCAGATGCTGAAAATATGAGATTGGCCAAAGAGATTGGCGCTGATCGTGTTGAGCTTTATACCGAAGCGTATGCAAATGCGTATGGTCAAGAAGGCTTCGATGATGTGCTTGAGTCTTATCAAAAAGCGGCTCAAGCTGCGATTGATGTGGGGTTGGCTGTTAACGCAGGTCATGATTTAGATTTAAACAACGTTCAGGCTTTGTGTGAGCAAGGTCGAATAATGGAAGTGTCTATTGGTCATGCATTAACTGTCGAAGCCTTAGATTTAGGTTGGGATGCTGTAGTGAAAGCGTATCTGGAAAAATTGGCTTAATAAGTGTCACAGCATAAAAGAGCACGCTGCAAACAGTGCCATTTTTTAGCGAAACAGTGTGTTTGCCAATGGGTCAATACCGTGTCCACATCACTGGACGTGATTGTCTTACAAGATCCAAAAGAAGCTCAGCACGCTAAAAATACCGTGCCGTTATTATCTTTGGGGCTTGCCAGTGCTCAATGTGTGTCGACTCAAAATACTGATAATATAAGATCGATATTGTCGCGCTTAGATCGACGTGAGTGGCTTTTGGTGTTTCCCTGTGAAGCGTCTGCGCCAATTGAGTCATTAAGCTCTGTTGAAAAAGCCTCTATAAAAGGCATCATTTTATTAGACGCAACATGGCGGAAAGCCAAAAAAATGTATTTGCTCGAACCCTTGTTGCAAGGTTTCTCCGCGGTGCATTTTTTACAAGCGCCGGAAGGGGAATATGCGATTAGAAAATCTCCAAATTCGTCTTCTTTATCTACACTTGAAGCTTGTGCTTATAGTGTTGAAGTAATGACTGGGGAAAATATGCAACCTTTGCGGGACTTTATGATCAAAGCACAAGAGTGGCAGTGGCGACAACAACCCAAATCCCATCAGCATAATAACCTCGGCGATGATGTTGAGAGTTTATGATGTCTTGGGATGACACAATTCACTCTGCTGTAATCCATTGGATCTGCTTAATTAGTTAAGTTGTGATCTTTAATACAGAATGCTGGCTTCGTAATGTGATTTTTTATGCGCAATATGATCTACACAAGAAAGATTCAATGAAAAAGTGGCTTTATTCGCTTTTTTCAATGTTTAAAAGCACCAAGCTAAATGCTTGTGTGCTTTTTGCTGTGTTTCTGATTCCTCAATGGTTCTTGTATGCAGAGGTTTCTGATAAGTATAAAAAACTAGCGAAAGAAGCCGCTGCAACTTATGGAAGTGGTGCTGACAAACGTATTTTGGCTTGGCGTCGCATGATTGAAGAGACTAAACCTCTGTCCGTGGTTGATCAGTTAACCGAGGTAAATAATTTCTTTAATCAGATGGGCTTTGTTGATGATATTGATTTGTGGGGCAAAGAGGATTATTGGGCAACACCGATTGAATTTTTAGGTATGCAAGCTGGAGATTGTGAAGATTTTACGATTGCAAAGTATTTTGCCCTCAGAGAGCTTGGCGTACCAGATGAAAAACTGCGTTTAGTGTATGTTAAATCCCTTACTTTAAATCAGCATCACATGGTAGTGGCTTATTACCATAAGCCAACGTCTATTCCTGTATTGTTAGATAATATTGATAAAGCGTTAAAACCTGCGTCCAGACGAAATGATTTACTGCCGATTTATTCCTTCAATGCTGAAAATTTATGGTTATCGAAAGAAAAAGGTCGTGGTGTGCTAGTAGGAGGCTCATCACGATTGAGCTTGTGGACAGACTTAAACGATCGACTTCTTAATACGATTTCAAACTAGGAGAACTTAGATGACGCTGTTCCGCCAGTTAATGATAACAATCATCGCCATCTTTTCATTAATACTTGCTGTTGTGATGGGCATCAACTTCAACACAACAAAAAACTATTTAATAGGTCAGCTTGAGTCTACAACGCAAGATTCAGCCACCTCACTCAGTATGTCTGTCTCTGACTTTATGGCCTTTGAAGATTATGTGTCTGTAGAGAGTAATATTAATGCGGTGTATGACAGTGGGTATTTTTCTGAAGTTCGAATTCATATTTACAATAATGAACAAGACATTAGTCGCTCTCATGAAACGACGGTTGAAGGTGTGCCGTCTTGGTTTGTGCGTTGGGTAGATTTTGATGTGCCAGTCGCAAAGGCCGTCATTTCCAATGGCTGGAGTGAGTTAGGGCAAGTTTATATCACTGGCAGTGCAGGCTATGCCTGTCGTCAATTATGGTTAGCCTCTCGGGATTTGCTGATTTCATTTTTCCTAATCGGTGTGATTACGATGCTTTTAGGCAGTGTGGCATTACGTTACTTATTTAAACCATTAGCGGAACTGGAAAAACAAGCGGAAGCGATACAGCAACGACGCTTTATAAAAATGACAACTATCCCTAAAACACGTGAACTGCGCTCTGTTGTGTTATCGATGAATCGTATGGCAGAGAAACTAGAAAAAGAGTTTGAGTCAGAGGTGGAAACAGCGCAATGGCTACAAACCAAAGCGTTTAAAGATTCTGTTAGTGGTTTAGGGAATAGAAGTTTTTTTGAGAGCCAAATGAAAGCTCATTTCTCTGAAAGACAAAGAGGGTTAGATGGGCTAGCGCTCATCAGTCTGATGGATTTGGCCAAACTTAACAATGAGTACGGTTATGAATCGGCAGATATGTTTATTCAGTCTGCGGCGGATATTTTAGCGAAGAAGGTGACGTCTATTTCTTCTACGGCGACTCTAGCACGTTTATCTGGTGCAGACTTTGCGTTGTTGATTCCTAATTTCAGTCGTAGCCAGCTTGAGTTAGTCGTGAGCGACATTATGAATGAATTGGTTGGCTTGAATACCGCAAGCATTAGTTATTCGGCGGCGGTAGCCAATATCGGCGCGGTGATTGTGGATGCAAGTGTTGATCGCTCTGGGGCTATGTCTCAAGCGGATGAGGCACTACGAGAAGCGAAGCAAGCAGGTGATAATCAATTTAAAGTATTCGATCTTCAGGTTGGTGAAAGCGTCGGAATTGGCCGTACGGAATGGAAAGAGATATTAGAGTTTGTGATTCAACGCCGTTCTTTCTTGTTGAAAAAACAAAGAGTCGTTGCTCTGGCTTCATTGGAAGAAGAGGGAATTGGTCGCACAATTCACGAAGAAGTCTTCATGGGCTTGGAGCACGAGGGAAAGAAATATCATGCAGGGTATTTTATTGGCTTGGCAGAACAGTTTGATTTAACGCACGAGATTGACAAAGTCATCATCGAGCTGGTCATTGAGTATATAAAATCAAATTCATTGGATGGGCCTTTGACGATTAATTTATCTGCTTCGTCTTATGCTAAGCCAGATTTTATTGCCTGGTTAAATAAAATCTTAGAATCACTTGATTTAGCTGTTCGAGAAGATCTTATTATAGAAATTTCTGAGCAAAGTGTTTTGGCGGAGGAAGGGCAAACAAAGGCCTTGGCTGAAACGCTTAAAAATCATAAAGTGCGTTTTGGTATCGATAATGTTGGTAAACAGATTTCTGCTTTCCAGTACTTGCAAGCACTGATGCCAGATTATGTGAAAGTTGACTCTTCTTATACAAGAATGGCGGCCGGCAAAGAGTCTGAAGCCTTTTTTATGCATACTTTATGTAAGGTATTTAATAGTTTAAATATTGATGTGATTGCTACTGGAGTGGAAAATGAAAAACAATTGCAAGCGTTATTCCGCTTTGATGTGGCGGGTGTGCAGGGCTATCGTATTGGGCGAGCGCAAGACATCTAGTGTGCTGCGCTTGCGTTGGATGATATTGTGAAAGACTATAGTGAACGTTAAATTAAAGAGTCATTGTCTGATTGAAGGTCATTATCAACCATAAGGCTGTCGTCGCTACTGTTATGAACATTACGAACCCATTTTCTACTTAATAATTTTTTCTGTGCGGCTAGAGGAAGTTCTGTAAATTGAATTAAGCGTTTTTCACTTAATAGGTCTATTAAGTCTTCCAGTATACGCATCATGTCACTGTCTGAGCTGGACAGCATTTCTTGAGTGCTTGCGTTGGCTGATGTGAATTTCTTTTCTAGAATGGCAGCAACCGTTGGTTCATTGGGTGCAACTAATAATTTGTATTCTTCTGACTGTGTTGCTGCAACATCAATGATGACTCCTTCCTCATTGGTTTTTGCGTATAACATATTGATTTCCTTCTGTGTAAATTTGTATTTGAGTCATCGGGTTGCTTCCCATCTTACTGAATAAACACTATCCTAGACCAGCGCCATTATGCTGTTTATTTGTAAAAATATATTTTAGAAAGTTTAGGAGAATATAGAGTATGTCTGACTCTGATCGTTCAGAACAGAACTCTTCATCCCCTGCGGACAATGATTCATATAAAAGTAATGATAGCAATGAATCAGGTGAAGAAATAAAAGAGAATCAAAATGGAAGCGATGCAGTACAAGAAAACGCACAGCAATGGAGTCTGCAAGGTGCATCGCTAGAGTACCCAAATCCACTATTAGATTGTTTGGTTTTGCTGAGCAAATACTTTCATAACCCTTATACGGCTAATAGTATTGCATCTGGTTTACCCATCACCGATAACGCCATGTCTCCGGCGCTTTTTCAGCGAGCGGCGAAGCGTATTGGTATCAGCTCTCGATTTGTAAAGCGCTCTCTAAATGACATTCCTACCATGGTGCTTCCAGCTGTGCTTTTGCTGGAAGATCAGCAAGCTTGTATTCTTCTTGATATTGATCGCGAGAAAAAGACAGCAAAAATACTTCGTCCAGAATCGGGTGAAGGAGAAATAGTTCTTGCTTTGGATGAGCTTGAATCTTTATGTACAGATTATTGCTTTTTTGTACGCCCATTGTATCAATTCGATAAACGATCTGAAAAAAGTGATGACATAGAGACTAAAAAAGGTCACTGGTTTTGGGGGACGATTGCTGGATCATGGCGCATTTACCGTGATGTGTTTGTTGCGTCTTTGTTAATCAATATCTTTGCCGTTGCTAGCCCATTATTTGTGATGAACGTTTATGATCGAGTGGTGCCAAATAATGCCTTCGATACACTTTGGGTCTTGGCTATTGGCGCCTCCATTGTGTATCTATTTGATTTCTTATTACGAAGCTTAAGAGCCTACTTTATTGATATTGCTGGCAAGAAATCTGACATCCTAATTTCTGCGTCGATCTTCTCAAAGGTGAACAATATCACCATGGCGTCACGGCCAAAATCGGTAGGTGCTTTTGCAAAAAACCTTCAAGAATTTGAGAGCATTCGGGATTTTATTACATCGGCGTCTATTACGACCTTGGTGGATATTCCATTTATGTTTTTAATCATAGGGGTTATCTGGTTGATTGGCGGCCCTGTGGGCTTCATTCCAATTGTGACGATCTGCTTGATTATTCTGTACAGCCTTATTATTCAAGTGCCTTTACGTCGCTCGATAGAAGAGAGCCAAAAAACGGCGTCTCAGAAAAACGCTGTGTTAATTGAAAGTTTATATAACGCAGAAAGCGTGAAACTCAACAATGCGGAAGGTGTATTGCAAAAGCAATGGGAAAACGCAGTGGGTAATATTGCTGATTGGGGGGTTAAAACTCGTCAGTTATCACAGTCGTCGTCTTCTTTTGCTATGGTGGCTCAGCAATTAACCACGGTTATTATTGTCATCGTTGGTGTGTATCAAATTTCTGAAGGATTAATGAGTATGGGGGCTTTAGTCGCCGCCGTTATGCTCACAGGTAGGGCGCTGGGGCCGATGGCTCAAGTTGCCAGTTTGGCTACTCGCTATAACCAAGCAAAATCTGCGTTCACTTCTTTAAATGAAATTATGTCTTCACCTGTTGAAAAGCCAGATGATGTTAAGTTTGTGCATCGTCCTGTCTTCAAAGGTGATTTTCAGTTTGAAGGCATTAATTTTTCTTACCCAGACCAAGAACAAGCTGCGGTTAGCGGTATTAATATCAATATTAAGCAAGGTGAAAAGGTCGCCATAATAGGTCGAATAGGCTCTGGTAAATCGACTCTTGGTAAGTTGATGACGGGGCTTTATGTACCTGATAGTGGTGCGATTCGTATTGACGGTGTGGATATTAGACAGGTTAATCCAACCGATTTACGACGTAATATTGGTGCGGTTTCACAAGACGTAAATTTATTTTACGGGTCTATAAAAGACAACATTGTGATGGGTGTTCCTTATATGGAAGACGAAGCTATTATTCGAGCGGCAGATTTGTCTGGCGTCTCTGAGTTTGCAAATCGTAAACCGAGTGGTTTAGACAGCATTGTAGGTGAGCGAGGTGCTTTATTATCTGGCGGGCAGCGTCAAAGTATCGCTATTGCACGTGCTTTATTGTTTGATCCACCTATCTTGATTTTGGATGAGCCAACGGCATCCATGGATAACACAACAGAGTCTCGAATGAAGCGTCGTTTGATGAAAAGTGTGAAAGATAAAACACTTATACTGATTACTCACAAAGCGTCAATGCTCGATATGGTGGACCGTATTATCGTCATGGATAATGGTCGTTTAATTGCCGATGGTCCGAAAGAGCAGGTGCATGAGGCGCTTCGTCAAGGTAAGTTGAAGGTAAGTTGATTATGAGTGATAAGAATTCAATATCCCAAAATGACTTAGAGTATTTGACTGACCGTAATGCTGCCTTAATGCTGAAAACGCCTCGTGGTGGTCGCATTATTCTTTGGGTTGTATTCGTTTTTATTCTTGTTTCTTTGGTGTGGGCAAATTACACCTCGTTGGATGAAGTGACGGTTGGTGATGGGACAGTGATTCCATCAAGCCAAGTTCAGCAAATACAGAATCTTGAAGGTGGTATTTTAAAAGAGATTAATGCGCAGGTAGGTCAAGTTGTTAATAAAGGTCAGATACTCATGACCATTGAAAACACCGAAGCTTTATCTTCGCTGCGTGAGCAACAAGCAGAGTTTATTAACCTACAGGTGAGAGCGGCGCGTCTACAAGGTGAATCTTCTGGTATTGAGCCTGAGTTTAGCCAAGAATCGCAAGAAGAATACCCTCTTGTTGTTAATAGAGAACTGGATTTATACAAGAATAAATTGGATTCTTTGCGAGCGAATCAAGCCAGTTTTGAACAACAAATCGAGCAAAAAAGGCAAGAGATTGTAGAGCAAGAAGCCAAGCTTGAAAATTTAAGACAAAGCTACGCTTTTTCAAAAGAAGAATTAGACCTGACTCGTCCTGCTTTTGAGCAAGGGGCGGTTTCGCGAGTTGAATTATTACAACTAGAACGAGAAGTGAATCAGTTGCAAGGGGAGTTAGAAGCGACCCAGCTTGCGATTCCTCGTGCTCGATCTGCCTTGAAGGAAGCACAAAGTAAGTTGGCGGAAAGTGAGGCAAAATTTAGAACGGAAGCTCAAGAGGAGTTGACCAGTGTCCGTAGTAAACTAGATCAGCTTAGAGAAACCAGTGTTTCTTTAGAAGATAAGGTGTCTAGAACACAGGTACGTTCACCCGTAAAAGGCATTGTTAAACAGATCCAAATTAACACAGTCGGTGGCGTTATCAAGCCGGGTGTGAATATGATGGAAATTGTTCCAATCGAAGACTCGTTATTGATTGAGGCGAAAGTACGCCCTGAGAACATAGGTTTTATACAGCCTGGCTTTAAAGCCGTGGTGAAATTATCAGCCTATGATTTTGCTATTTTTGGCGGCCTTCCTGGTATTGTGGAAAATATCAGCGCCGACACGATTCTTGATGAAGAGGGCGAGAGTTTTTACTTAGTACGAGTGAGAACCGATAAAAACTACCTCGGAACGGAAGACGCGCCTTTGTCTATTATTCCAGGGATGCAATCGACCGTAGATATTATTACCGGTAAGAAAACATTGTTGGATTATCTACTAAAACCGATCTTGAAAGCGAAACAAAATGCACTTCGTGAACGATAGTTACAAAATGTTATTGCAGAGCATATTATACTTACAAATCTTAACAGCCAGTGTTTTTTTGGTCTTTAGAATAGATTCGCTAGACTTGATGAAACAGGATTTATTGTGAAAATATTATGTTGGAATACAGATGATGCTGTATGGATGCATTGGAATCAAGTTGTTGGTCTTGATACGGAATTAACTCGTGTCGAAGTGCGTTCTGAAGTGCATCTGGCTATCGAAAGTGCGCCATCTTATTATCAATATTGCTTCATTTACTTGAGCGATAAGTCTTTTTCACAAGATGTTGAAGATGTTGTAGCTTTACGCGCTGCTTTTCCAAATCAAAAAATCATTGTTTTTCCTAATCGGGCAAGTCAAACCGCTGCATTACGTTTGTTTTCTGCAGGCGTGAGCGGGCAATGTGCGCCTTATATTGGTCAAGAGCAGTTGTCACTGGTTTTATCTGTTGTAGATTCAGGTGAAATTTGGGGTGGTAAGGCTTTCATTCAGCAGCTTATTTCTCAATCTTCTATCGATGTTGTTGCAGACGCGAAAAACGAACTTGAAGACTTGTCGGACAGAGAACTTATTGTTGCAGAATTTATTGCGCAAGGGCTGTCTAATAAAGAAATAGCAACCAAAATGGACATAACCGAGAGAACGGTGAAAGCGCATTTAACTTCAATATTTAAAAAAACCAATACGAAAGATCGGCTAGCATTAGCGCTTTTGGTTCAAAGTAATTAGAGTAAACTCTTTCATTGATCAGTTGAAAACCAACCTACCGATACAGTATAAATACATACTTCCTTAGTACTTGTGATGGGATACGCGCTTGAGGCGTGTGTTTTTTATTGCAATGCTTTTACGCTTTAAGAGAATGCGCCATGCCTGCACCTCCAGGGAAAGAGTTAACTGTGATGCTTGTCGATAATGAGCCTGCAAGGGCTGCTATTGTTGAGCAAGCGATGACAGACAGCGGCTATCGAGTGATTCGTCGTTTAGAAGATGCCACTAATTTGTCACAAGCAGTGACGGAATCCCAACCTGATATGGTGATTATTGATATTGAATCACCAGATCGAGATATGTTGGAAAACATGTCTCGCCTCACTCAAGATAATCCTCGTCCTATCGTTATGTTCGCTGAAGAAGATGATTCTAAATACGTGGAAGCGGCGATTCGAGCGGGCGTCAGTGCATACGTTGTTGATGGTGTAAACAGCGGCAGTGTAAAAGCCTTGCTGCAAGTTGCGATCGCTCGCTTTCGTGAGTTTCATGCACTTAGATCTGAATTGGAAACGGTCAAAAGCCAACTGGAAGATAGAAAGCTGATAGATAAGGCAAAAGGTCTGATAATGAAGCATCAGAAATGTGATGAGCCAGCGGCTTATAAAGCATTGAGAAAATTAGCAATGGATCGCAGTCAGCGTATCACGGATGTCGCTCGCAATATTATTTCTGTGATGGAGTTGATGGGAGAAACGAAATGAACTCGATGCAGATAGAAGGCGCAGAAGACATGAATACTGTACGTATTGGTTTTATTCCACTGATTGATTGTGCGCCTTTTGTGATCGCGCACGAGAAAGGCTTCTTTACTGAGCAAGGTATAGACGTTGTGCTATCAAAAGAAGCTTCTTGGGCAAGTATTCGCGACAAAGTTGCTTTTAACTTATTAGATGGCGCTCATATGTTGGCGTCCATGCCGATTGCGGCAAGCTTAGGAATAGGCACCATAAAAACCGCCATTCAAACCAGCTTTACGGTCAGTCATAACGGCAATGGTATTACAGTTGGGAATGCTTTGTATGAACAGCTTACGCAATACGCAGAAACATCGGATGACATCCGTACTGGTATTGCGTTAAAGAGACTCATTGATCATTGCGATAAAGATAGTGGGCCGCTGCGTTTTGCGATGGTTTACCCTTATTCATCCCATAATTATCAACTACGCGATTGGCTTAGTCGAGCTGGCATTGATTCAGATAAAGACGTGACGATTACGGTGATTCCACCGGTAAAAATGGTTGATGCGCTGAAGTCTGGTGAGATTGATGGTTATTGTGTTGGTGAGCCTTGGAACAGTCTTGCGGTTGAGCAAGGCGTGGGGCACATGTTGGTCACAGGCTATGAAATTTGGGGAAGTACACCGGAGAAGGTTTTTGGCGTCAATTCCTCTTGGGCAGATAATAATGAAGACGCTCATCTTGCTATTATTAGAGCGCTAGAGAAAGCCTGTGTTTGGGTGGATGACAGTGACAATAAAGAAGAGCTTCTTAATATTTTAAGTCATCCAGATTATTTGAATTGTACTGTTGAGCAATTGGTTTATGGATTCGGTGAAATAAAGCCAAACAGTCAGTTTGATTGGCCAATGGAGGCGTATCAGCGTTTTTCAGGTCGCGACATTAACCAACCTTTACCTAGCTATGCATTATGGGTTATGGGTCAAATGCATCGCTGGCATCAACTCGGAGACGTGAGTTCATTAAATGACGTGGCCGAAAAATCTTATCGTAAAGACTTGTATCATAAAGCCTTTGGGATGGAAGCAGAACGCGACGACAGTTGGCGGTTAAGTCAGAAAGCCGAAGCAAGCTGGTTGTCCAAGGTGTCTAAAGGTGAGATTCGTTTGCATGCAAAAGGCATTTTGAAAGGCTTTGAAGAATGATGTTTCTTTATGGTGCGTAATGCGTAAAAAATGGGCAAAAGGAAAATTATTTATTGCTCTTTTTACTGCTTACAAGCATAAGGCTCTTGTAAATAAAGGCTTTTTTATTTTAAAAGATAATCAGTTAAAAACCTGGAAAATACCTGCCGATGATACAATTCTTAACACAACCTTATACAGTGCTAAACAATTAAAAAATAAAGATTTTGTTTTGTGTCAGAAAT
>CALLIL010000054.1 GCA_938009755.1 uncultured Marinomonas sp.
CTTTTCTAAACGAAAATAAACACACTTCTATTTCTGAACTGTCATCAAATCGGCTGCTTTTATAGATTAAAAAAACTCACCGATAAAAAGACATATAACCAAAAATTATTAGCTTATTCCAAACAAAGGCTTTAATATTAGATTATTCTAAAGTTAATAACAGGTAAACACCATGACACCCAATGACATCACACCAGAAGTCATTTCGTTTTTCGACAATGACTCCAATACATTTTCTTATGTCGTAAAGGACCCAAATTCTTCCAGCTGTGCCATTATTGATAGCGTAATGGATTTCGACTACGCCTCTGGCAGTACGTTTTATAGGAGTGCTGACAAAATCATCGACTATGTGGAAACCAATAATTTAAAAGTCGAATGGCTGATTGAAACCCATGTGCATGCAGATCACCTGTCTGCTGCGCCGTATCTACAAGCGAAGCTAGGCGGAAAAATTGGCATTGGCCAAGACATTAAGACAGTGCAAGACACCTTTGGTAAAGTCTTCAATGAAGGCGATGCTTTCAAACAAGACGGCTCTCAATTCGATTACCTATTCTCGGATGGAGAGCACTATAAAGTAGGCGAAATGACCTGCTCAGCCATGCACACGCCAGGTCATACGCCAGCCTGCTTTACGCATATTTTAGGCGATGCGGTTTTTGTCGGTGATACCTTGTTCATGCCAGATGCGGGAACGGCTCGTGCGGATTTCCCCGGTGGGGATGCAGGCGTCTTATTTGATTCCGTTCAAAAAATACTGGCCTTGCCTGATGACCACCGCATTTTCATGTGCCATGACTACGCGCCAAACGGCCGTGAATTGAAAAATGAAACGACGGTTAAAGCACAGCGAGAAGAAAACATTCATGTGGGAAATGGCACCAGTCGCTCTGCGTTTATCAACTTGCGTGAAACACGAGACAAAACCCTCGCCATGCCTCGTCTTATTTTGCCTTCATTGCAAATTAATATGCGGGCAGGACACATGCCAGAAGCTGACACAAACGGCTTGTCTTACTTAAAGGTTCCACTCAATGCCTTTAAATAAATCGACAACAATCAAGCGTTTATTGCCCGCCACTCTTTGGATCAAGCAGTATAACCGCGAACAATTCAGCCAAGACGCCATGGCCGCTTTTATTGTGACTATGTTGCTGATTCCACAGTCTTTGGCTTACGCCATGTTGGCTGGCGTGCCACCAGAAGTCGGTTTGTATTCCAGTATTTTACCCCTTGTGTTGTATGCCATGTTTGGCACCAGCTCGTCTTTGTCGGTTGGCCCTGTTGCGGTGGCATCCTTGATGACAGCCACCTCTTTGGCAACCATTGCCGAACAAGGAACCGAAAGTTACTTAACAGGCGCGATCACGCTCTCTTTATTGTCTGGAGTCATGTTGGTGATGATGGGCGTGATGAAGTTAGGCATGATTACCAACTTTCTATCGCATTCTGTCATATCAGGTTTTATTTCGGCGTCGGGTATTTTGATTGCATTAAGCCAGTTGAAGCACATTTTTGGTATTCAAGGCCATGGCGATAATTTAGTTGAACAAGTATTGAGCATGCTGGAAAGCATTGAAGCCTTTAATCCAATTACTTTTGTTGTCGGCGTGTCTGTTGTTGCCTTTTTATTGTTAGCGCGTCTTTATGCGAAAGCGTTTTTTCTTCTATTAAACGTACCTGAACGCCATGCAACCTCCTTGGCGAAAACCGCGCCCATTGTTGGTGTGTTATCCAGTTTAGGCATGGCTTATGGTTTGAATCTAGAAGCGCAAGGCGTTGCCGTTACCGGCCACATTCCAGCAGGCTTACCGCATCTGAGCTTAGCCCTGCCTTCTATGGAGTTGATCAAGAGCTTGGCGTTACCTGCGTTGATGATTTCCATTATTGGTTATGTGGAGTCCATTTCCGTGGGAAAAACGCTGGGTGCAAAACGCCGAGAAAAAGTCCAACCCAATCAGGAGTTAATCGGCTTAGGCGCGGCAAACATTGCTTCTGGCGTATCAGGCGGTTTCCCTGTAACAGGCGGATTTTCTCGCTCTGTGGTGAACTTTGACGCTGGTGCAGTGACGCAGTTGGCTGGCATCATGACCGCCGTCGGCATTATGATCGCCTCACTTGTGTTGACGCCTGTGTTGTATTTTCTACCGAAAGCGACGTTAGCGGCGACCATCATTGTCGCCGTCACAAGCTTGATTGATTTCTCTATTTTGAAGAAGACATGGGCGTTTTCTAGAAGTGATTTTTCGGCAGTGCTTGCGACGGTCTTAATCACATTATTGTTTGGTGTAGAAGTGGGCGTGGCGTCAGGCGTTGGCTTGTCGATTGTGTTGCATTTATCTCACACTTCTCGGCCTCATGTGGCGGAAATTGGTTTAATCGAAGGCACAGAACACTTTCGCAATGTGAAACGTTTCGATGTAAAAACCGTCGAACATTTACTGAGTTTGCGACCAGACGAAAGCCTATTTTTTGCGAACGCCAGTTTCCTTGAAGATTACATTCTCGATAGCATCAACCAGCGTCCAGCCATTACCGATGTTGTCATCCAATGCAGCGCCGTCAACGAAATTGATTTCAGCGCATTAGAAATGCTGGAAGCCTTAAACAACCAACTTAAAGAACAGAACATCAGGCTGTCATTGTCGGAAGTAAAAGGCCCAGTGATGGATCATTTGGCGTGCTGCGGATTCTTACAGCACTTAAATGGAAAGGTGTATTTGACGCAATTCCAAGCCTTTAATGCACTAAGCCAATCCGCCTAGCCAAGGCTCTTAGTGACACAGCACTAAGCGCCATAACACACTGAAGACGTTAGGTTTTTTAGTGCTTTTACTATGGTAAGCGGCACGTCCGCGCTGGTGCTCGGAGTGGTAGAAGGCACACCTTGCCAACGCGTTTGCAAACGGCCAACATCGCTATCAAATTCAATATCGGTGAACATCACAGGCGCAATTGGGTCTGCAATTAACTTCACTTTGGTGGCATCCAAACCAACCGTTGCCAATGCCAGCATGGCACTGATGTTACTGCTTTTCGGGAACAAACTGGCGGATTCTCGCGCGGTTCCTTCAAAGAAGCAGGTTGGCTCTGTAATGGATTCAAGATCCACAAATTGCTCCGCTGGCGTGCCTTTCCATGAGTTCACAGGCTTAGTTTGTGCAATCGATACGTCATTGACCTTTGACAGTGATGCCGCTGACATCCAATCCACCGCAGGTAACGCGCCAGAGGACAATAATAGCCTCGCGCCAGATTGCTCCGCCGTATCAATAAACTGCTTTAATATGTCGTCATTGGTAAAAAGCCCAATACTCGACACCACCAAATCCATGCCTTTTTCTAAAATCTTCACGCCATATTGCGCAAGCGTTTCTTGCCCTGCGGCTTCAATCACTATGTCTGGTTGAGCGGCAAAAAACGCCTCGCTGCTGTCGGTTATTAAGGATTGAAAATGCTCTGATTTGTCAGCGTTTATGGTCAGGTATTTTGCTTTGTCTCTGCACAGTAAAGCGACTATTTCAGTGTTTCCGCCTTCGCCTTTTTCAACGCTATTTGCAACGTATTGGCCAATGGCACCTAAGCCAATAATGCCCACTTTCAATTTTTTTTTCGATTTCATTTTAATCCTTGGCTGCGCCACATACTAAGCGCGATATATCGTTAAGTGCTTGTCATTACAGAGGTATTTAATGAGTCGTTAAAACATCACACTCGGCAGCGCCAAACTGAACCATGGCACATAAGTGATGATCATCAGACCAATCAGCATGATAATGAGGAATGGGATACAACCTCTGAATACTTCAAACAATCCCATTCTTGAAATAGTGACCGCGACAAAAAGGTTAAGACCAACAGGTGGCGTAATCATGCCAACCGAGTAGTTAACCAGATTGATAATCCCGAAATGCACAGGATCAATGCCCACTTCTGACGCAATAGGTGTCATCAAAGGCGCGAGTACGATGATCGCGGACGCACTGTCCAAGAAGAAGCCAGCCACCAGCATGATCACATTCAACAAGGCCGTAATCACGAAAGAGGAGTCACTCAAAGACAGAACAGAATTGGCAAGCAATGACGGCATGCCAATCATGGTTAACAACCAAGCAAAAGCGGAAGCGCCTGCCGTGATCAACAACAAAGAACCTGACGTTAAGCCTGTGTTCTGTAGAATTTCCCACAGGTCTTTCGCGCTCACTTGTTTATAAATCACCATACCAACGAACAAGCCATAAACACACGCGACCGCAGCGGATTCCGTTGCCGTGAAAATACCGCTGTAAATTCCGCCCAACAAGATCACTGGCAAACCCAAGCCCCAAGCAGAGCCTTTAAAGGCTTCAAACACTTGAGCCAATGTCGGGAATGGTGCTCTAGGAAACGCTTTTCTTTTTGAATACAAGGTGCAATACGCGATCAACAAACCGCCTAACAACAAGGCTGGAAGAATCCCAGCGGCGAACAATTGACCAATACTGGTCGATGTAACAGAACCATAAATGATCAGAGCGATGCTTGGCGGCACAATCGGACCTAAGGTGCCAGCGGTTGTCAGCAAACCTATGGCAAAGCGCTTGCTGTAACCCGCTTCAACCAACGCTGGAAACATGATGCTGCCAATCGCAACCACAGTCGCAGGACTGGAACCAGAAATGGAACCAAAGAATAAGCAAGACAGCACCGCCGCCGATGCCAAACCACCTGGCGCCCAGCCAATCAGCACTTGAGCCAGTTTAATTAATCGAGTGGATAAGCCGCCAACCCGCATCAACTCGGCAGCCAATATGAAAAATGGGATGGCCATTAATGAGAAATTATTGATGCCTGAAAACATTCTCATCGGCACAATTGTTGGGTTCATTGAGCCTGTTAATTCCATCGCTCCAATGACGGAAAACGCCAAAGAACCATAAATCGGTAAGCCTAATAACAGCAATATTAAAAACAGCGGAAGAAGTAGCGTTGCCATGTAAACGTCTCTGTATTAAAAGTTAATGACTATTGTCGTTGTGCGTTTCTGTGGTGTTGTGCGTCGACTTTCCAAACACAGAAAACATAATGCCGGCGTATCGAATCAGCTGAAAAAACGCCGTAACAGGGATAAAAGCATAAATAAAAGCAACAGGAATTCTTAACGCTGGTGACAACTGACCACGAGCCAATGTGCCTGAAAATAAAACGCCGCCGTAATAAAGCAAAGTCAGGGCGAAGACAGTGCCAATGACCGCAGACATAAAAACGAAGGATTTAATAAAAGATTTCGGAAGAGCGGACTTCAAAATATCAACCGTAATATGGCTGCCCTTTCTGATCCCCAAACTTGTCGAAAGAAAGCTCATGCAAATAATAAGGTATAAAATCGCCTCTTCTGCCCAAAAGATAGAATCGTTTAGCGCATAGCGAAAAAACACTTGAGTAAAGGTAAGAAGCGACGCCACGGCTAAAATACTGGCAATCAGGAAACCTTCTACTTTATCTAAGTGTTGATTGAGTTTTTCGAACATTCACATCTCTTTTCTGTGGTTGTATTAAAAGGAATGAAGGCGCTCAACGTAAGCATTGAGCGCCTTTATCATTGCGATGACTAGTTGTTAATTTCTTGGTAAACAAGGTCTAACAAATCAGACGTCACTGTTTGACGGAACGCTTCGTGAACTGGCTTACTTGCTTCGATAAACGCGTCCATTTGCGCTTTAGACAAGGTCGTTACTTGCGTGTATTTCTTAATGTTATCTAAGGCAGACGCTTCTAGCTCATCCGTCAATTTACGAGACAAATCACGAGCATTATCAAACGCATTTGTCATCACAATTTGAAGGTCTTCTGGAAGCGAATCCCACGCTTGTTTGTTCACAATCGTCGCATAACCGTGGTAAGCATTTGACGTTAGCGTCATGTACTTTTGCACTTCGTAAAACTTCTTACTGGTGATGTTTGCGATTGGATTTTCTTGCCCTTCAATAACGCTTTGCTGAAGGCCGTTATACACTTCTGTGTACGCCATCGCTGTTGGGTTTGCATCAAAGTTACGGTAAGTGCTTAACAAGATCGGAGACTGCATGGTGCGCATTTTAAGACCTTTAAGATCTTTAGGTTCATCAATAGGACGAACATTATTCGTCATATGACGGAAGCCAGCGCCCCAAAAGTTCACCGCGTGCATGCCATGACCTTCTAATGTGTCTAGGATTTTACGACCTGCTGGGCCATCCAACACTTTCATCATGATTTCTTTTGATGGCAACAAGAACGGAAGATCCAAAATCTGTACACGAGGCTCAAAGTTACCCAGTGTTGCTGTCGGTGGCATCGCGATTTGAACAAAGTTCATTTGCAATTGCTCAATGATTTCCACATCGCCGCCTAGCTTTGCCGCCGATTGAACATTGATATTAATACGACCATCAGACTTCTCTTCCACTTCCTTCGCGAAAGCAAGCGCTGCTTGGCCATTTGGCGTTTCATCGATTAATACATGAGCAAAGGTAAAGTTATAGTCAGCTGCTAATGCGGATGCACTCATGAACAGTCCGAGCGCTGCGATCAAAGGTTTTTTCATCATAATGTGCCTACTGGTTTGGGTTGTTTTTTAAATTCTGAGGTAAAAATTAGGCTTATGCCGCTACAAAGGCAATAGCATTTTGCTTACAAGCACTGTAAATATTTTTACAATGGCACCTATATTTGATATTTTCTACGGGACAAAATGACTTTATAAACCAACGAATAATGCACCAAATTGATGCGCTAAAGACTGCCAACGCCCTTATATTGGTCATTACTGACGTTTAGACGAATTATGAATGACTTTTTATATTGAAAGAAAAATTACAGATAAAGCATTTTGACTCAATCATCATGTCGTCATAACTCGTGACTAACATAATGATTTTATGACAGAAAAGCACATTCGCTAACGATCATAAAAAAGGACAAACAACGTGAGTGAGAACCCAGATTTATTAGCCATTAACTGGAATGATCTAAAATACTTTTTAGCACTATGGCGGTACAAAAGGCTCTCTTTAGCTGCAAGCAAAATCGGTTGTACTCATGTCACCATTGCCAACCGAGTGGAACAACTTGAAAAAGCCATAGGCACAAAACTCTTTATTCAAAACAGCAAAGGCTTCTATTTAACCGCAGCAGGCGAAAACCTGATCCCTTACGCGGAGAAATGCGAACGAACCTTGCGATTGGCAAATGAGAACTACAGAAACGTACAAGAAATCCGCTCGAAAATTCGGATTGGCGTCACGGAAGGCTTTAGTAATTACTTCCTTTCTAGCCGACTGCCAGCTTGGGTGAAAGGCAAAGACATCGATGTAGAACTTATATCCTTGGCGGGCAGCACCTTTATCAGCAGTGGCGAAGTGGATATCAGCATCACCATCGGGCCTCAAAAAGGCGCTAACATCATTCAGAAGAAGCTCACCGACTACACACTGGGACTCTTCTCAACGAAAGACTACCTTCAAGAACACGACCCAATCGAAAAAAAATCCGACTTAATCAACCACCACTTTATCGGCTACATTGAAGGTCAGGTATTTTCGGATTTATTAAAGTACCAAGACGAAGTCTCACCTAACCTCAACTTCATCTACCAATCCACCACCATACACACTCAACGTAAAGCAGTGAACACAGGCTTAGGCATCGGCATTTTACCGCGCTTCGTCGCCTACGGAGACCAAAACCTTCGACCTGTTCTGCCTGACTTTTTATTGCATCGAGAACTGTGGATCTCCACCAGCAAAGACCTCCACAAATTCAAAGACCTAAAACTTGCTTGGGATTTTATATTGAACGCCTGCGCAGACGAAAGGTATCGGTTTATAGAGTAGGATATTCAGGAAGGCTAAATGAATAATATTGGAAACGGCCAAGTGGATTTCACTGACACAAAAAGCGGTAAAAATCGCTCTATTCCAATCAATGAGAGCTTATTCAAACAACTTGAAGAGCATATGAGAAATCATGGTAGGTTCTTTGACTGTATTAAGTCTTTTCGAAAATATCTCAAAACAACCAGTATAAAATTACCTCAAGGGCAGTCATCTCATGTTCTTAGACATAGCTTTGCAAGCCATTTCATGATGAACGGTGGAAACATACTGACATTACAAAAAATTCTTGGTCATTCAACTATCCTAATGACAATGAGGTATGCTCATCTGGCTCCCGAACACTTACAAGAAGCATTAACATTCAACCCTCTATATAATGATAATATTAACGAAGGTCGAAAGTAATGATACCTAAACTTCCAAATTCAATAGGGTCTAAAAAATCTATACATGAATTATCTTTAACACAAAAAGATAAGCTAAGATTTAAATCTACTAAAGTCTCAGCCTCAAAAATGTAGTCTATTTCTGAGTATTCAACACTAAACTTAGCCGTTACATCAATAGAAACATCCATATATGGTTCATCAATCGAAATCAATGAGTGATCTCCATAAGACAAATCTATACATTCAGCTTGTAAAATATCATAGATACTATGTGAAGCTTGAAATGAACAATGGTTCGGGATGTTATCAATAATATATGCCTCAAGGTCATTCCAGCGTTTTAGAACCAAATCGTTATAGAACTCCATTGTATAACCAATAGATTCTAAAGACTTTTCGTAGAATTCTCTTAAGCTACTATAATGAATTAAATTTTCTTCTTGGGCACAAAAACCAACAGGATCGCCATCATTACTTACTACAGATATCTCAATATTTCGTTCTCGACTAAAATCGCGCAATGCTAAAAGAGTGAAAGCATCGGGAAACTCATTCTTCTTTTTCCCCATAATACTGAAAGGTGACTGTTCTTGAAAATATAAGGAAAAAACCTCTCTAGAACTTACATCCTCAACACTAATAACCTCTGCATGACATGAATCTAAAAAGTCTTCAAAATTTTTTTTAAGGAGGTTATAAACATGTTCAGCAGAGTAGCTTTCTTTTTGAAGCTCAGCACCTACGCCCTCAGGATCAACATTGTTAAACTTCTTGCAGAGCTTTTGCGCATCATTAGCTAATTCACTTGCTCGCCTGCGTAAATGCTTGTGAACTTCATCAACAACAACATCAGTAAGTAACAACTCTATAGAAAGATTTTCAGCAAGAGCTTTTAGCTGCTTTAGATCCCTACTGTTGAAGTTGTAATGATTTGAATCAAAAACTTCTGTGTCTAAAAAAACTCTAGGTCTTAACATTTTGCATCCATTACAAAAAAAGCTTACAGAGCATTTTAGACATAATTAATAAATATACAAATTACGTGGGCATTTTGTAGTCAAGGATTAAGAAATGAAAAATTTATTTTTAAAATATACTTATAATTCAATAACATAGGGGAGTAAAAATGGCACGCCCGAGAGGATTCGAACCTCCGGCCTTCGCCTCCGGAGGGCGACGCTCTATCCAGCTGAGCTACGGGCGCATTGATGATTGGTGGCTGTGTGATGTTAGCCGGAACCAATTTGGTGGTGCGTATTCTAAAGGAAATCCTTGAGGTTTCCAGTGCTTAATAACAGAAACCTGAGATTCGCTGAATTTTATCTGAAAGTCCTGCGTTTACCTAACTGGTGAAGTAGTGGATAATTTCGAATAATTCTTACATTAGGTTTGCCATAAGGAACCTTTATCACATGTTTTCCATTCCTTTTTTTCGCACATTGTCGTCTGTGCTGTTTGCTCTCGTTATTATCAGTGGCAGTACAGTTGCCTTGGCGGAAGAGCGATCTGGCGACCGAGTTTTCAATTCTTATTGCATCGCTTGCCATATCAATGGTGTGGCGAATGCGCCAAAAATTGGCAGTGCAGCAGACTGGTTACCGCATGTAGAGAAAGGAATGGATGCGATGATGCGCAGCGCGATTAATGGCGTAGGCGCCATGCCACCACGCGGTATGTGCAGTAATTGCAGTGATACCGAAATACAAAGCGCCATTCAATACATGATAGACAAGAGTAAAGAATAATTTTCAGATCAATCGTTTAGCATCGCTTTAAGAGCAGACAAAGACGCTTGGCCTCGTTCTTTTTTGACGTTCTCTGCTTCATCACCTCGACCTTCCCAAACAAGATCTTCTTCTGGCAATTCATCTAGGAATCGACTCGGCAGACAATCAATTTCTTCACCGTATTGGCGTCGTTTTGCGGCCATGGTGATACACAATGTTCGCTTCGCTCGGGTTATGCCAACGTAAGCCAAGCGGCGTTCTTCTTCTATGTCGTCGTTTTCAATACTGTTTCTATGAGGCAGTAATTCTTCTTCGCAACCGATGAGAAAAACGTGTGGGTATTCAAGACCTTTGGACGCATGAAGCGTAAGCAACTGCACTTTATCTTCGTCTTCTTCCTCTTCTTGACGCTCTAACATATCAATCAACAGAAGCTTGCTGATGGCTTGATCCAACCCTGCGGTTTCGTCTTCTTCCCATGCAGATTCCATCATGCGTTGGATCGAGTCTAATAAGAAACGTACGTTTTCAATACGACGCTCAGCGGCTTTGGTGGATGAGCTCTGTTCTTGAATCCAGCCGTAATAATCCATGTCATAAATCATCTGCTCAATCACAGGCACAGGCGAGGCACCTTCGAGACGTTTTCGTAACGTCGTCATCCACTTTTCAAAGTCCTGTAGACTTTTCAAGGATCGACCAGTCACGCTCTCTTCTATGTCTTTGTAACCACAGGCCTCAAACAAGCTGACGTTTCGATCCGTTGCCACATTACCAACTTTTTCCAGTGTCGCTGGGCCAATTTCTCGACGAGGTAAATTCACCACGCGTAGAAACGCGTTGTCGTCTGACGGGTTCACCAGAAGGCGCAAATACCCCATTAAGTCTTTAATTTCTGCTCGAGAGAAAAACGACGTGCCGCCGTTCATTTTGTAAGGAATACGATACGCCTGAAGCTTAATTTCCAACAAGCGAGCTTGGTGATTACCACGGTACAAAATAGCGAAGTCACGATAAGGAATATCGTAGCGTAAATGTCGAGATTGTATTTCTGCAGCGACACGTTCAGACTCAGCGTCTTCATTGCGTGTCACCATAACTCGGATTGGATCACCAATACCAAGGTCACTCCACAAGGCCTTGTCGTATACGTGTGGATTGTTAGCGATCAAGGTGTTCGCGGCTTTCAAAATGGTTTTAGTGGAGCGATAATTTTGCTCCAACTTAACCAATTTAAGATTAGGGTAATCCACAGAAAGTCGCTCTAAGTTTTCTGGTCGCGCGCCACGCCACGCGTAAATGGATTGGTCATCGTCCCCTACCAAGGTAAAACAACGACGATAGCCAGCGAGCAAGCGAATCAGTTCATATTGGCTGCCGTTGGTGTCTTGGCACTCGTCCACCAGTAAATAACGTACTTTCTTCTGCCAGCGATCGCGTAATTCTTCATCGGCCATCAACAAGCTCACAGGCAAAAGTATCAAGTCATCAAAATCCACCGCGTTATAAGCGCGCAGATATCGCTGATATTGCGCATACACTTGAGCAGCTAGCAGATATTCTTCTGTGTCCGCGTTAGTCATGGCTTCTGACGGCGTTGTAAGGTCGTTTTTCCAATTTGAAATGGTATTTTGGCAATACGCCGCAGAGTCCGTTTGACCGTTAAACTCTTTGTCTAGAATTTCTTTGACCAAGCCAAGCGAGTCTTGAGAATCAAATAAAGTAAACCCTTCTTTTAAACCCGCACGGCGGTATTCACGACGTAAAATACGCAGCCCCAAATTATGGAAAGTAGAAATACTCAAACCACGGCTTTCAGGTTTAGACAGAATGCTCACGACACGCTCTTTCATCTCACGCGCCGCTTTATTGGTAAAGGTAACAGCAATAATACTGTTCGCTTTAAAACCACAAGTTTGAATCAGATAAGCAATTTTTGTGGTAATTACACTGGTTTTTCCTGAGCCTGCACCAGCCAACACAAGTAAAGGGCCATCAATCTGCTTAACCGCGTCTAATTGACGTTCGTTTAAGCCTCGAAGGCGTTGGGCAATAGACGGCAGAGGTTCGCTCATAGGAAAACTTCACTCACAAAAAATAGTGGAAAACAGGGCTCAGTGTACCTGAGATTTGGGAGCGTCGCACGGTTCAGCAAACAGAGTGACAAGTACCTATCGTTAAAAATAAAAAGAGATGCTCAAATAGCATCCCTTTTGGACTTTTCAAGCAAAGCGTTTAGCCTTCGCTGTTTTTTTGAATCGGTCGACGGCTCCAATAACTGGACAATAAAGAGCCTGATATATTATGCCAAACACTGAAAATAGTGCCCGGCAAAGCGGACATAGGCGTAAAGAACTTCACCGCCAGCGCCGCCGCTAAACCAGAGTTTTGCAAGCCAACTTCAAAGGCAATCGTTCGACATATTTTCGCATCGAAACCAAGTAAGTAAGTCACCCAATATCCAAGCGTCAAGCCAATCGCATTATGCAAAATAACCGCAGCAGCGACGATCAAACCCACCTCAACCAATTTAGAAGCACTTAGCGCCACAACAATGGCAATAATCAACACAATGGCAAACATAGAGATATACGGAAATACTGGCTCTATTTTTTGAACAAACGCCGAAAAGAAAGTATTAATGACAACGCCAATGGCAACGGGCAACAACACAATTTTCAACAAGCTCATCAACATAGAAGCCACAGGAACATCCACACTGGTTCCTATCATCAAAGACACAAGCAAAGGCGTCAGTAACACGCCAATCAAGGTTGAAATGGCGGTCATTGAAATCGATAAAGCGGTATCGCCTTTCGCTAAGTAGCACATAATATTTGACGATGTACCGCCAGCAACACTGCCCACCAACAACATACCAACGGTTAATTCCGTATCAAAACCAAACACCATTGCGATAGCAAAGGCGGTCACCGGCATCACTAAAAACTGCAATAAAACGCCGACACCTAAGGCTTTTGAGCTTTTTAAGACTTGTTTAAAGTCGGTTGGCTTTAGTGTCAGCCCCATCGCCAACATAATAATCATAAGCAAAGGAACAATCTGAGACTTTAGTCCGACAAAAAACGCGGGCTGGAAAAAGGCAAGTACTGAAAGCAATATTGCCCAAAGCGGGAAAAGCTGGATAACCATGAAACACTCCAAGTATTCATTCACATTGTTCTCGATTCAGACGAAAAAAGTCGAATCCCTTCAAAATGTGAATCATCAATTAATCATTACGAGTCCATTATATTGCCCTGTAATAAATTCTTTTTCGGATAGGTAAAAAGACGTATTAGAGTTAAGCCGTTAACGGAGTAATGAAAACGGCTTATACTAAGGAAGATGCGAATAAGTCTTCTGAGCGTCAGTCTTATCAGAGAAACGGTTTATCAAAGCAAAAGTGAGTAGGAATGTTAATACCTTTCAATCACTCTTAACACAAAGAAACCGTTTCCCTGAAAAACCCGAAGGGCGTGGGCTAAACGCTTTTTATTCTTTGTTAAGCTTCTTGCCAATATGTTCAATATTGGACGGCGAAGCTTGCCTCGAAAAATAAAGGTTTATCCACACGCTGAAGCCAGAGGACTTGTTCGTACCTTCCCTAAATAAATGGTGGCTGGATTATAAAGAAATATTCACAAATTTAAACGCCTTAAGACGAGACTGCCATAGACAAGGTTTTTTCCATTTTCCGATAGCTCAATGATTCCATTAAATGCGCTCTTGTCACGGGAGAGTCATTTAAATCCGCCAAGGTTAAAGCCACTTTTAACACTCTATGATAAGCACGAGCGGACAGTTTTAAGGTTTCTAACGCTTGCTGCATAAAGTGTTTATCCTCGTCGCTCAAGGCACAGATACTTTCCAACTGCCGCCCGCTCAATAAGGCGTTTTGTACGCCTTGTCGCTCCCGTTGTCTTGCAACCGCGCGTTCCACTCTTTCACGAACGCTGGCGCTGCACTCCCCTTCTTCTTGAGCGTTGACCAAAATGGTTGAAGGCAATGGCGGCACTTCCACATGCAAATCAATTCGATCAAGAAAAGGCGCGGACAGTTTCTTTAAGTACTTTTGGCTGGCGCTGGATTGGTAATAGTCTTGTCCGCCATTGTAAGCTTCATTGCTCGCGTTCATCGCGGCAACTAATTGAAACCGCGCGGGGAAGGTGACTTGACCTCGTGCTCTGGAAATATGCACTTCGCCATTTTCCAAAGGCTCTCTTAACACTTCCAAGACTTTACGATCAAACTCTGGCAATTCATCCAAAAATAGAACACCGCAATGGGACAAAGAAGCTTCACCCGGTTTTGGTATGGAACCGCCTCCAACAAGCGCCGCAGCAGAACAAGAATGGTGCGGCGATCGAAAAGGACGCTCGGACCAGAACCAATCTAAGCCCATTTTTCGTCCTGCCACAGATTGAACCGACGCAACGGCTAAGGCTTCTTGCTCTGTCATCGCTGGCATAATACTTGGCAGACGTGACGCCAACATGGTTTTGCCCGTTCCCGCTGGGCCAATAAACAAGAGATTATGACCGCCAGCCGCCGCGACTTCTAGGGCTCGCCTTGCTTGATATTGCCCCTTCACATCGCGCATGTCTTTATGATCCAAAGGTAACGTCGCAACGGGCTTTAGTTCGCAGTTGGGCAATGAAGACTGTTTTAATAAATGCGCCGTTACTTGAGTTAAGTGGTTGGCAAACACTGCATTGCTCTCAACCAACGCAGCTTCTTGCTGATTATCCTCAGGTAAAATAAGCTGTCGGTTCGCCGTATGACACGCAATGGCGGAAGGCAGCAAGCCAGGAATACCTCGAATATCGCCAGACAACGCCAGTTCGCCGATAAACTCCACATCACCTAAATTCATCTCACCAAGCTGACCAGACGCGAGCAGCACACTGATGGCAATCGCCAGGTCATAACGTCCGCCTTCTTTAGGAAGATCCGCGGGGGCAAGGTTGATCGTCACTCTTCGAGTGGGAAATTCAAAATGACTGTTGATAATAGCGCTACGAACACGATCTTTTGCTTCGCGTACGGCCGCTTCAGGCAAGCCAACGATGTTTAAAGAAGGTAGCCCGTTTGAAATGTGCGTTTCAACGGTGACTAATGGGGAAGATACGCCCACTCGGGCGCGGCTATATATTGTGGCTAAACTCATGATCACTCCTTGATCTCGTTTGTTCACTTCGTACTATGTTAAGGAAGGTACGAACAAGTCCACTGGCTTCAGCGTGTGGATAAACCTTTATTTTTCGAGGCAAGCTTCACCGTCCAATATTGAACATATTGGCAAGAAGCTTAACAAAGAATAAAAAGCGTTTAGCCCACGCTCTTCGGGTCTTTCAGAGAAACGGTTTCTCTGATAAGACTGACGCTCAGAAGACTTATTCGTATCTTCCTTAAGGCAAGCATCCTGCTCGCCTTTTGTTTTTCATAAAGTTAACGCTTTTCTTCGATTTCTGCCAAACGCGTTTCTAATGCAGCCAGCTTTTCTCGATATTTTGCCAACATGGCTTCTTGCACTTCAAACTCTTCTCGTGTGACCAAATCCATTTTACTCAACGTATTACGAGCCACCTCATGCAACTGCGCCTGAATTTCTTCTTTTGGTAATTTGCCTAAGGTTTCAGCAGCTTGCTCTAACCCTGTTCCAAACTGTTTAATAAATTGATCAATCATGTGTTTCACTTTAAATCGAAATGCGGATGTTATAACCCATAGTATAGAGCGCGATAAACGGAACAAACAAGGCACCATCAATAAGATTCATAGTCCAAAGCGCAATTTATCGCACCCACTGCTACTCTGTGCATGCATAAGAGCAGACCCAAGTTAATAAAAGCATTCCCGATCAGTGCACAAAAAACAACCAACAGAACCCTTTATAAAAGCAAATCAGCAGGTTTCTCTTCTTCGTTTTGTTAAAAGCGGATTTTTTCTAGCTTAAGCAACAAGATAGAAAAGAATAGCGGTGCCATTGCGATCAAGCGCACCAATAATTGCGTATTAAATTGGTGCAAAATCAATCTAGAGCAAATAGCGCGCACCAAAATCAAGCAAAGAAACACAACCTTTTTAATTACCAAATACTGTCATATTCCTTACACAAAGCGCTCTATAAGGAACGCCGAATAATGGCACGTATATTGAATAAAGTTCCCTACCTGCGATATGACTATAATATTGACCTTTAAAGGAGACAGTGGGTATGAAGCTTATAACTGCCATCATCAAACCATTTAAATTGGATGATGTTCGAGAAGCACTTTCTGAGATTGGTGTTCAAGGCATTACCGTTACAGAAGTAAAAGGTTTTGGACGTCAAAAAGGCCACACAGAACTATACCGTGGCGCTGAATACGTTGTTGATTTTTTACCTAAAGTAAAAATCGAACTGGCCATTTCAGATGACATGACAGACCAAGTAGTTGAAGCTATTTCTGGTGCTGCAAACACTGGAAAAATCGGCGACGGTAAAATCTTTATCGTTAACCTTGAGCAAGCGGTTCGTATTCGTACCGGTGAAACTGGTGTAGAAGCAGTTTAATACTGCTCTAACAATACAAGCCTTTAGGGGGGCGAAACATGCAAGATCAAATTTTTCACTTACAATATGCCATGGACACTTTTTACTTCCTAGTGTGTGGCGCACTGGTTATGTGGATGGCAGCCGGATTTGCCATGTTAGAAGCGGGTTTAGTACGCTCTAAAAACACAACTGAAATTTTAACTAAGAACGTGGCTTTGTTTGCCATTTCTTGCATCATGTACATGATTTGCGGTTATTCAATCATGTACGGTGGTGACATTTTCCTAAGCACTATCGCTGATGTAGACGTTGAATCTACTCTAGCTGATTACGCTGCCCGCGGTGATTTCGAAGGTGGCTCTATCTACTCAGGCGCTTCTGACTTCTTCTTCCAAGTGGTATTCGTTGCAACAGCAATGTCTATCGTATCTGGTGCGGTTGCTGAGCGTATGAAGCTTTGGGCTTTCCTAGCGTTCGCTGTCGTTATGACTGGTTTCATTTACCCAATGGAAGGTAACTGGACTTGGGGTGGCGGTTCTGTATTCGGCATGTTCAGCCTTGGCGACCTTGGTTTCCTTGACTTTGCAGGTTCTGGTATCGTTCACATGGCAGGTGCTGCAGCAGCATTGGCTGGTGTAATCATCCTTGGCGCTCGTAAAGGTAAATACGGCCCGAACGGTGAAGTACGTGCGATTCCTGGCGCAAACCTTCCTCTTGCTACATTAGGTACATTGATCCTTTGGATGGGTTGGTTCGGTTTCAACGGTGGTTCTGTTCTAAAACTAGGTGACATCGCGAGTGCAAATGCGGTTGCTATGGTTTTCTTGAACACAAACACAGCGGCAGCGGGTGGCGCAATTGGCGCACTAATCCTTGCTCGCATTCTGTTTGGTAAAGCTGACCTTACAATGCTTCTAAACGGCGCATTGGCTGGTTTGGTTGCCATCACAGCAGGTCCAGATTCACCTACAGCTCTTGGCGCGACATTGATCGGTCTAGTTGGTGGTTTAATCGTTGTTGTTTCTATCTTGACTCTAGACAAACTAAAAATCGACGATCCAGTGGGCGCAATCTCTGTTCACGGTGTGGTTGGTCTTTGGGGCTTGCTAGCGGTTCCTCTAACAAACGGTGATGCAACATTCGGCGCTCAAATCGCTGGTGCAATTACTATCTTCGTTTGGGTATTCGTAACAAGCTTAATCGTTTGGTCTATCATCAAAGCGGTTATCGGTGTTCGCGTTACGGAAGAAGAAGAATACGAAGGTGTTGACCTTTCTGAATGTGGTATGGAAGCATACCCAGAATTCAATAAAGCAAAATAATACCCGCTTCTGTATTGTCTAAGCTCATGCTTAAACACGGAATACTATAAAGCTCGTATTACACATAAAACCCTCGCTTCGGCGGGGGTTTTCTTTTTCCGCTATTTAAATCAAATTTAACGCCCTCATTCTATTAAGACGCGGTATTATCATTCTTTGTCACGACATCTTCCGGTTCGCAGCTCTACAAGACAGCACGAACAACAAAACGAGGCCTCCATGCTAGAAGACTTACATTTAAAAATTCGTAACTTAACTAACAGTGATTATGAGCAAGTTAAAATCCTCATGGATAAGGTGTATCACGATATTGGCGGCTCATGGCCTAAACACACTATTCACCAATTGATAAAAGATTTCCCTGAAGGGCAAATTTGTTTAGAAGACCACGGTAAGATTGTCGGTATCGCACTCTCGGTTCAAGCCAGCTATCAACGTTTCAGTAACCCACACACTTACGACGACTTGGTTGACCAAAAAGAAAACATCCTCAACGACCCTAAAGGCGACGCCATGTATGGCTTGGACGCTTTGATCGCGCCAGAGTATCGCGGTTATCGTTTAGGCCGTCGTTTATACGAAGCCCGTAAAGAGTTATGTCGTCAGCATAATTTCCGAGCCATTTTGGCAGGCGGTCGAATCCCAAGCTATCACCAACACGCACACGACCACACGCCAGCGGAATATCTAGAAGCGGTTCGAGAGAAAAAAATCTACGACCCAATTTTGACCTTTCAGTTGTCGAACGATTTCCAAGTGACTCGCTTGCTCAAGCGTTATTTACCTGAAGATGAAAAGTCCCAAGGCTACGCAACCTTGCTGGAATGGAAAAACATCTTTTATGAGCCAGAAACAAGCGTCATTCAATCTCGTAAAACCCAAGTTCGAGTCGGTGCCGTTCAATGGCAAATGCGCGAAGTCGAAAGTGCCGATGAACTCTTGAAACAGGTGGAATACTTCATCGATGCGGTGTCCAATTACAAAAGCGACTTCGCCGTTTTCCCTGAATTTTTCAATGCGCCTTTGATTGGTTTAAGTCCAGACCAAAGTAACCAAACCGAAGCCATTCGCTTCTTAGCCAGCTTTACTGAGCGCTTTAAAAATGAAATTTCTCAGTTAGCCGTCAGTTACAACATCAACGTCATTACAGGCTCCATGCCGATCATCGAAGACGAAGTAGTCTATAACATCAGTTACTTATGTCGACGGGATGGCACCGTAGAAGAACAAAAGAAAATTCACATCACACCGCACGAGCGCCGAGACTGGGTCATTCAAGGTGGTAATGACTTAAAAGTTTTTGACACTGATGCGGGTCGTGTTGGTATTTTGATTTGTTACGATGTGGAATTCCCAGAACTTGGTCGTTTATTGGCAGAACAAGACATGGATATTTTGTTCGTTCCGTTTTGGACAGATACTAAGAATGGTTATTTACGAGTCCGCAATTGCGCCCAAGCCCGCGCCATTGAAAACGAATGCTACGTAGTGATTTGTGGTAGCTGCGGCAACTTACCTCAAGTTGAAAACTTGGACATTCAGTACTCTCAAAGTTCTGTATTCTCGCCTTCTGATTTCTCTTATCCGCACGATGCTGTGATGGCAGAAACCACACCAAACACTGAGATGATCATGTTCTCGGATTTGGATCTGGATAAACTGAAATTTACGCGCAGCGAAGGCTCAGTAAACAACCTGAAAGACCGCCGCTTGGATCTGTACTCAGTTAACTGGAAAAAATAGAAGAGAAAATCATGGCCAAAGCAAAAACTGCCTTTGTATGTAATGAATGTGGCGCTGACTACGCAAAATGGCAAGGTCAATGCCAAGCCTGTAAAGCGTGGAATTCCTTATCTGAAATTCGCCTAACATCGGGGAAAACGTCTGCTCGCGTTGCGGCAAGCGAAGACCCAAGATACAAAGGTTATGCTGGCGCAACCACAGGCATTCAAAATTTATCCGATGTGGATTTAGGCGATGTGCCGCGCTTCAGTTCTGGCGCCAGTGAATTCGACCGAGTGCTTGGTGGTGGCTTGGTGCCCGGTGGCGTCGTCTTAATTGGCGGACATCCAGGCGCGGGGAAAAGTACCTTGCTGTTGCAAACCATGTGTTGGTTAGCTGAGCAACAAAGCGCTTTGTATGTCACGGGTGAGGAATCCTTACAACAAGTAGCAATGCGCGCTCAACGCTTAGGCTTGCCTACGCAAAACTTAAAAATGCTATCCGAAACCAATGTGGAAGCCATTTTAAACACCGCTCAACAACTTAAACCGAAAGTCATGGTAATTGACTCAATTCAAGTGATGCACTTGGACGGTATCGAGTCTGCACCCGGTAGCGTTTCCCAAGTTCGTGAAAGCGCCGCCGTACTGACGCGTTTCGCCAAGCAAACACAAACCGCGGTTCTGTTAGTTGGTCACGTTACAAAAGACGGTTCATTGGCCGGCCCAAAAGTGTTGGAACACATGGTCGATTGCTCGGTGTTACTGGAAGGCTCAGAAGACTCTCGATTTCGTACCCTTCGCGGCATGAAGAACCGCTTTGGTGCGATAAACGAGTTGGGTGTCTTTGCCATGCTTGAAAACGGTTTAAAAGAAGTCAAAAACCCAAGCTCTATCTTTTTAAATCGCAGCAATCATCCTGCCGCTGGCAGTCTGGTTATGGTGGTTTGGGAAGGCACTCGCCCACTTTTGGTGGAGCTGCAAGCTTTAGTGGATGATTCCGCTCTGGGCAACCCAAGACGCGTGACGGTTGGCTTTGATCACAACCGCCTAGCTATGTTATTGGCCGTTTTAAACAAACATGGCGGTTTGATGACTTCTGATCAAGACGTGTATTTAAACGTTGTTGGCGGCGTTAAAGTTCTAGAAACCAGTGCTGACCTTGCGGCAATTTCTGCGGTGGTCTCTAGCTTCCGCAACCAAGTATTGCCTCACGACTTAGTTGTTTTAGGCGAAGTGGGTTTATCTGGTGAAATCCGCCCAGTTCCTTCAGGACAAGAACGCATAAGCGAAGCCGCAAAGCATGGCTTTACTCGCGCGGTTGTGCCGAAATCGAATTGCCCGAAAAAGCCCATTGAAGGCATGAAAGTGATTGGAGTGGAACGCTTATCAGAAGCATTGGAAGCAATTTTCGAACACTAACTCACTTTGTCAAAACTTGCTAATGCTCGTTGTAAGGGTTTGATAGCGTAAAGAGGTCCGTCATAGGTTCGTCTTCCATCCCATAAGGCAAAGCCTTGTGGGAATCCGCTTCCAATCGGTCTTGGCGAGCCTTGATTAAACGCATACGTCGCTGTTTGCAGAGATCCAACACATGGAAACGCGCTTCGTTCGACAAGTTAAACCATTGAAAGCGTTCTTCTCGACTGCGCAAACAACCTTTGCAAAAACCTTTCTTACTGTTTTCACAGACACCAACACAAGGGTTGTCTATGGTAAACAGTTCTATCTGTTCCATTTTTCCTCCCTCGATAGCGTCTCATTATTTAGTCGCAAGTTGATAATCGTACACTTCTTCTGGTGACAAAAAGTACACTCTGTCTGCTGGCGCAGCGTCTAGAGAAAACCAATAGAAACGCTCGGGAACGCCCATTCTCAAATAAAAATTCACATAGGTCGCGTGTATCGGGTCCGCCACATCTATACTGGTTGCTTGCATCTCAGTGCCGTCAGACCAAGCATGAATCCCGACGCCAGCACCAGCGCCAATGCTTCGTTCAACACCGCCTAAAAACAAATCCACGCCGCCAGACAAGACTAAGCCTGTCGGAGCAATCCGCGTATTGATACCAAGGCGTCGAATCAATAAAGCGCCTTCCATTGTCGCTTGCTGATCAATAGCACCAGGAACGTCTACCAAGACAATTTCGTTTATGTTTGGACTGGCTTTAATCAGTTCAGTCAGCCGCATCACTAAAGTACTGTCTAACACGCCAGATAAGTAAGCCGTATCATTTTCCACTTCAATGAGTAATTCATTACTCACTGTATCATCCTGAGCAGGCGACACGGCGCAACCCGATAAAAGCAATATCAGGGATAAATAACTTATAACTGTAAAACGAGCCTGTTTGGTATCCATACACAACACCCACAATATTCATGACATCTTTACATTTAATAATAGTAGGGTAAAAAACCACCAATGCCTATGACGTTGTTTTTATATCATGCATTTATTTGCATTACGAAGACGTCATCAAGCAAATAAAAAAATGGCCACTTACCAACAAAGGTAAGCAGCCAACAAAACATTTCTCGCTATTAAACAGTAGAAATGCCTGGGAAAATGAGAAAAGATTCAGCCATCGCCAAATCGTTCACATTTACGAAGGGAAAGAGAAGCTCTTTCCTTCTCGCACGCCAGCCGACGGCCAACGTTGCGTAATGGTTTTGCGTTTCGTGTAAAAACGCACAGCGTCTGGGCCATAAGCGTGTAAATCACCGAACAAAGAGCGCTTCCAACCACCAAAACTGTGATACGCCACAGGCACCGGCAACGGCACATTAATGCCTACCATTCCGACCTCAATGTGATCTGAGAAATAGCGCGCCGCTTCACCGTCTCGGGTAAAGATACACGTTCCGTTGCCATATTCGTGATCATTGATGAGCGCCATCGCTTCTTCCATCGTCTCCACACGAACCACTTGCAACACAGGGCCAAAGATTTCCTGCTGGTAGCTTTCCATGTCTTTAGTAACGCCATCAATCAAGGTAGCGCCCACAAAGAAGCCATTTTCATAACCTGCAACACTTGGGTTTCGACCATCAACCACCACTGTCGCCCCTTGGGATTCAGCACTGTCGATAAAGCCAACCACTTTGTCTTTATGTTCTTTTGTAATAACTGGCCCAAAGTCGTTCGTTTTATCAGAGCATTCGCCCACTTTTAGTGGCTTCATTGCTTCTGACATTTTGCTAATCAAGACATCACCCGCTTCTTTGCCAACAGCAACTGCAACGGAAAGCGCCATACAACGCTCGCCAGATGACCCAAACGCAGCCCCCAATAATTGACTAACCACGTTGTCCATATCCGCGTCTGGCATCACGATCGCATGGTTTTTCGCACCACCCAATGCCTGACAACGTTTACCGTTGGCACTGGCTTTACTGTAAATGTATTCCGCAATTGGCGTGGAACCCACAAAGCTCACCGCTTTCACGCGTTGATCTTCTAACAAGGTATCGACCGCTTCTTTATCGCCATTTACTACGTTAAATACGCCCGGCGGTAAACCTGCTTCATGCAACAATTCCGCAATGAACAATGCGGTACTTGGGTCACGTTCTGAAGGTTTCAATACAAAAGTGTTGCCACAGACAATCGCCATTGGAAACATCCATAAAGGCACCATGGCAGGAAAGTTAAATGGCGTAATACCCGCTACAACGCCAAGCGGTTGGAACTCGCTCCAAGAATCGATGTTTGGCCCAACATTTTTACTGTATTCACCTTTTAATAACTCTGGCGCACCGCAAGCGTATTCCACGTTTTCAATGCCACGCTGCAATTCGCCCGCAGCGTCATGACAAATTTTCCCATGCTCCGCGCCAATCAACTCGCAAATTTTATCCGCGTGCTTTTCCAATAACGCTTTGTAATTAAACATCACGCGAGCACGTTTCATTGCCGGTGTATTTCGCCACGCTGGGTAAGCTTCTTGCGCAACCGCAATGGCTTCTTCCACAGTGCTTTTGGAAGCAATAGCTACTTGTTTACTTACCTGACCTGTTGCAGGGTTAAAAACATCTTGAGTTCTTACGGATTCTGTAGACGCGACACCGCCGATGATATGACCAATGATTTCCATGAATGCTCCAATATAAAGTCTGTATTGACACCACTATGCCAATAAGAATAGATTATAAAAAGACGAATCTATTAACGCTTAGTTAATTATTTAGTTAACTAAAATATACTTTTTCACCATAGACAAAACCTTATATAAGAGGCGTAAATGAATAAGTTTCAAAGTCAGGTCAGCGATGCCGATTTGCGTATCCTACGCATTTTTAGAACCGTGGTGGAATGCGGAGGATTTTCCGCCGCCGAAGTGGAGTTAAACATTAGCCGAGCGGCCATCAGCATCGCCATCTCAGATTTAGAAACCCGCCTTGGCTTTCGCCTTTGTCAGCGTGGGCGGTCTGGTTTTTCTCTGACTAATGAAGGCAGCCAAGTCTACGACCACACATTGCAATTGCTGTCTTCTATTGAAGATTTCAGAACCCATATCAATGCGCTTCATCAGCACTTAAAAGGGGAATTAAACATTGGCATCACCGACAACTTAGTCACCCTTCCTCATACGCGCATAACAAGAGCGTTAGCTGGACTGAAAGATCAAGGACCTCAAGTGACGGTTAACATTCGGATGATTCCACCAAACGATGTGGAGCGAGGCGTATTAGATGGCGGCTTACATATCGGCATCGTTCCTGACTTAAAAATTCTCAGCGGCTTAGATTATCATCACCTATATGAAGAAGAATCCAAACTCTATTGCAGCGATACGCACCCTTTGTTTGCCATTGACGACAAAAAGATCACCAAAGCAAAATTAAAAGACTACGATGCCGTCTTGCCAGCTTACGCACAAACCCCAGAAATAAAGGCGCAACATCAACCTTTAACCGCCAGTGCCACCGCAACAGACCGTGAAGGAATTGCCTTTCTTATTTTAACTGGTCGTTATATTGGTTTTCTGCCTGATCATGTGGCTGAAAGATGGGTCCGTGACGGCCGTATGCGCGCCATTCAACCAAACCAATACCATTATATTACTCAGTTTTCAGCCATTACTCGCAAAGGCGCTCGATCCAATTTGGTATTAGAAACCTTTTTGAAAGAACTTGAAAAAACACAATAGTATTCAGCAAGCGCTAAAAAGCAGATTATTCCGTTGGAAATGAATAAATCGTCTAATATTTAGAAAGATATATCTTATTGGGAATATCTTTAATATATATTTAAAAATTCATATCCTAAGACAAGAGATATAAAATATATTCATCTTATTATTTCCATTTTATTGACGGAGACTGCAATGAACCGCGTAAAGCGCATCAATATGTTAGCCGGCGTAACCATCGCCACCGCTTTATTTGTATCTGGCTGCTCATCAAATGATGATGAAGTCGTTACCGAGAAAAACATCATTCGCCCAGTCAAATTGATTACGATTGATTCAACAGACTCTGTCAACATTCGCCGTTTCCCTGCGGAGTTAAAAGCCAGCGAAGAAGCAGATCTTGCTTTTCGTGTTGGCGGCCAGTTAATGAAAATACACGTTGTTGCGGGCCAGCGCGTGAAAAAAGGCGAATTATTGGCAGAACTTGATCCAGCAGACTTCCAACTTCAAGTGGAATTAGCTCAAGCAAATCAAAGCCTAGCGGATGCGCAATTTGAACGTATTCAAGCCATTTTCAAGCAAAATGCCACAACGCAAGATCAATATGACACGAGCAAAGCCACATTAGATCAAGCCAACAATGCGTTGCAATCAGCAAAAAACCAACTGAAATACACCAAAGTATATGCGCCTTTCTCTGGGGTGATTTCTTCTGTAGAAACGGATAATTTTCAGTATGTTTCTGCGACGCAAACACTGATGCACATTCAAAACATCGACAAGCTTGATGTGGAGTTTCAAGCGCCAGAAAGTCTGGTCGCAAGTTTCAAAGAGGTGCCAGATAATTACCGCCCAACGGTTATTCTAGATGTGGCTCCTGAAGAGCCATTATCAGCGGTTTATAAAGAGCACAATACATCACCAAACCAAATGTCGATGGCTTATGACGTTACCATGCACTTAATTCGTAACAACAAGTCGGGGAAAACCTTGCTGCCAGGCATGACGGCAAACGTAGACATTGACCTAAATAAATTACTGGGTAAATCTCAGCACTTTGTTGTTCCAGTCGATGCCGTACTTCGCCATGAAAATATTAATACGGGAAAAGCTGAAAGCGTTGTTTGGGTCTTTAACCCAACAATGGGTGTCGTACAAACTCGCAAAGTAGAATTAGGCGTACTGGAAGGCAATAAAATCGAAATCAAATCTGGTCTCAACGTTGGAGATCAAATTGTCGCAGCCGGTGTTAGTAGCTTAACAGAGGGCTTACAAGTTCGCCCTTGGACACGTGAGCGAGGCTTATAATGGATATCGCGGCTTATTTTATAAAACGTAAAGTCACCAGTTGGATGGTGACATTGATCCTATTGATTGGCGGCATTATTGCCTTTACTAACCTTGGTCAACTTGAAGATCCTGAATTTACCATCAAAGATGCACTGGTCATTACTTATTACCCAGGGGCCTCTCCTGAACAGGTAGAAGAAGAAGTCACCTATCCGATTGAGTTGGCTCTGCAAAACTTGCCTTATGTGGACAAAATCACGTCTACCTCAAAAGCAGGTTACTCCAAAATTCAGCTCACCATCAAAGACACATATCGTTCCCAGCAGCTAAAACAAATCTGGGACGAAGTACGTAAAACGATCCAAGATCTTTCAGGCACCTTTTCAACTGGTGTCGGCACGCCTTACGTTTTCGACGATTTTGGTGATGTGTATGGTGTCATGCTCGCGGTTAACGGCGAAGGTTATCCTTATAAAGACTTAGAAAACTATGTTGACCTGATCAAGCGCGAACTTGTATTGGTTGACGGTGTTGCCAAAGTGTCCGTTGCTGCAGAACAAAGTGAGCAAGTGACCATTGAGATTTCTCGTTCTAGATTAGCCAATGTTGGTATCGCTCCGAGTGAATTAACCACCTTGTTAGCGAACCAAAACAATGTCTCAAATGCGGGCCGAGTGAAAGTGGGCAGCGAATACATTCGCATTAGCCCTACGGGTGAATTCAAAGACATTTCTGAGTTAGAAAACCTCATTGTCGGCACACCTGTGGCGGGTAATTTAATTCGTTTAAAAGACATCGCCACAGTAAAGCGTGAATACGTTGAGCCAAAAACACACTTGGTTAACTTTAATGGTCATCAATCTTTATTATTAGGCATTTCCTTCTCCAAAGGTGTCAATGTCGTTAAAGTCGGTGAAGTTTTAGAAAAACGTATCGAAGAGCTGCAATACCAGCAACCTGTTGGCTTAAACATGGAGCCGATTTACTTTCAATCGAAAGAAGTCGATCGCTCTGTTTCAGACTTCTTGGTGAACTTAGCCGCCGCCGTTGGTATCGTTATTCTGGTTCTTTTGGTGTTCATGGGCGTTCGTTCCGGTATCTTGATTGGTCTTGTGTTGTTATTGACCATTCTTGGCACCTTCATTGTCATGGATTACATGAGCATTAATTTACAACGAATCTCTCTGGGTGGACTCATCATTGCTCTGGGTATGCTGGTAGACAATGCCATCGTTGTCACAGAAGGTGTGCTCATCGGTATGCAACGAGGCATGTCAAAAGTCCAAGCAGCCAGCGCTGTCGTCAAACAAACAAAATGGCCTTTATTAGGTGCCACTATTATTGCCATTACGGCCTTCGCACCTATTGGCTTATCGCCAGACTCCGTTGGTGAATTTGTAGGTTCTTTGTTTTATGTGTTGTTGATCTCTCTTTTATTAAGTTGGATCACGGCCATTACCCTAACGCCTTTCTTTTGTGATTTATTTTTCAAAGAAACCGTTGAACATGCTCAAAATGAGGCTGGCGAAGACGTATCAAATACCGAACAAGTAGACCCTTACAAAGGCTTTATTTTTGTAGGCTACAAGTGGTTATTAGACAAAGCCATGCATTACCGCTGGGTGTCTGTCGCACTATTAGTTGGCTGTTTATTGACTTCTGGCTGGGCTTTCCAGTTTGTAAAACAAGCTTTTTTCCCGCCTTCTACCACGCCAATGTTCTACATGGACATTCAAATGCCAGAAGGTACTCACATAGATGAAACCTATGCAAAAGTCACAGAAATTGAAGCAGAGTTACTGGCTGATGACCGTATTGAGTTTGTGACGTCAACAACTGGACAAGGCGCTTTACGTTTCATGCTGACTTACACAGCGGAACAAACGAACACAAGCTACGCTCAGTTTATTGTCCGTACGAAAACAGAAGAAGGTATTCCTAACCTGCTAAGAGATCTTTATTACAAAATGCAGGAAGAATACCCTGAACTTGAAGTGAAGCTACAACGTTTACAATTAGGACCTTCTACAGGTTCCAAAATTGAAGCCCGTATCAGTGGCCCAGATCCAAAACTGTTACGCCAATTCAGCGCTCAAATACAAACTATTTATCGTGAAGACGGTGGTTTAGAAAGTATCAAGGACAACTGGCGTCAACCCGTAAAAGTGCTTCGTCCTATCTTTAATGATGCCCAAGCAAGACGTTTAGGTATCAGCAAAACAGACTTAGATGAGGTGTTGCTCACCAACTTTACAGGCTCGCAAATTGGTTCGTATCGTGATGGTTCAGATTTATTGCCTATCGTGCGTACTGCACCTGAAAGTGAACGTGTTTCAATCGACCAGATTCGTGACTTGCAAATTTATAGTCCGTCGACAGGCTCGTACGTTACGCTGTCTACCTTGGTGTCAGGGTTCGAAACGGTTTGGGAAGACCCAATCATTGAACGTCGTGATCGTAAACGTACAATCACTGTAATGGCCGATCCTAAAATATTAGGAGATGAAACCGCAGACGCTGTCTTTAAACGTATTCGTGGGCCAGTAGAAGCGATTGAATTACCGCCAGGTTATGATCTTGAATGGGGTGGCGAATACGAAAGCAGTACAGATGCACAGGCGAACATCTTTGGCGCTTTGCCAATGGGCTATCTGTTTATGTTTATCATTACCATATTGCTGTTTAACTCTGTTCGAGTACCGTTAACCATTTGGTTCTGTGTGCCTTTGGCCTTGATCGGTGTGTCCACAGGGCTGCTTGTGATGAACTCTGCCTTTAGCTTCATGGCACTGCTAGGCTTCCTAAGTTTATCTGGCATGACAGTGAAAAACGGTATCGTACTGGCCGATCAGATCAACTACGAATTGGAACAAGGCACGGAAAAATACGAAGCCATTTTCAATTCCGCCGTGAGTCGTGTTCGTCCAGTTTGTATGGCAGCCATCACTACAATCTTAGGGATGATACCTTTACTCTTTGATGCTTTCTTTGAAGGCATGGCGGTGGTGATCTCGTTTGGTTTGGGTTTCTCAACCGTTCTGACCTTGATCGCTGTTCCAGTATTTTACGCCCTGCTATTCCGCGTTAAATACCGCCCACACAGTGAATTTGATTAGTCAAAATCACTGGCGCAATAAGCCTTGTCGCCCTTACATTTAAACAGTAAGTGCGCAAGGCGATTGCCTCATCATTTCCACCCTATCGAGAACTGTATGCAATTAGACGATATCTTAAAACTCGACATTAAGCTTCTTGTTGCTTTCACCACTATCATGGAAGAAGGCAGTGTTTCTCGTGCGGCAGAAAAGCTAGGTGTGACTCAGCCAGCTCTTAGTAAAAGCCTACAAAGATTGAGAGAGCTGTTTGATGATTCCTTGTTTACTCGCCAAGCTTACGGTTTAACACCAACAGCCAGAGCAAGCGAGCTGCACGGACATATCCAACCGATATTGAGCTCTTTATCTAAATTAATGACACCAAATACATTAGATATCGCGAACCTGAGCAGAAAATTTAAACTGCGCGTAGATGAAAGTGACCTTGAGAACTTTATCGAACCATTATTGGCGTCATTACAATACGAAGCACCAAGGCTTCAGTTATCCATTACGTCATGGGGCGACACGCAGTTTGATCAATTAACGTCTGGTAATGTGGATTTAGGTATTAGAAGAGTCAATGATACACCCAGTAATATTCGCAGTAAGTTAGTCGGTTATATGGAAGCTTGCATTGTCATCAGTGAAGCTCACCCTCTTTTCAATAAAGAATCTGCCACATTAAAAGAATTGCTAGAACACCGCTTTGTCACTCATCATTTAGGGCATAACCAAAGCAGCACTTTTACAAAAGCACAACTGAAGCTAAAACAGCAGGGCTATCAACTTGAACCATCGTTAGAAACAGACAGCCTCATGGCGGCCATGCAGGCGGTAAAACGTGGTATGGCGCTGGTTGCATCACGTTCTATTGGTGAGCTTTTCATTAAGCTCATGTCGTCGAAAACATCTTCAAGCGAGCAATGTGGCGTATTGAACTTCCATCCTGTGAAGATTTTACCGATTCCAAATGAGGTGATTGAAGTAGACGAATACAGCGGTAGTCACCCTATTCATATTTTCTGGCACGAACGCTTCAATAATGACCTAGCTCATCGTTGGTTAAGAGAAAAAATCATCCTATTGATGAGAGAGTCTCCTTGGATGCATCCACCCGCTTAGTATGGATTTGACTCTAATTTTCTAGACTAATCCACGTTTTGTTCGGCTCTGATCCATTCAAAACGTGGGATACTTTCACCATTAATTTCGACCGTTTCCTTAAACATGCTTAATGGTCTTGCCCACCAGCCGAATTCCCCATACAAGGCTTGATAAATCACCAAACTCTCTTCGGTTTCACTGTGTTTTGCCACACGCTCAACCCAATACTCCGCGCCTTTATAGTGTTTATAAACGCCAACTTTCATTTTTAACCTCTCTTACTCATTCAATCAATTCAAACATTCTTACTAGTAAGCGCTATAAAACACGCTATATTTTAAAAACCGTGTCGCAAATTCGAAACTTTCAACCTTACCTTGCTTTGGCAAGTCAGCAATAATAAATACTTACTCGAGCTATTATTGGATTCATTATGTACCTTGTTCGTCCGGCAGACTTTGCAGACCTTCCCGCATTAGAGCGATTGGCTCAACAAGCTGGTATTGGCATCACAAACTTTCCAGCCAACCGTGAGCGACTTAATGACAAGATCGCGTCTTCTCGACGCTCTTTTCAAACCGACGTCGTGCAACCGGGAGACGAATCCTACTTGTTTGTTCTTGTGGATACTAGCAAAGACGACATCGTTGGCTGCTGTGGTATTGACGCCATGGTAGGAACCGATGCGCCTTTTTACAGCTATCGCATTGACGAAGTGGTACACGCCTCACCACAATTGCAAATTCACAATCGAATTCCAGCGCTTTTTCTCTGTCATGACTACAGTGGCACCAGTCGTTTAATGGCTTTGGTGGTCGACAAAGCCCATCAAAATACAACAGCCATGTCATTGTTATCCAAAGCCCGCTTGTTGTTTATTGCCCATTATCCTGAGCGTTTCACCAAACGCCTTTTTGCCGAACTTCGAGGCGAAAGCGACAAACACGGCTATTCTGCTTTTTGGGACTCTCTTGGTAAGCACTTTTTTTCCATGGACTTTCAAAAAGCCGACTATCTTTCAGGTATCAGTAATAAACATTTTATCGCCGACTTAATGCCGCGTTACCCAATTTATGTGCCTACACTGCCTGAAAGTGCGCAAGAAGCCATTGGCGTCATTCATGAGAAATCGAGTAAAAGTGCCGATATTTTATTAGACGAAGGGTTTGAGTTTCGTGGTTATGTAGACATTTTTGATGCTGGTCCAACCATCGAAGCACGAACGGAAAGCTTAAAAACCATTACTCGACAAGAGATCGGAAAAGCCCTTACCGTTCCGGACGCCAGTAAAGGCGATATGCACATTATTTCTGCGGGTCATTTAGAACATTTTAGAGTCACAGCAGCACCAGCAGAACAACAAGTTACAGGTTTAGGATTAGAAGTAGAAACGCAAGAAAGGCTATCAATTTCTGCAGGACACCAAATTCAGTGGGCGAAGCTATAACAGCGCGCCAACATAGCACCAAAAAAGTAAAACAACATACATTCTAACGTCGTCTTTCCAATACGACTTATCGAATACAAGAGGACAACACCCCATGATGGTCATTCGCCCTATTCATCAAAATGACTTAGCAGCGTTACATCGGCTAGCCGAAAAAACTGGCACAGGCTTTACCTCTTTAACACCAAACGAGAAAAGTCTTAAAGCGAAAATCGACATTTCAGTGGCGTCTTTTGAAAAAGAAAACATTACCAAGCCCCATGATGAAAACTATTTAATGGTGCTCGAAGACACGACCACAGGCGACATTGTCGGCACCTGCGGCATTCTTGCCACAGTCGGCTTAGACGAACCGTTTTACAGCTATCACCTTGGTACCATCACGCACGCGTCTCGTGAATTGGGTGTTCATAACGCCATTCCTACCTTGATTTTGAACAATGATTTCACCGGCTTTAGTGAAATATGCACCTTATTTTTGGAAGAGGAATACCGCCATTCAAAAAATGGCCAGCTACTTTCTAAATCGCGCTTCATGTTTATGGCGCAATTTCCTGAGCGCTTCACAGAAAAAGTTTTTGCAGAAATGCGCGGTGTTTGTGATGAAAATGGCATGTCACCTTTGTGGGAAAGCCTTGGTCGCCACTTTTTCTCCATCGATTTCAAAAAAGCCGACGAACTCACCTCACTCGGCAGCAAACAATTTATCGCTGAATTGATGCCAAACAACCCTGTTTACGTGAACCTCTTACCGAAAGAAGCCCGCGACGTTCTTGGTGAGGTTCATGACAATACAAAGCCAGCGCGTCGATTATTAGAACAAGAAGGTTTCCGCTATGAGAACTATGTGGACATTTTTGATGGCGGCCCAAGTTTAGAAGCCAGAGTTCAAGACATTCGAGCAGTCCGTGATAGTCGCTTATGCCTTGCCAACATTGGCCAACCTAAAGGTGCCGTAGGTCAAAATGAGCAAGGACACTATTACCTAGTGTCCAATGCAAAAGTAACCAATTTCCGCTGCATCTTGATTCAACGCTCAATACAACCTGGCAGCGCCATGACACTCACACAAGAAGAAGCTGACAATTTGTGCGTAACTAATAAAGAACCTGTGCGCATTGTTGAATTGTCCCCTAACGCGTAAATCATTATTGGCATTCATAAATACGAACGCTAAAAAGGAGTTTCCATGAAACAAGCTCTCTACATCAATGGCCAATGGTCAGCAGGCCAAGGTCACACTTTTCAGTCTATTGATCCAGCTGACGCCAGCCTAGTATGGCAAGCAAAAGCCGCCACAGCAGAACAAGTAAATGATGCCATTGCGGCAGCACGCCTTGCCTTCCCAACATGGGCAAACCGTCCAATTGAAGAGCGTCTTGCCATCATCGATGCATTCGCTGCGCTGGTAAAAGACCACAGTGAAGCCATCGCCACGGTAATCAGCCGAGAAACAGGCAAACCAATTTGGGAAACGCGTACCGAAGCGGCGGCCATGGTGGGGAAAGTGACCATTTCAAAGCAAGCTTACAACGAGCGAACAGGTGAAAAAACCACACAAATGCCTGGAGCAACCGCCCGTTTACGTCATCGTCCACACGGCGTTGTTGCTGTTTTTGGCCCTTACAATTTTCCAGGTCATCTGCCAAACGGTCACATTGTTCCCGCGCTTATTGCTGGTAACACTGTGGTGTTCAAGCCAAGCGAACAAGCACCAGCCACCTCGGATCTTATTATACAATTATGGGAACAAGCAGGTTTACCAGCGGGTGTGCTTAACTTGGTTCAAGGGGAACGAGAAACAGGCGTGGCCTTAGCCAACCATCAAGGCATCGATGGACTATTCTTCACTGGCAGCCCACAAGTCGGTCACATATTACACAAAGACTTCGCAGGTCATCCGGGGAAAATCCTCGCCTTAGAAATGGGTGGCAACAACCCTCTTTTGGTGTCTGAAAAAATCGCAGATCAACGCGCGGCAGTGCATGAAATCATTCAATCTGCTTTTATTTCAGCGGGTCAGCGTTGCACTTGCGCACGACGTTTATTGTTACCTAAAGGTAAACTTGGTGATGCCGTTCTGGCCACTTTAGTCGCCGCAACCAAAGCATTGCGCATTGATCGATTCGACGCTGAAGAACAACCTTTCATGGGGCCAATTGTGTCAGCGCAAGCGGCAGATGGCTTAATGCAAGCCTATAAAAAGCTGATTGACCTTGGCGCTGAATGCATCTTGGAAATGACTCGCGGCGAAGCAAGCACAGGTTTTGTCACTCCAGCCATTATCGATGCGACGAACATACTGGACGATTTACCAGACCAAGAATACTTTGGCCCTTTGCTCACCGTGATTCGTTATGATTCATTGGATCAAGCCATGGACATCGCCAACAACACGCAATTTGGTCTGTCCGCAGGTATTTTGTCTGACGACGCCGCGGAATATGAGTGGTTTTTACAACATAGCCGAGCAGGCATTATCAACTGGAACCGCCAAACCACAGGCGCGGCAAGCAGCGCACCCTTTGGTGGAACTGGCGCCAGCGGCAATCACAGAGCCAGCGCGTACTACGCCGCAGATTATTGTGCTTACCCAGTTTCCAGCATTGAAGCCGATAGCCTTTCCATGCCTGAAAAACTGGGCCATGGCTTAACTTTGTAATTTGAAAGCACTTAATAGCACTTAACAGCACTTAACAGCACTTAATAAAAAAACAGAGAATCAAAGATGAACAAAGCGACAGAAGCCAATTTCGATGGTTTAGTGGGACCCACTCACAATTACAGCGGCCTTTCATTTGGTAATGTCGCGTCAGTAAACAACTCAGCGCGCCCATCAAACCCAAAAGCCGCCGCCAAACAAGGCTTAATTAAAATGAAAGCCTTGGCCGACATGGGATTTGTGCAAGGCGTGTTAGCGCCCCATGAGCGCCCGCACATTCCAACGCTGCGTAAACTTGGTTTCACAGGTTCCGACGCTAAAGTGCTCGAACAAGTGGCAAAACAGTCCCCTAAACTTTTGGCCTCTGTGAGTTCTGCCTCGTGTATGTGGACGGCCAACGCGGCTACCGTTTCGCCAAGCGGCGACACCAAAGACGGTCGCGTACATTTCACGCCAGCGAACTTAATCAATAAATTTCACCGCTCTATTGAACACGAAACCACAGGTGCGATTTTACAAGCCACGTTTAAAGACGACGCGCATTTTGCTCATCATAATGCTTTGCCAAACGTCGATCACTTTGGCGATGAAGGCGCGGCAAATCACACACGTTTTTGCGATCAATATGGCGAACGAGGCATAGAATTCTTTGTCTATGGTATGGAAGCCTTTAATCAAAGTGCGCCACGCCCAAGCAAGTTTCCTGCGCGTCACACATTGGAAGCGTCTCAAGCGGTCGCCCGTGCACATGGTTTAGTGGATAACCATGTAGTTTATGCACAACAAAACCCTGCAGTAATCGATGCGGGCGTTTTCCACAACGATGTGATTGCCGTTGGCAATCGCAACGCGCACTTTTACCATCAAGACGCTTTCCTTGATACGGCAAAAATGAAGCAAGATTTACTCACCGCTTGGGGCGACAGAGCCTCGCCATTCCATTTAATTGAAGTACCAAGCAACCGAATATCCATTGAAGATTGTGTGCAATCTTATCTCTTCAATAGTCAATTATTGAGCCGTGGCGACAGCAACATGGTGCTTGTGGTGCCAGAAGAATGTGAAAACAACCAAAGCGTTTGGCGTTACTTAAAGGAATTGGTGGAAGGCCCTTCACCGATCAATGAGATCAAAATGTTTGATCTCAAACAAAGCATGAGCAACGGCGGCGGCCCAGCTTGCCTTCGATTACGAGTGGCGTTAACCGAAGCAGAGCAGCAAGCGGTTAACCCTTTCACATTAATGAATGACGCGCTATTTGAGCAGCTAACAAATTGGGTGGATAAACATTACCGAGACGAGCTGCACGAAGCCGACCTCGCCGACCCTCAACTCTTGATGGAAAGTCACACCGCATTGGATGAATTGACGCAGATATTGAAACTAGGCAGCGTGTACGAATTTCAACGATAAACCCAACGGTTCCTTTATATCGCCTAAAAGCACGAAACACGGCCTACATTGATTGTCTTTTGTAGGCCGTGATTGGTTTAGTATTAAACAATTCTTGATGACAGCTGTCTTGCGGCTTTGATCAATTTCTTCGAAAAATCCCGCGTGTCTTGATCGGTTAAAAAGTCGCGATTAATGCCCGTGCTGATTGCTGCAATGGGTTCATTTCTTACGTTTAGAATCGGCGCTGCAATACAACTTATATCTTGCTCAACTTCCCCTTGACTCACGGCGTATCCCAAGCGATTTGCGCGCTCTAAATCCTCTTCGATTTTTGACAATAAACAGGAAAAATCCCTGTCACTTTCCGCTTGCCTTGCAAAATAGTTCTGTTGCCATTTTTCATCCAACATAGACAGAATGGCTTTTCCACCAGCGGATGAATATAACGGCATGGTTTGCCCAACGTACAGGTTAACAGTACTGCTTGATGAAGGCTCCACCTTTGACACGACAACCATGGTATCACCGATCGGTACACTCAAAAAAATGGGCTGATGTAGCTCATTTTTCAAAATGACAGCAATGGGATGAAAAAAGGGAATAATGCTCTGTTTACTGTACACAGTGGATGCGACTTGAAAAACCTTCGAACCAATACTGTAGGACTTTTTACGACTGGTGTTCAGTGCCACCATTTGATGATCCAACAAAGCATTGATAATTCGATGACAACTGGCGGAAGGCAACCCAGTGTGGTCGCAAATTTCAGTTAAGGTTAACGGATAACCAGAGCTCGCCAATAAATCAATAATTAGCACCGCGCCATCCACAGCGGGTGCTTTTGATTTCTCTTGCTTTATCATATTAGTCTCTTTGTTTTTCTCGTTTTTCATATATGAAAAAATAGCACTAAATACTGGTCTTTAATCCACATCTTTGTCTTTTCTCGATGTATCTGAAAAAAATCGACATCCAGATCAATAAATTATTCACTTAATAAAAAAGACGCCAACCCCTTGGTGTCAAAGCTATTCCTGTATTTTTCACCAGAGTATCGAAGAGTTAATGAGCCATTTCCAATAAAACCCAACACTTCAAAGATAAAAAATATCATTTGAAAACAAATAGATAAATACATTTATTCATATATGAAAAAAATTTTCTACATATAAAAGCCATTTTGACTCCTCTATTTTGAGCTCCTATCATGATGTTATTCCATACTGCAGTCATCTCATTCATAACAGAAGGTAACTTCCATGCGCATTGATAAGAACTTCATAAATAATGCTTTCTCCAGCTCTGCGGACAACACGAGCATTCCTGTGTACAGCCCAGTAACTGGAGCGCTTATTTCTCAAGTGTCTTCTGCTTCAACAGACGAAGCATTAGCGGCGGTAGACAGTGCCGCAGCAGCGCAAAAAACATGGCGTAAGCTAACCAGCATTGAACGTGCTGGTTACATGCACAAGCTGGCAGACGCCTTAATGGCACGTAAAGACGCTATCGGTGAAGCCCTTGCGAATGAATCAGGTAAAAGCTTGGAAGATGCCACAAACGAAGCCACTTATGCGGCCGATATCACACGTTATCATGCAGAATGGGCACGTCGTATTGAAGGTGAAATCATCCCAAGTGATACACCAAATGAAAATCTATTGCTGCAACGCGAGCCAATCGGTGTTGTCGCATGCCTTATTCCTTTTAACTACCCTGTCTATACGCTATTGCGCAAAATCGCGCCCGCTTTGATTACTGGCAACGCGGTAGTGGTTCGCCCAAGTAACAACACACCAAACTCAGCCTTTGAAATTGCCAAAGCAATTCAAGACGCTGGCATTCCTGCAGGTATCGTAAACATCTTAACCATGGATCACGCCACAGCGGAAAGTGTTTGTACGCATCCTAAAGTCGGCATGATAACGCTAACTGGCAGTGTTGGCGCAGGTCGTAAAGTCTTGGAATACTCTCAAGTGAATATTGCCAAATCGTCTCTTGAACTGGGCGGTAAATCCCCTGCCATCATCGAAGCCGATGCGGATCTAGAAAAAGCCGCACAAGACATCGTTGGTTCAAAAACCACCAACTGTGGTCAGCTTTGTACCGCCATTGAACGCGTTTATGTTAATGAAGCAATTTACGACCAATTTGTTGATTTGCTTCGTACCAAAATGAAAGAACGTCAATTTGGTGATCGTGCGGTAAACCCAAGTTTCATGGGCCCATTAATCAATGAGAATGCCCGCATCAACATTCACCAAATGGTGGAACGTGCCATTGATGATGGCGCAACACTAGAACTAGGCGGTTACGTTCCTGAAGGCGCGGGGTATTTTTACCCACCAACTTTATTAACGAATTGCCGCCAAGACATGGAAATCGTCCAAGAAGAAATCTTCGGCCCCGTTTTACCTGTTTTGAAATACAGCAACATTGATGAAGCACTAGAGTTAGCCAACGACCACCAGTTTGGTCTTGCGTCTGTTGTCTACACTGAAAACTACCGTACCGCCATGACAGTAGCCAACAACATAGAAGCAGGCGAAGTCTACATTAACCGCACACCTTCTGATCCATACCAAGGTTATCACGCGGGTTGGAAACGTTCTGGTCTAGGTGGTGATGACGGCAAACACGGCATGTTGGATTACACCCAAACACGCTTGGTTGTATTGAACTACTAAACATTAAAAACCAAACATACGTGCCGAATTTTAAAAGGACCTCCACATGAAAATAACCTCCTGCGAAACGCACATTGTCGCCACACCTCCTCCTCATGTTGGCGGAATGTACTGGATATTCGTACGCTTAAAAACCGCTTGCGGCATCGAAGGCGTGGGCGAAATTTACGCTGCAACCTTTCACCCAGAAGTGGTTAAAAAAGCCGTTGAAGACGTGTTCGACCGTTACCTAAAAGGCTATGACCCTCACCATGTAGAACGCTTTTTCCGTGAAACTTATTCCAGTGGTTTCACTCAACGACCAGACCTTACCATGATGGGCATCGTCAGTGGTTTAGAAATGGCTTGCTGGGACATTATTGGTAAAGCGGCAAACAAGCCTGTGTACGAATTGATCGGCGGTAAAGTGCACGATAAGTTACGTTGCTACACTTACCTTTATCCTTTAGACCGTGACGGCAGCTACAACTACGACAACGTTGAGTTAGCCGTAGAAGCGGCCATCATCGCCAAAGAGCAAGGTTTTACAGCGGTAAAGTTTGACCCAGCAGGCCCATATTCTGCGTATTCAGGTCAAATGATTTCTTTGGAAGCCATGGACAAGTCTGCCACCTTCTGTCGTCGAATTCGCGAAGTCGTTGGCAACAGTTGTGATCTATTGTTCGGTACTCACGGACAAATGACACCAGCGTCTGCGATTCGTTTAGCAAACTACTTAGAGCCTTTTGACCCAATGTGGTACGAAGAGCCCGTACCGCCAGGACAAAGTGAAGCCATGGCACGCGTTGCGTCTAAAACAACCATCCCAGTTGCGACAGGCGAGCGCTTAACCACAAAATACGAATTCCACGATGTCTTGAAGCACGGCGCTGCGTCCATTTTGCAAATGAACCTTGGTCGCATTGGCGGTATTTTGGAAGGCAAAAAAATCGCTGGCATCGCAGAAGCCTATTACGCACAAATTGCCCCTCATTTATACAATGGGCCAATTGGCGCCGCGGCAAGTATTCAGCTTGCAACCGCCACGCCTAACTTCTTGATTCAAGAAAGTATCGGAACATGGGACGGTTTCCATGCCGACGTTCTGCAAGAAAAGATCGAATGGCGCGATGGCTATATTATTCCATCTAAAAAACCAGGCTTAGGCGTCGAATTAAACATGGAAGTGGTAAAAGCCTGCTCACCCTATAAAGGCCAAACATTGCATTTGTCCATGGACCCAAAACCATACGATGTGAAAGACGAATCGTCTACGGATTGGAAAACCATCCCCGCTGCGAAGTAGCTGAACCTGAGTAACGGTAAAAAAGCCTTGGCTTTATAGAGGAAAAGACAGTGGAATACGATTTCATTATTGTGGGCGCTGGGTCGGCAGGTTGCATTGTCGCCAATCGACTTAGCGAGTCTGGACAACATTCTGTTTTATTGATCGAAGCGGGTGGCAAAGACGCCTCGCCTTGGATCAAACTTCCTGTCGGGTTTGCCAAAACCTATTACAACCCGACATACAATTATATGTATTACAGTGAAGAAGAAGCAGAATTGGCTGGGCGCAAACTGTACGCTCCTCGAGGCAAGGTGCAAGGCGGCTCTGGCTCCATTAACGCAATGATTTACGTACGTGGCCAAGCCGCTGACTTTGATGATTGGGCTGCCGCTGGCAACGAAGGTTGGTCTTACAAAGACGTTTTGCCTTACTTTAAAAAGCTTGAGCAACACCCAGCTGGCGATACGGAATATCATGCTAGCAATGGCATGATGGGTATTTTCCCAATGAAAGACGACGCGCATCCTATTTGTACGGATTACCTCAAAGCAGCGGAAGAACTCGGTTACCCATTGAATGACGATTTTAATGGCGAGCATTTCGAAGGCGCTGGTATTTACGAAGCCAACATTAAAAATGGCCAACGTGATTCCAGTAACACCGCCTACTTGAAACCCGCACTGTCCCGTTCGAATCTGGATTTAAAACTCGTCAGCATGGTTGAGAAAGTCCTGCTCGATGAAAACAACAACGCAACTGGTGTGCAAGTCATTCATCAAGGCGGTATGGAGGTTTACCATGCAAAACGCGAAGTGATCTTATGCGCCGGTGCAGTAGACTCCCCGAAATTACTGCAACTGTCTGGCATTGGCGACACAGAACTCTTACAGAAACACGACATAGAAGTGAATCATCACTTACCTGCGGTTGGAAAAAATCTGCAAGACCATTTGTGTGTCAGCTATTATTATCGTGCCAACATCAAAACGCTAAACGATGAATTCTCCTCCTATTGGTCACAGGCCAAAGCCTTGGGGCAATATGTCATCAACCGCACTGGCCCTCTTTCCATGAGTGTGAATCAGGCGGGTGGATTTTTAAAAGGCGCAGATGACGAGCCATTGGCCAACATTCAGCTTTACTTCAATCCGATGTCTTATCGCATTCCCAATGACCCAAAAGCCAACATGAAACCTGATCCTTACTCTGGCTTTCTAGTGGCTTTTAACGCTTGTCGTCCGACCAGTCGCGGCACCATTGAAATCGCCTCCAATAATCCAATGGATGCGGCATTGATTAAGCCAAACTACTTGTCTACCGAAGAAGATTATAAAGAAGTGCTGCAAGGCAGCCGTTTGATCAGAAAATTGATGGACACTGAAGCGCTGCAAGCGGTCACCGAAGAAGAAGTGATTCCGGGCAAAGACGCCGTATACGACGACGACACCATGATGACATATTACCGTGAAAACGCAGGATCGATTTATCACCTATGTGGCTCTTGTGCCATGGGCCCCAGCGCGAAAGACTCTGTGGTAGACAGCCGATTAAAAGTACACGGAATACGTAACCTGAGAGTAATCGATGCCTCTGTTTTCCCAAACATCACGTCTGGCAATGTGAATGCGCCAACCATGATGGTCGCCGAAAAAGGCTCAGAAATGATTCAAATGGACCACAATTAACGGTAATTATTGCCAATTCGTGAACCATAAAAAAGGCTCTATTGTTAACAATAGAGCCTTTTTACGTATTGAATCAGGCAAAAATACGTTTAAAAATGTTCGCCGTTTTCGTAATAGTCTTTGCCTTGTATATCATGAAAAACCACGCCAATGTCTTGTCCGCTGTCGATTAATGGGCGAATCAAGTCTTCCACCAATAACGCGATTTTACGTTTCACCTCTTCACCGCGTTCAAACCATAAAACCTCAAAGAAAGGGTACGCTGGCGATGCGCCACCAATTGTCAGGTAAGTCACCGCTTGATATTCCAATGTAAATTGCGCCGTCGGCGTGTCGGTAATCTCAGCCATGCTTTCAACCAAAATATCCGCCACAGACTCAAGCACATCAATAGATAACCCACGAACACGTATATGAGGCATTTACCTTCCTTAATGAATTAAGACCTTATGAGAGATTTTGAAGCATGCCTTATTTTTTAAAAGACATCTACATAATCAAAAGAATGGCTTTCAATCACTTGCCCATCACGCAATATATCCACGCTCCATTTGCCATCAAAACCTGGCATTAAGCGCTTACTTGACCAGACTCGCCAACGATCTCCGCCGACATCAAAAGCCACATCCGCCATGTATTCCCCATCCAATTTCCATTGGTGTGTTATTCGACTATTGGACATTTCTCGTAAGTCGGTAAAAAAATACACTCGCTGAACTCGATCGTACTCGACCTGTACAACGGGGCCAATATTGTCGACGGGTTCTCTATCGATCACGTCTGTAGAAAACTGAGCGCGGGCAACGCGACTTTCAGCCAAGGCAGACACAACGATAAAAAATGACAGCGCACTGGTAAAAATGATCTTTGCTAATGCATGCCACATAATGAAATCCTTCCCTTTATTTAAGTTAAACGATCATCTGAAGACACATCAAATCACCGCGTTTTAGACGATAATTTTGATTGAATATATATTGATCAATTTAACTTAAAACCGCGTAAGGAGAGTGAGAGCGTTTGCACCATTTTGCAAACACTCTCATTGTATTTCGTCAATATTGAGTAATTATTGGCTTTGGGAAAGAAAGTTGAGGGTGCAACACAGAGCCGCGCCTGTGAATCGACTTAATTACCTTGACGGTTCGCCAGCGGCGTAGAAAAGGTATATTCCATGTCCCAAGGAAAGCGAATCCACGTGTCTTGGCTCACTTCCGTCACAAAAGTATCCACTAAAGGCTTGCCAGCTGGCTTCGCATAAATCGTCGCGAAGTGCGCTTTTGGCAACATTTCACGCACTTTCTGTGCGGTACGACCTGTGTCGACCAAATCATCAATTAAGATAAAGCCTTCGCCATCACCTTCCACACCTTTCAACACATTCAGCTCACCTTGTTCCATGGCGCCCTGACCTTCTTCGCTGTCTTTGTAGCTGACAATGCAAATGGTGTCGATCAAACGGATGTCCATTTCACGGCATAAAATGGCAGCAGGAACCAAGCCTCCACGAGTAATCGCAATAATGCCTTTCCAAGGACCTTGTTCCAGCAAACGCCAAGACAAAGCACGTGCATTACGGTGTAACTCTTCCCATGACACTGGGAAATCTTTTGAATAAGGGGTCATCGAAGTTCCTACGATTTGAGTGGTCAGTTTTTAAGGTTGCGATTTTAACGGCATAGGCAGCCCTGCCGCAACTAAAGTTACCTGATTGGTCAGTTTTGCTAACGCTTGGTTCATTTCGCCCGCTTCATCGGCAAAGCGACGCGCCAAAGCATTCATCGGCATAATGCCCAAACCCACTTCACTGGAGACCAATACGAGATCGCCTTGGAAGTTTTCCACAGCATTCAATAACGCGGCTTTTTCTTCGGCCAATCGAACCTCGTCTTCTAAACACAGCAAGTTTGTCAGCCACAAGGTGAAGCATTCAACGATCACCGCTTGCTCAGGATCATTCAAAGAGTCTAACACCGCCGCCAGCGCCAAAGGCTCTTCAATCACTTGCCATTCGCTTGGGCGATTGCCTTTGTGCAAACGAACACGCTCTGCCATGTCGTCATCCCACACTTGAGACGTCGCCACATAACACACGGCCTTACCAGACAAAGCCACTTGCTCCTGAGCAAACGCACTTTTGCCACTGCGAACACCGCCAAGAACCAAATGCTTCATGACAATACTCCTCTTGTGAATCCCGCACTTTGCGTGTGCCCTACGGTGCCTTTTAGCAAGCGAATCAACGCTTTATCTAACACATCGATTTCCGTCATAGCAGGCAAGGCCACACGAATCCAACCTTCTCCTAAACGCGTATGAATGCCTACCGAATGCAACATACCAAACACTTGCTCTGCATAAGATTGGTCGCTTAGAAACCAAGTCATAAATAAGTCATTCACAAAACGGTCTTGGGAATCAAAAATCGTGTTGAACTTAGGCACCACACGCTCAATAAACACCGCTTGGCGCTGCGCCAACGACGACGAAGCCTTGGCTTGCCATACACGATCTGCTAACGCCAAGCTCACCAAATGCAAACTCGGTGTCGCCACAGGCCAAGGGCCCAATACATTTTGGAAAAGGCTTTGCCAGTGTGGCGCACAAAACACAAAACCGACTCGTGCGCCCGCCAAACCAAAGAACTTACCAACCGACCTCAGCACAAACACCGCCTCGCTTAAACTGGCTTCTGGTTTCCACCTCAAAACACTTCGTTCAGGTTGCGAATCAATAAAGGCTTCGTCGATTACCAAGCTCGTGCCTTTCTGCTCTGCATAAGCAAGCACGCTCAACAATTCGTCATCACTTGCCCACTCACTGGTTGGATTATTAGGTTGAATAACCACCGCAACCGCCCATTCTTGCTCAAGCAATTCTGAGAATTGATCATAATGCACCAATTCAAAACCCCATTTTTGCCAAGCGAACGCGTGTTCTTGATAACCCACTCGCGGCACCATAACCACACCATTTTTGAGGCGGCGGCTCTCTTTTATCAACAAGGGTAAGGCTTCAATAATGTGCTGAGAACCCGCGCCAACCGCATTAGGTCGTCGACCATAATAGGCTTCTGCGGTATTGAGTAACGCCATTTGGTCAGGCAACGTCATCCAACATTCTGGCTCGATGGCAGGAATCGGCCAAGGTTCACGGTTACAAGCGGAAGACAAATCCAACCAATGCAAAGCGTCATCGCCCACCTTGCGTTGCCAATAGGCTAAATCGCCGCCGTGTTTTGGCGGTTGTTCACTCAAACGCGTGGTTAATTGATCAGAGGTTAAAACAGAAGACATATCACCAAACTCCACAAATACACGCTTTTATCCACCAGCAAAACAGCGGATTTTAAATCTTGAACAGAAGGCGTTTGGCTTTTTCCCGTATTTAGATTTTCCACGCCAAGGACAGGACGTGTTTCTATTTTCCCAAAATACGGTGCTTCACCACCTAATTGAATACCCAATGCGCCTGCGCCCGCCGCCATAACTGGGCCCGCGTTTGGGCTTTTCCAACGCACTTCAGGTTGGCGTGCACTCTCTATTGCGTCTCGCCAACGGCCGCAAGCGCCATAGGTATACACCACCAAACGCGCAGGAAGATAATTCAATACGTCATCAAATCGCGCCGCAAACCAACCAAAGTGCAATAAGTCTTCGGTTTTATAACCCCACATGGCGTCGAGTGTGTTCGCCAATCGATATACTAAAACACCGGGCGCACCGAGAATTAGAAACCAAAAAATAGGCGCAAAAATCGCATCGCTGCCGTTTTCCAACACAGACTCAATGCCCGCCTTTGCCACGTCGGATTCACTCAAATTATCTGTATCTCGGCTGACAATTCGACTGACCGCAGAACGCGCCTGATCAACATTGCCTTGCTCTAATGGCTCAAAAATCGCTAACGCGTGTTCACGCAAACTTTGCCAACCAATCGCAAAATACAACACCACCACAGACAACACATGATCGAGCCAATTAGGTAACAACCAAAACAACACCAATAACACCACTAACCAAGGCACAACCGCCAACAGCCACGCCAATACGCCCGCGCTACGCTGCTGTTTCGAGTCGTATTCCAAAGGCAATTTCGTATAGGTTCGACAAAAATCCACCCAACGGCCAAACCAAATCAAAGGATGCCAACTTTTCGGCTCACCCAAGAGTCGATCAAGCAATAACGCCGACAGCAAAATAACGCTCGTGGTGGAAAAAACAGCAGAGACACTGTCTAAATTAGCAAGGATCATAAATATTGGTCTTTTTTTCACTTAACAAGACAAGAAGGTAAGGTAGAATTCTATCACCTTATTGATTCAAAACGTGATGATACTAAATGCCCGCTTTCAGTTTAATGGTTCAAGGCACAACCTCAGATGCCGGAAAAAGTACGCTAGTCACCGCCTTGTGCCGTTTACTCGTTCGACGCAACATCAAGGTCGCGCCGTTTAAACCTCAAAACATGGCGCTCAACAGCGCCGTGACAGACGACGGAAACGAGATTGGCCGAGCTCAAGCCGTGCAAGCCCAAGCCGCAGGATTAGCGCCTCACGTAGACATGAACCCCATTCTTCTAAAGCCCAATACAGACACGGGCGCGCAGGTTATCATCCAAGGCAAAGCCATCGGCAACATGAACGCCGTGGGTTATCACGAATACAAAAGCATCGCCAAAGACGCCGCGCTGGCGTCTTATGATCGTCTAGCAACGCAATATCAAGCGGTTCTAATCGAAGGCGCTGGCAGCCCAGCGGAAATCAACCTTCGTGCCCGCGACATCGCCAACATGGGTTTTGCTGAAAGCGTGGATTGCCCTGTTATCATCATTGCCGACATCGATAAAGGCGGCGTGTTTGCGCACCTTGTTGGCACCTTTGAATTGCTCAGCCAAAGCGAACAAGATCGCGTCATTGGCTTTGTCATTAATCGTTTTCGTGGCGACATTAGCTTATTGCAATCCGGCTTAGATTGGCTCGAAGAACGCACTGGAAAACCTGTACTTGGCGTGTTGCCTTACCTCACAGGGTTTCATCTTGAATCTGAAGACGCGGTGACAAAAAGCCCTTTAAAAGAAGGCGTTTCAACCAAACTCAATGTGGTGATTCCCGTCATGCCTCGCACCAGCAACCACACAGACTGGGACGCCTTACGCCTTCACCCAGACGTTCAAGTCACCTTGGTTGGCGCAAACCAACCTCTTCCACCCGCAGATCTGGTGATTTTACCCGGCAGCAAAAGCGTACAAAGTGACCTCGCGTTTTTACGCGAACAAGGCTGGGAAGAATATTTGAACAAACACCTGAGATACGGCGGAAAAGTCATCGGCATTTGTGGTGGATTCCAAATGCTCGGCGAAACCTTATTAGACCCACTGGGATTGGAAAACAAAACCGCTAACACCAACGCCAAAGGCTTCGGCTTCATTTCTATGGAAACGGAATTAAAAGAAGAGAAACAACTCAGCCAACGCCAAGGAACACTCAATATCATTGCGCAGAATTGCCAAGTCACTGGCTATGAAATCCACTCTGGCGTTTCGATATTCTCCGCGCCACACACACCTTTCTCGACATTGGAAAACGGCGAACAAGAAGGCTTCCTCTCAAACGATAACAACATCATCGGCACCTATTTACACGGCGTATTCGACCACCCAGAAGCCCTTAGCGCATTACTCAACTGGGCTGGTGTCAAACAAGCCGAAGCCTTCGACTACCAACAACTGCGTGAAAACGAAATCAACCGCCTCGCCGACAGCGTAGAACAACACATGAAAATCGACGAACTGATAGAAGAATGCAAAAGGTTTCAGTTATAAAACGAACATCACCACGTATATTCCGACAAAAACACCACATCACCCTAACAATGTCGAAATAAATTTCGACCTACAAATACAAAACGAACATCACTACGTAGGTCGGAATTCATTCCGACAAAAACACCACACCATCCTAACAATGTCGAAATAAATTTCATTCGGCATTCCATTATAAAAATACTGAATCCCAATATGGATAATCCCTCACACTCCCAACTAACCCTCTTCTTTTGGGATTATTTAATATATATCTGGCAATTGCTTTTCGATCATCCTCTGACCTTAACGCCCTTTCATAAAAAGCAGGTTGCCAAAGCCTTCCTGCTCTATTGCTCTGCTTATTCACTAAAAACGCACTGCTTCCTTTTAACGACTGTACAATTTTGGACAAATCTGAGCCCGATGAAGAAAGACGAAGAAGACCATGAAAATGATCAGGCATTAAAACCCAAGTAGACCACTCACAACCATGCATTTGCTCATTAATTTGAATTTGCCGACAAAATACGCATGCTAAAGAGAAATCACTAAAGAAATCTCTTTTATCTACCGTATTGAACGTAACAAAATATTCTCCGTTGGGTTGAGAATATCTATGTTTCCTTAAGTCATTCCATGACATATTTTTCCCCTTTTTGATCCATATTGTCGATTTGAAAATCGACCTACAACCACGTAGGTCGGAATTAATTCCGACACATACCACAAATGCAGGAAGAATGGCTGTAATTACTCCAAAATAAATCTAAATCCT
>CALLIL010000055.1 GCA_938009755.1 uncultured Marinomonas sp.
GCATCAATTAACTTACCCCAAATAGCGGGCAAGTCATTCATCCGTGCGCCAAATAAATCAACACGCTGGCCACCAGTAATTTTGGTATACAAATTATAATCACGGCCAACTTCGCCAAGCGCAATCAACTGCTCTGGCAAAATCTCACCTCCGGGTACACGAGGCACAACGGAGTAGGTCCCGTCTTTTTGCATATTGGCCATGAAGGTGTCATTGGTATCTTGTAATGGCACAGTGTCTTCATTCAACACATGGTCATTCCAAAGGGAAGCCAATATTGAGGCCACCGCTGGCTTGCAGATATCGCAGCCACGACCCTCGCCGTGCTTGTCTATCAACTCATCAAACGTTTTGATTTGAGTCGATTGAACAATAGTGAATAAATCCTGGCGCGTATATTTAAAATGCTCACAGATGTCCGTGTTGACCTCTAAGCCGCGCGATGCCAACTCATGGTCAACAACATTCTTTAACAACGCTGCGCAACCACCACAACCCGTTGAGGCCGCTGTACAGCCTTTGACATCACCGAGTGTCATACAACCACCGTCAATCGCAGTGACAATATCGCCTTTGGTGACATTGTGACAAGAACAGATTGAGGCGGTCATTGGCAAAGCATCTGCGCCGAGTGTTGGCGCTGCGCCGTCACTGGCAGGCAATATTAAAGCCTCTGGATTTTCCGGCAGCTCAATGCCATTTAAAAAGTACTGCAATAAGGTGTCGTATTCTGAGCAATCTCCCACCAAAGTAGCGCCAAGAACGGTTTTGCCATCAGCAGACACATTCAATCGTTTATAGACTTCTTCACGCTCATCACTAAACACAAAGGCGCGTGAGTCATCGGCAAGGCCTTTTGAATCGCCAATCGAGCCAACATCAACACCGAGCAACTTCAGCTTGGTGCTCATATCAGCGCCGGTAAACGACACTTTCTCTTCGCTCAACTGCGAGACGGCGGCTTCCGCCATACGATAGCCAGGTGCTACTAGACCATAAATAAAATTACCTAATACTGCACACTCACCAATTGCATAAATGTTTTCATCAGAAGTCTGACAGTGATAATCGATTTCAATGCCGCCGCGTTCACCAACTTTAAGATCGGCATCTCGGGCTAATTGATCATAGGGACGAATACCTGCGGAGAAGACGATCATATCGGTTTCTAATTCGGTATCATCAGCGAACTCCATTTTTAAACGAAGCGTATCTCCCTTACTGATATTTTGAGTTGCTTTGGATGTGTGTACTTTTACGCCAAGCGCTTCGATTTTTCGACGCAGCATACTACTGCCACCATCGTCTAACTGCACGCCCATCAAGCCAGGGGCAAATTCAACCACGTGTGCTTCTAAGCCTAAATTCTTTAGTGCGTTAGCGCATTCCAAACCTAATAAACCACCACCAACCACAACCCCGACTTTTTTACCTTTGGCAGAGGCTTTGATTTCAGCAAGATCATCAATCGTACGATATGCCAAACAATGTTCTTGGTCGTGGCCAGGAACCGGCGGAATAAACGGGTATGACCCGGTTGCCATGACTAACTTGTCATAGCTGAACTCTTGACCACCCTCGGTTATGACTTTTTTTGCATCTCGATCGATCTTAGCAATGAAGTCACCAAAATATGCATCCACACCAAGCTCTTCATAATGCTCACGAGTTGTCATTGCTAGATCAGAAGGCTCTTTACCATCGAACACTTCAGATAGATGAACTCGGTCATAGGCTGGGCGAGGCTCACCGCCAACAACTGTAATGTGCACGTCCACGTCAGCGTTTGCCAATGTCTCGACATAGTGGTGCCCGACCATGCCATTTCCGACAACGACGACTTTTAATTTACTCATGCTAATAACCTTATTAATATTTACCTTGCTTCATTGCAGATATTGACTGCTTATCTATCATCTCAAAGCAAAATTCATGCCAAGCAAATATTTAATTCTAAAAAAGGTAAGCGTTAGTCTATACAGGCCTTAGTAACCGGTTTTACTGAATTAGTAGTTAGGCTAGTTAAAATCTGCATCTTGATGGTGCAAATGCACCAAACTCAGGCTGTCTTGATTTGGCGCAGTGTATTTTCAGGAAAACACCTTTCAAGAAAGGCCGGCGAAAAATCAAAAAAAGGCACTTACCGTTGCCAGTAAGCGCCACAATACCTAGTGAGGAATTCTGTTTTTTGTTAAGCCTTTTTGCTAATACTGGTTAGCTATCAAGAGGCTTTTGGCAGTCATTAGCGACAAATTCATAACTGCTATCGTAAGATTTGGTCCAAGTTCTGGTCCACGGCTCAGTTAAATAACCTGGGTCAGTCACCACCATTTCCATGGTCAAGCTAGATTGTCCGTCAACATCTTCATTGCGGAAATAGGTTTCAATGGTGGTTGTTTGATCACTCAACGCATTGCCGCCTGGGCCAGTTAGGTTGCTTGATAGGTGGGTTGTTTCAATAATCAATTTTTGGTCTTCATAACGCGCAATCGATTTGCCTAAGTTGGTTTTTTCATTCCCCCCCAAATCTCGATCATCAAAATAAACTGTCCGTTCAACACCATACTCTTCAGAGGTGATAACCACTCGATCCTCTTCTTGAACAATCTTTACGGAATGCGGTGTTGCAGTTTGACGCACCAAGCCTGGTGGTTCACATTGCACTTGAGGATCATTTTTAGGGTCATGTAAAGCTTGTAACGCAGCACCTTCTTCATTAAATGGCATACCCGTACCGCGACCGCCCATACCGCCACCATTACCCATACCACCAGCGAGTCTGCCACCGCCCATACCACCGCCATCAGCGCCGTTATTCGCCGCACGAGCCTGACCACGAGTCCAAGCTCCACCGAGATTTGGTAGGCCATCGGCGAGTGTCATTGGAAGTATCGTTTCTGACTTACTTGCAACAAGATCGCCTGCAGGTGTGCCAGTCACATTACCCGTTGCAGGATCAATAAACTCTAAACTGTCAGTAGACACCATCGGCGAACCGTTGCGAGAGCTGTTACCAGTTACACGTATCACATCTCCTTCTGAGATAGAGTCTCGCGACCAACCTTGCCGACGTAACAATGTCGCGGCGAGTCCTTCAGTCATCCACCGTGTCACCTGCCCGTCTTCATCCGTCACATTGAAATAAACCACCACATGCGGGTTAGCAAATTTATATTCATCCACCACACCTTCGACGGTAATTATTTCATCTGTAAATGAAGCAGAAAAGGAATGATGAGCCTTGGCAGCTACTGAAAAAAGAGCGACAGTGACTATCGCACTCATGGTTTTTAACATATTCAATCTCCAAATCATTTTTAGAATTATTAGAAC
>CALLIL010000056.1 GCA_938009755.1 uncultured Marinomonas sp.
AAAGACACTTTCCCTGAAAAATTACTTTGCAATCAAATGACCTCTCTTTTATTGCAGGTCAATACTTGATGGTGGTTTTGCCAACAGGTGAAAAGGTCCCTTACTCTATTGGTAGTGCGCCACATGAACTTCCGTCATTAACTCTGTATATTCTTGTGTCAGACGAAGCTTCTCTTGCTCATAAAGTCGTTGAACACATCAAGGCAAATGATGAAGTCAGTATTCAAGCGCCTGGCGGCGATTGCCATTTACACCATGACTTAGTAAAAGAGTCGCCTGAGCATATTTTATTGATCGCAGGCGGAACTGGATTTGCTCAAATAAAAAGCCTTTATAGTGAGCTAATAGAAAGTAATTTTTCAGGGAAAGTGTCTTTCTATTGGGGCGTTAGAAGTAGTGAAGATGTCTTTGCGCAAGCTTGGCTCAAAAGCGCTTATGAGCAGTCTTCTTCTCACTTTTCAGTAGACGTTGTAGTCAACGAAGAAAGTGACCAATGGGAAGGAAAAACAGGCTGGTTATATGAAAGCATTCTGGAAGATCATCCAGACTTAAGCAATAGTATTGCTTTCATTAGCGGCTCAGTTGGTATGGTCTATGGAACATTAGATCAACTTGAAGAGAAAGGTTTACGCCAAGAGCAGTGTCTTTCTGATGTCTTTGCCTATGCTCCACGTCCGGAGAAATCAAACGCGTAATAACCTAAATCCATTCTATTTTTTAGCGATACATTCGACGAAATAAAAAAGAGAGCTATTTGCTCTCTTTTTTATTTCTATTATTCGTAATCTCAGCAAAGGTTACGCCGCTAATTTACAAACGTTTTTCCATAGAGCCAAAATAGACTCTTGATCTTTTTCCGTCACGCCTTCGGCATTAAGCGTATCCTGAAGTGTCTCAGTAAACCCTTCATCAAATGCTTCTTTTCCTTCTCCCTCAGCGCTACTATGCAAACCCAACAAGCCTAAAAGATAAGCACAATAAAACAGCTGATCACCTTCCTCTGCTTCATGTTCCATCTCTCGTAATTGATCACATAATTGATCTGCGCGTTCAGCAAACGTCATCGTCATAATCTTTCTCTGTCTTTATCACTTCATTAAATATGTAAAAAGCCGGGAAACACCCAGCTTTTTTTGAAAGTAAAACCACCTTTGGAGTCTTAATCTTTGATTAAGGCTTTAAGTTCAATGTTGTTAACGTTCGTTCGCGAGTTGAAAGCAATAGGTCTGTATTTTCAACAAGCGATTCACCGTAAGATGGCACAAGTACTTTCATTTTCGCTTGCCATTCATCACTCGACAGACGATCTTTAAAGCATCGCTCAATGATACTAATCATCGTATTAACCGTGGTCGATGCGCCTGGAGAAGCGCCAAGCAATGCCGCTAAAGAGCCATCTTTACTGGTAATCGCTTCCGTTCCAAACTCTAATTTGCCACCACCATTCTCATCTTGTTTGATGATTTGAACGCGCTGACCAGCATAAGCCAATTTCCAGTCTTTATCTTGCGCATCTGGGAAAAATTGACGTAAAGATTCACAACGGTCTTTATGAGATTGACGAACTTCACTAATCAAGTAGCGAGTTAAATCCATATTATTCTTACCGACACTCAACATCGGCTTGATATTGTTCAGTTTAATACTCTTTGGTAAATCCCAAAAAGAACCAGTTTTCAGAAACTTCGTTGTAAAACCAGCGAACGGCCCAAATAAAATGGCTTTCTTTCCATCGATGATACGTGTGTCTAAGTGAGGTACTGACATAGGCGGCGCACCAATTGGCGCTGCACCATAAATTTTGGCGTAATGCTGTTCAACTAGCTCTGGCTTTTCACACACCAGCCACTGACCACTAACAGGGAAGCCACCGTAACCTTTGCTTTCCTCTATTCCGGATTTTTGCAACAACGGAAGCGCACCACCACCTGCACCTAAGAAAACAAATTTGGCTGTTACTTTAGATAAAGCACCTTCTTTCTCAACCGTGACATCCCAACTGCCATCCGCATTTTTTTGCAGATCTTTAACGTCGGTATTTACACTCAATTCAAAGTTTTCTAGGCCTTCCAAATACTTCGTCATATTGCGTGCAATGGCGCCAAAGTTAACATCCGCTCCATGAGCAACGCGAGTCGCGGCGATCGGGCCATCAATCTGACGATTTTGCATCACCAACGGCATCCACTCTTTCATAGTGTCTGCATCTTCAGTGTATTGCATTTCTTTAAAAGCAGGATGTGCCGACATCGCTTCATAACGCGCTTTCAGCTTGGCAACATTACTTTCACCCCAAACAAAGCTTTGGTGTGGAACACGATGGATAAATTCTTGCGGGGAAGGCATCAAACCTTGTTCAACCAAATAGGACCAGAATTGTAGGCTCACTTCAAAGGCGGCATTGATGTTTACGGCTTTATCAATATTCACTTTTCCATCAGAACCAATAGACGTGTAATTCAACTCACAGTAAGCCGCATGGCCTGTACCGGCATTATTCCAGCCATCCGTACTTTCCTTTGCAACACCGTCTAAACGCTCAACCATCATCATGGTCATCGTTGGGTCTAATTGCTTTAGTAGCGTTGCTAACGTTGTGCTCATAGCACCACCGCCTACTAATAAAACATCTACAGAATTTGAAGTCATGTGAATTCGCCGTATTTAAGCCAAAAGTGAGTTTAGAGACGATATAAATCATCTCCTAAAGGAGTATCAATTAATTATACGGATTTTAATGGCAATGTCTTGATAGAGGAATAGTCTCATGCAGAGAAAATCATAATGAAGATCACAACTTCCCTTCTATTCAATTGACTTTAGCAGCAAGAAAGGCGATGTTAACAACATTAAGAAAAAACATGCTTTGAATTTGCGTTTGTATTTAAATGGTAATGTTCGGTATAAATAGACTGAATTCTTACTTTAAATAGCGAGGAAAGAAGAATGAAAGCACAAGACATCATGGCAAAGGATATCGTCTGTGTTGACATGGATGAACGTCTACCAAACATAAAAAAAATATTAGAAACCCATGAATTTCACCACCTTCCTGTGGTGGAAGAAGGCAAGCTCGTTGGCATTATTTCCGATCGTGATTTATTACGCCAGATTAGCCCTTTCGTCAATCACGTTTCAGAGCAAGCACGCGATGTCGACACACTGAATAGAGCGGCTCATCAAGTCATGACACGCCAACCTATCGCAGTGAAAGCCGACACCTCAATTGCAGAAATTATTGACTGGTTTAAACGCGTGGATATTTCTTGCTTGCCCGTTGTGGATGAGGAATATCATGTAATTGGTATGATCTCTTGGCGCGATTTAATCAATCACGCCAAGTATTAAAGGGTCACTCTTTAGAGTGGTCACTTAGTGAGTCTGGGCTTGATCGCCCAACGCAGCCGCTAAGTCAGCTTCAAAAAACTCATAATGCTCAGCACAAAATTGGCAATCAACCTTAATGCTTCCTTGCTCGATTAAAATCTCACGTACCTCTTCCGCACCTAAAGACATAACCGCGCCAAATGTACGTTCTCGAGAACAAGAGCAACCAAATTGCATCGACTTAGTATCATACAATCTCAAGGATTCTTCATGATACAAACGATGTAGCAACTCAGTTGTTTCAAGCCCTAACAGTTCCTCCGCTTTCACCGTAGAAGCCAAATGCGTAAAACGTTCCCACGCGTCTTCATCGCCTGATTTTGCTTGTTCTGCAGGCAAACGCTGTAAAAACAACCCGCCACATTGCGCCCCATTCGCAGCCAGCCAAACACGGCTTGGCAACTGTTCAGATTGCAAGAAATACTGCTCCAAACACTCTGCTAATGTATCTCCAACGATTTCAACAATGCCTTGATAACGTTGACCGTTTCTCGGTTGAATCGTAATCACAAGATAACCACCCGCGAGTACTTCTGTTAATGGCAATTGATCTGGAACGTTTTGCGTTTCGTCCCATTGAATAACGCCACGTAAATTTTGAAATTCATCACATTCGGTCATTAACGTGGATAAAAAGCCATTACCCTTAGCTTGTATCGACAAAACACCATCAATTTTAATGATGTCTCGAAGCAGAGCAATTGCAGCCACAAATTCCCCTAGAAGCTTTTCCAGAGGCAAAGGATATTGCTTACGCTTTATGATTTCTTGATACGCATCCGTCAACAATACTCGTTCTCCTCGAACGTTCGTATTGTCAAATGAAAAGCGTTGTATTTCGTTAATAGATAGGTTGTTCACACATTGCACCTTGCTCGAGCCCAAAGCCGAGTAAAAAATTCAGATTAAGATGGCGCCATTTTACCCTCACAACATCTAATCATCCACTTTAAACCGTGTATAAACTGGGAATATCAACACGGACTATTTCGTTTCCTTCTGCAGCACTCTAAAATGTTCTCCATTCTATTTTATAACCCCTTTAATTAGGGAAGAGACTCTGTGTTTTTATGATTCAATTTTCTGAAGTTAGTTTGCAACGTGGCACTCAATTTTTATTGGAAGAAGCCGACCTCACCATTTTCGAAGGCCAGAAAGTCGGCCTTATTGGTGCAAATGGTGCCGGTAAATCATCTCTTTTCGCCATGATAAAAGGCGAGCTCCACGCTGACACGGGTGAAGTCATCTTACCGGGCCAACGTCGTATCGCGTTCATGGCTCAGGAAGTCGAAGAAACGCAACGCAGCGCTCTCGATTATTGCTTAGACGGTGACGACAGGTTACGACTCATTGAGCAAAATATAGCCGATGCTCAAGCCAAAGGGGATGACAACGCTCATGCACATTGGCTAGGGGAATTTGAAAGCGCACAAGGTTACACAGCACAATCAAGAGGCGAAACCCTACTACAAGGATTAGGGTTCAAAATGTCAGATATGCAAAAACCTGTCTCTGATTTTTCTGGCGGTTGGCGCATTCGACTCAACCTTGCCAAAGCCTTAATGTCACCATCCGACGTTTTGCTACTGGACGAGCCAACAAACCACTTGGACTTAGACGCCGTCATGTGGCTTGAGAATTGGCTAAGACAATATCCAGGAACACTCATTCTCATTTCCCATGACCGCGACTTTCTCGACGGGATCTGTAGCCATATTGTGCATTTATACCAGCAAAAATTAACGCTCTACAAAGGTAACTATTCAGACTACGAAAGACAAAGAGCTGAGCACTTGGCTCAACAGCAAGCCAACTTTGAGAAACAGCAAACCAAGCGTGCGCATTTACAGCAATACGTCGATCGTTTTCGCTATAAAGCAGACAAAGCGAAGCAGGCACAAAGCCGCTTAAAAATGCTGGAAAAAATGGAGTTTATTGGCCCAGCCCACATCGATTCACAATTTGAATTCTCAATTCCTGTCGCAGAGAAAACGTCCCAGCAATTGGTAACGCTTTCACAGGCGAATTTAGGCTATACATCCGATTCTGGTGTCACAAGCGTTCAATTAGGTGAAAGTAACTTCGCCATTCGTGATGGCCAACGTATCGGATTACTTGGGCCAAATGGCGCGGGTAAATCCACTTTAATAAAATCAATTGTCGGTGAAATTTCGATTTTATCTGGCGACAGAGTAATGGGTGAAAACCTTAAAATCGGTTACTTCTCCCAACACCAACTAAGTGCTTTAGATTTAGAAGCCTCACCGTTACTTCATATTCAACGACTCTCTCCGAAAGTTTTAGAAAGTGACATTCGTCGTTACCTTGGAGGTTTTGGCTTCATTGGTGATGACGCATTACGTGCAGTAAAAGGGTTTTCAGGAGGCGAAAAAGCACGACTGGCTCTTTCACTGATTTCGTGGACAAAACCCAATCTTTTGGTTCTTGATGAGCCAACTAACCATTTAGATTTGGAGATGCGCCAAGCCTTAACCGAAGCCTTACAAGAGTTTCCAGGTGCGATATTACTGGTTTCCCACGATCGCCATTTATTGAACAGTACGGTAGACGAATTTTACCTCGTTGCTGATAACCTCATTCAACCTTTTGATGGTGACTTATCTGCGTATCATTCATGGCTGCAAGTTAGGCAAACTCATGCCAACCAAATAGAAAAAAACGAACTCAACCTTGGTAAAGCAGAAAAAGTAGACCGCAAAGAGGAGCGACGCAAAGCCGCTGAGGCTCGAGAAAAACTCCGTCCACTGCGTAAAAAAATCGAACAATATGAGAAGTTAGTTCAAACCGCTCAGGAACATTTGGATCGCATTTCAGACCTTATGTCTGATACATCTTTGTATGAAGCTGAGCAACGGGAAACACTGCAAAATCTACTCAACGACGAAGCAAAATGGAAAAAGTCATTAGCAGAAAACGAGGAGTATTGGTTTGAAGCGCAAGAAACATTAGAAGAAGCGGAAGAGTCTTTAAATCAAATAGAACAATAAAACGTCCGCGATCTAGGTTTTTTATTTAAATAACAGGCTTTTAGCCCTACATTGACTTAATATTGTCATAAAACTCAAGTACATTTATATATAATGATTAGGAGTGATATTGGATGACATTTCCATCTACTCGTATGCGCCGTATGCGTAAAAATGATTTTTCTCGCCGTTTGATGCGTGAACACCATCTCACTGCCGATGACTTAATCTATCCAATGTTCATCATTGAAGGCAACCATGTCCGTCAAGCCGTTCCTTCAATGCCAAATATCGACCGTGTTTCCATTGATCTTTTACTTGAGGAAGCAAAAGAACTGGTCGATTTAGGAATTCCAACTGTTGCTCTGTTCCCTGTCATCGACAGCGATAAGAAATCCTTGCTTGCCGAAGAAGCTTACAATCCAAATGGTTTAGTCCAAAGAGCAGTAAGAGCACTAAAAGAGGCTTACCCAGAGTTAGGCGTATTAACTGATATTGCGCTGGACCCTTATACAACCCATGGACAAGACGGCATCATCGATGATGAAGGCTATGTAGTAAATGACATTACCGTTGAAGTATTGGTGAAACAAGCTTTATCACACGCTCAGGCAGGCGCTGATGTGGTTGCGCCTTCCGACATGATGGACGGCCGAATTGGTGAAATTCGAGATGTACTGGAAGCCGAAGGTTTTATTAATACACTGATTATGGCGTATGCCGCGAAATACGCTTCTGCTTATTATGGCCCTTTTCGTGATGCCATTGGCTCCAGTGGCAATTTAGGCAAAGGCAATAAATTTACTTATCAAATCGATCCCGCCAACTCAAACGAGGCCATTCGTGAAGTCATGCTCGATTTGGAAGAAGGCGCAGATATGGTCATGGTAAAACCCGGCATGCCTTATTTGGATATTGTCCGACGCGTAAAAACAGAATTAGAAGTACCAACGTTTGCTTATCAAGTAAGCGGTGAATACGCCATGCACATGGCCGCTTTTCAAAATGGTTGGTTAGACAAAGACAGTGTCATGATGGAGTCGCTCCTCGCCTTTAAACGCGCTGGTGCCGATGGCATTTTGACCTACTTTGCAAAAGACGCAGCACGTTTACTAAAAAGCTAGAAATACATTATTTAGCGTAAACAGACGATGATCATACTGGCTGCTTAACTATTTTCACGTTTAATGGTCAATAAAGGCCATTAAACAAAGACACTGATATCCTAATAAAATGGCATTTGGAGATAATAGAAAGTATATGTCTGAGCAGTCTGTAATCGAAGTGGAACAACAAGAGTTGCATTCAACACCAGAAGAGCTGGATGCAGAACTCATTCTAGAACCGATTCCTGAACAACCTCAGGATCCATCTAAAATGTCTATTGAAGAGCGTCCGCCAGAAGAAATTGACTTGGCAGACCCAGAGCTGTACTTCAATCGCGAACTAAGCCATTTACAATTTAATGCTCGTGTACTTGAACAAGCTATGGATGAAAACCATCCAATTTTGAATCGACTGATGTTTCTATGTATCTTCAGTTCCAACATGGATGAGTTTTTCGAAATTCGTGTTGCTGGTTTAAAAAGCCAATTGGAATACAGCCGTGAGAAAAGCGGCCCAGATGGCATGCACCCAAAGAAAGTATTAAACCTAATCAGTGAACAAGCCCACAAACTTGTTAGACGCCAATACCGAATTCTCAACGATATTATTTTTCCCAAACTGGAAGAAGAAAACGTTAATTTCATTCGCCGCTCAGATTGGGATGAAAAACAAATTAATTGGGTAAAACGCTATTTTCGTGACAATGTTCTGCCTATTATCAGCCCTGTTGGCTTGGACCCTGCTCACCCTTTCCCAAGACTGGCGAACAAAACATTTAACTTTGTTGTTGAGCTAGAAGGTCGAGACGCCTTTGGCCGAGAAAATGGTTTAGCGATTGTTCCTGCTCCAAGTTCATTACCAAGATTAGTCAAGCTACCTGATGAAGTCTGCGAAAGTGGCGATAACCTTGTGTTCCTATCCTCCATTATTCACGCTCATGCAGACCAATTATTTCCAGGTATGACAGTAAAAGGCTGCTACCAATTCCGTCTCACTCGTAATGCCGATTTAGAAGTAGATTCTGATGATATCGGTGTAGATTTAGCAGGCGCACTAAGAACTGAATTACAAAGCCGCCATTACGGTAGCTCAGTCCGCTTAGAAATTGCAGATAATTGCCCTGACCATATTGTTGATTCCCTTTTAAAACAGTTCGAGTTAGAAGATCAAGATTTATACCGTATTGATGGGCCTGTAAACCTCAGCCGGCTAATGGCTGTGCTTGAATTGGTTGATCGACCAGACCTTATGTACGCACCATTTTCACCTGGTTTACCACGTAAATTAGCAAGCTCTGGCGGCCTATTTGAAGCGATTCGCCAACGTGACTATCTGCTTATGCACCCGTTTGAAAGCTTCTCTCCTGTTGTAGACTTACTGAGCGAAGCCGCCAAAGACCCGAAAGTCGTTGCAATACGTCAAACCTTATATCGAAGTGGTGCCCGCTCACCAATCGCCAATGCATTGGTTGAAGCTGCTCGAAATGGCAAAGAAGTCACCGTTGTTATCGAATTACGTGCTCGCTTTGATGAAGCTGAAAACCTCGCATTAGCAAGCCGATTACAAGACGCTGGAGCCATCGTAGTCTACGGTGTTGTTCGACATAAGACACATGCAAAAATGATCTTAATCGTTCGACGAGAAGGCTCAGACCTTACTCGTTACGTTCACCTTGGCACTGGTAACTATCACGCAGGTAATGCAAGGCTATATACCGATTACAGCTTCATGACTTGCAATAAAGAGATAGGTGACGACGTACATAGAGTCTTCCAGCAACTCACAGGTATGAGTAAAGAGCTTAAAGTTAAAAAGCTATTACATGCGCCATTTACTTTAAGAGACCGCCTATTGGAAATGATCGATCGAGAAGCTCAAAACGCTCTAAAAGGCGAGCCCTCACGAATTATCATTAAAGTAAACTCTCTAACAGAGCAAAGGTTAGTACAGGCTCTGTATAAAGCCTCTCAAGCGGGCGTAAAAATCGACTTAATAATCCGTGGTATTTGTACACTGCGACCAGGAATAAAAGGAGTGTCTTCAAATATTCGAGTGCGCAGTATTATCGGCCGATTCCTAGAACACACCCGCGTTTATTACTTCTATAACGACAGAAACCCTGAAGTATATCTATCAAGCGCAGACGGTATGGATAGAAACCTAAACAACCGAATTGAAGTCGCTTTTCCACTACAAGATTACAAACAAACTCGTCGGGTAAAGAAAGAGTTGGAATATTACTTATCGGATAATACTCAAAGTTGGATATTACAAAGTGATGGATCATACCAACTTTCTAAACCGAGAAAAGACGATTATCGAAGCGCACAACGAACACTTCTCAATGAGCTAGCAAACAGCACCCGCTAACGCTCTGGCCCTAACGATAAAAAAGCCTTCATCATGAAGGCTTTTTTATCGAAATCAGATAGAGGCTCAATTAATCCTGAAAAATGAAACACTGTATAAGTACCTAAGTTATTAACACTTAGAAGCTCACACTCCTTCTGAAAGATTTTGTGGATAAATAGACGATTCATCAAAAAGAGACAAACAGCTCCTTTTTTGTATTCACACAAACGTATTTAAGGAGAAAACTTACGAGTCAATAGAGTGTCTTGGTTGTCATTTACGCAGACGCGTTGAGTTTACGAAACAGGCGCAAGTAAATGGCAACCAAGGCTCTTTCAATCAGCCCCTTCCGCTTCTTACTTTGTATTTACGCTGACGCGTCGAGGTACGAGACAGGCGCAAGTAAATGGAACGTAAGAAGCCGTATGCTGGAGATCTGAAGTAAGAGCTCTTCATTTCCTACAGACGAAAAAAAACCCAACAGCTTAGCTATCAGGGCTTTCTTAATTATAAGTTTGACGATGCTTATCCCCTTTGAGGGACGACCTACAATGATCTAAAGCGATGCTTTATCCTGCTTCGCAGCGCCATTTGGCGTCCTGAGCGGGTTCCCTCGAACATCGCTCAGTCACATGGAATCTCCCACACTACCATCGGCGATGGCGAGCGACTGTGGCGGATAAAGCGTCACTTCTGAGTTCGGGATGGGATCAGGTGGTTCAACGCCTTTCTAATCCATTTCTATCTCTCTTCCAAGTCAGATCTTCCATTTCCTACAGACGAAAAAAAGCCCTGACAGCTTAGCTATCAGGGCTTTCTTAATGAGA
>CALLIL010000057.1 GCA_938009755.1 uncultured Marinomonas sp.
ACATTGATTCGTAGTTTGTTGAAAGACTGCAGTCAATTACAGCGCCAACGTGGTGTAGCAGTTAGCCTAGTGACGAATGCCTATAGTCACTAACGTCTCTGCTACGAGGGGAAATGGGGAGCTTCGGCTCCCTTTTTTTATGCTTTTCCTTTGTCATTTCGTGAACTCTTTGAACAAACAGTGTTATTCTTGTCAGGCATAACTCAGGATGAGTGTCGTATTTATTGTCTAAATTGAGACGCCGACTCCTCTTTTATAATAAATATTTGATTAGAGAGATGATTCCCTTGACTGACGAAAAACGTTCAAAAGACCAGCTTAAATCTCATATTAGAGAACAAAATCAAACGCTTATATTAGAAACGTCAGAACGTGTATTTGCTCGACAAGGTTTAGCAAAAACCACTACACAAATGATTGCTAATGAAGCGGGTTTGCCGAAAGCAAATATTCATTATTACTACCGTTCAAAGAAAGATTTATTAGAAGCCGTACTTGAGCGTATTTTGAGGCTTTGGTTAGGCTCAGTTAGTGGTTTTAATGTGGAAGAAGGTCCTAAAGTAAACTTAACTCGCTATATTAGTGAAAAAATTGATCAGTCTCGTGCTAACAAAAATGCGTCTAAAGTATTTGCGATGGCATTGATAGGTGAGGAAGATTTTGTCTTAGCATTTCTCAAAAATTTATTTGTGACCCAATTAAGCCGAGAGAAGCAGTCTATACAGACTTGGGTGGATCAAGGTCTTATGAAACCTGTTCCGACAGAGCATCTTTTTTTGACCATTTGGGCGATGACTCAAACCTATGCCGACTTTGATGCGCAAGTAAAAATTATGCTGCAGAAAGAGGCGTTGGAAGACAGTGATTATGATGACGCGAAGCAATTTATTATTCGGATGGTATTGGCTGGCTGTGGCATCACTGAATAATTGAAACGATAGAGTACGTATTATGACCTTAGAAAGTGGTATTACCTTCTTTTTGGCGATTCTGATTTTTGCCGTGACGCCAGGGCCTGGAGTGTTTGCGGTGATTGCCAAAAGCATGACAAAAGGCGCGCGTGCCAGTGTTTCTCTTTCTGTCGGAATGGTAATGAGCGACATTGTTTATTTGGTGATGGCGTGCTTTGGTTTGGCTGCGATTGCGTCGGCTTGGGAAGGCGTCTTTCTTGTCATCCGTTACATTGGTGCGGCTTATTTGATGTACTTAGGTTGGAGAATGTGGATCGCGCCAGTGACGACAGATTCTTCAGCAGTCGCCCAACTGGAATCGAAAGGCGAGGTTGCAAGCTTTGTACAAGGCTTTTTGATTTCAGCCTCAAACCCGAAAGTGATTCTGTTTTATATCGCGTTTTTACCGACCTTTATGGATTTAACCGTATTAAGTAAAGTCGACATTGTCATTGCATCGGTGTTGGCTTTCTCGGCCTTAATGTTGGGAATTAGCCTTATTTCAGTTGGTGCTTCTCAAGCTCGACGATTAATGACGTCTGAGCGTTCAATGAAAACGTTAAATCGAACATCAGGCGGAATCATGGCCAGTGCAGGTGCTTTTTTAGCGTTGAAGAGCTAGCGTTGAAAAGTTAGCGCCTAAAAAACGGTATTCTAGATAAAAAAACTCTTTTCCTGCTTGCGGCGGGAAAAGAGTTTTTTAGTTTATGGGCAACGTTTAGCGTGTGCCGTAAATGCGGTCGCCAGCGTCACCAACACCAGGTCGAATGTACGCGTGATCATCCAATCCACGGTCAATGGCACCAATGTACATGGCAACATCAGGATGAGCCGCTTTAAACGCTTCAATCCCTTCAGGAGCAGCAAAAAGACAAATGAAGCGAATGTCGGAAGCGCCCATTTCTTTCATTTTATCAATGGCCATAATGGCAGAGTTGCCTGTTGCCAACATTGGATCAACAACAATGATGGTACGCTCATTGACTGAGTGAGGCATTTTTAAGTAATACTCTACAGGCTGCTTAGTGTCTGGATCTCGGTATAATCCAACATGCCCTACGCGTGCGGAAGGGGATAGCTTTAAGACACCTTCTGCTAAACCGTTGCCTGCTCGCATAATGGTTACGATACACAGTTTTTTGCCTTTTAGTGCTGGGCACATGGCTTTTTCTAATGGCGTTTCAATCTCAATGTCTGCGGTTTCTAAATCGCGAGTAGCTTCGTAACCAATTAATGTTCCTAGTTCTTCAACCAGCATGCGAAATTCGCGTGTGCTGGTGTTTTTATCACGAAGACTGGTCAATTTATGCTTCACAAAAGGGTGGTCGATCACAAAGATATCGTTGTAAGTCTTAAGTAGTTCATCGCGTGTCATTGGCCTTTCCTTTTTAGCGCATTGGGGAAATAAGAGCGTTGCTCTGTGTTTATGGAGCACATCATAGCATTAAGTGAAAACCGACCAAATAACAAATCTGCAGAACTTTCTAATGGCTTGATATGGATAAGTAAATGGAAAGCGCAATTACAGTATTGTTTTTAGCAAGATCGTCATTACATAGAAGGTAATTAAAAATTAGCCGCAGACTATGGCTTGTTGTGTTGTTAAGAAAAAGATTTGTTGAGTAGCCTGATTATGAATGATGAAGACCAATATATAGACGTTGAGCAAGACGAAGATATTTTGCCAGAAGAAGAAAGCGTGGAGATTAGTGACCCAAAGGGCTTAGCTCTCCCTGATGATGTGTTGCCAGACACTTTATTTATATTGCCGGTTTCCAGTCGTCCGTTTTTTCCTGCACAAGTTCAGCCTGTCATGGTGGATGCAGAGCAGTGGGAAGACACCTTGGAGCGAATTGCTGAACATCCGCAAGCCGTGGTCGGCTTGGTATATGCAGATAAAAAAGAAGGGCAAAAGTCACCCAATGTAGAGTCGTTTCGTTCTATTGGTTGTGTGGCGAGAGTGCATAAAGCAGAAAAGCAAAATGATAAATTGACCTTTCTTGCCCAAGGTGTGAAACGCTTTGAAGTGATCGAATGGGTAAGTGACAAAACGCCTTATTTGGCGCGTGTTCGCTATATTACGGATGTGAAGTCACGAGACGATGAAGTTAAGGCGTATTCCATTGGGATTTTAGACGCGATCAAAGAATTGATTCGTTTGAACCCTCTATTCAGTGAAGATTTAAAACAATATTTAGGCCGTTTCTCCTTCAATGAATCTGGTTTGTTGGCGGATTTTGCAGCGTCTATTACGTCTGCTGAACCGGATGACTTATATGATGTTTTGTCCACGATTTCTGTTCAAGAACGTATGCGTCAATCTTTAACATTGTTGAAGAAAGAGCTTGAAATTGCACGTCTGCATAACCAAATTACCGCAGAAGTAAACGATAAAATCAGTGAGCATCAACGTGATTTCTTCCTTCGAGAGCAGTTGAAAGTTATCCAGAAAGAGCTGGGAATTTCCAAAGATGATAAAACGTCCGATGTTGAAACCTTTGAGGCGCGCTTAGAAGGCAAAACCTTATCGGATTCTGTCAGCGAAAAAATCAAAGAAGAATTGCATAAGCTGAGTATTTTAGAGACAGGTTCGCCAGAATACGGCGTCACGCGTAATTACTTAGATTGGGCAACCTCGTTACCTTGGGGCATTCATTCGGAAGACAATCTTGATATTTCCGTCGCGCGAGATGTCTTGGAATCCCATCATGCTGGCTTAGGAGACATCAAAGACCGCATCGTTGAGTTTCTTGCGCTTGGTGCGCACCGTGGCGAAATGGGTGGCTCTATTTTGTTGTTGGTTGGCCCGCCGGGCGTGGGTAAAACCTCGATTGGTAAATCGGTGGCGGAGTCGTTGAGTCGTAAGTTCTATCGTTTTAGCCTTGGCGGAATGCGTGATGAAGCGGAAATAAAGGGTCATCGACGAACATACATTGGTGCCTTGCCGGGGAAATTTGTGCAAGCATTGAAAGACGTGGAAGTGGAAAACCCTGTCATCATGCTAGATGAAATCGATAAAATCGGGAGTTCCTTTCAAGGTGACCCAGCTTCTGCATTGTTGGAAGCACTTGATCCAGAGCAGAACAGTGAATTCTTGGATCACTACTTGGACATGCGCATTGATCTGTCTAAAGCGTTATTTATTTGTACTGCGAATCAGTTAGACACCATACCTTCTCCTTTGCTTGATCGAATGGATGTGATTCGTTTATCGGGTTATATCAGTGACGAAAAACTGGCGATTGCTAAGCAACATTTGTGGCCTAAATTACTGAAGAAAAATAAGCTTTTGAAGAAACAGCTGAATATCACAGACGCTGCGTTACGACACATTATTGAGCATTATGCTCGTGAAGCTGGTGTTCGTGGCTTGGATAAGTTGCTACAAAAAGTGTTACGAAAATGCGTTGTTGAATTAATGACGGGTGAAAAAGAACACATTAATGTGGGCGTCAAAGACGTGGAAACTTTATTGGGCATGCCTTATTTTCGACCTGAGAAAACATTGCAAGGTGTTGGTGTTGTCACAGGTTTGGCTTGGACATCTATGGGCGGCGCGACCTTGCCAATTGAAGCGAATAAGGTGCATGAATTGACTCGCGGTTTGAAGCTTACAGGCAAGCTTGGTGAAGTCATGAAAGAGTCGGCAGAAATTGCTTACTCTTATGTTTTTTCGCACACAAAAAGCTATCAAAAAGCGCCTGAGTTTTTCGATAAGAGCTTGGTGCATTTGCATGTACCAGAAGGCGCAACGCCAAAAGATGGCCCAAGTGCTGGTGTAACGATGGCGACCGCCTTGATGTCATTGGCTAAAAATGAACCGATCCGTAAAGGTTTGGCGATGACAGGAGAATTAACATTAACAGGTCAGGTTTTGGCTGTTGGTGGTATTCGAGAAAAAATCATAGCGGCAAAACGAAGTAAAATTAACGAAGTGATTTTACCTGAGCCAAATCGCCGTGATTTTGAAGAACTCCCAGGTTCTGTGAAAGCCGATATGACGGTGCATTTTGCAGAGCGTTTTACTGATGTGGAGAAGGTGGTTTTCAAAGGAAGTGATCATCTTCATTAGATTATCCTTAAAGTAAGCATTCTCTCTACAGGCTAACCGTGAGAAAATACCAAAACCGAGCAAGTGGCGACTTGCTCGGTTTTTCTTTTTTTATAGCCGTACGCTTTTATGTTTATGCACAGATGTTAGGGGACAGCAATGCCCGGTTCGGGAAAATTGACACAAGGTTCAACCTTTAAGCACGTCGTGAATATGTCGTTGATGGGCGCGCTAGGTTTGATGTGTATTTTTGTGGTGGATCTTGTCGACATGCTTTTTTTGTCTATGTTGGATGAAAAAGAAGCGGTTGCTGCGGTTGGTTTCTCCAGTGCGATCATGTTTTTCACTATTTCGTTAAGTATTGCCGTGTCTATCTCTGCAACGGCATTGGTATCCAAAGCCGTGGGCGAAGGCAATATCGAGTTAGCGAAGCGCCGAGCGGTTAATGTATTGGCGTTTGGTATCTTCTTCTCCACCGCCGTCGTGTGGCTTTTATGGTCTAACATTCCGCATATTTTGTTATTTGTCGGTGCAACTGGCCGAACCCTTGATCTAGCAACAGGCTATTTGCAAATTCTCGTATTGGGGATGCCGGCAGTTATGGTTAGCATGATTGGTTCTGGCATCATGCGCGCACTGGGAGATGCTCGCCGTGCTATGTACGCGACTTTGGTTGGCGGATTGGTAAATGCGGTCTTGGACCCTATTTTAATTTTTGTTTTTGGTCTTGGTGTACAGGGCGCTGCGATTGCTTCGCTTTTGGCGCGTTTTTCGATGGTTGTCGTGACTTATTATGGTGTTGTGAAGACTCACAAGATGTTGGGTGAATTCGATTTAATGGACTTTTTCAAAGATGTGAAGCCCATTGCTCTGATTGCCGTGCCTGCCATGTTAACCAATATGTCTTCACCGCTTGCCAATGCTATTGTTATGGCGCATACGGCTTCTTTTGGTGACGACGCTGTGGCGGCGGTTGCGATTATTGGGCGAGTCATTCCTGTGGTCTTTGGTGGTGTTTTTGCTCTGTCTGGCGCGGTTGGGCCGATACTGGGGCAAAATTATGGCGCAGGGCGATTCGATCGAATGCGCAGTACCATGAACAATGCTGTGGTTTATGCCTTCGGTTATTGTTTTGTGTTGTGTGTTGTTTTATATCAGTTGCAAGATTGGCTGGTGGTTGTCTTTAGTGCAACGCAAGGTACTGCTGATTTAATTCGTTTTTTTGCAACCTATGTTTCGTTTAGTTTTTTCTTTCAGAGTATGTTGTTTGTTGGTATTGCCGCGTTTAATAATCTAGGGAAACCTTTGAACAGTACGTTATTGAATTTTGGTCGTGCGACATTAGGTACTTGGCCCTTAATTGTTGTGTTTTCTTGGTTTATGGGCGCGGAAGGTATTTTATTTGGACAGGCGGTTGGTTCCATTATCTTTGGATGTTTGGGGCTTAGTATGGCGAAAAAATACATTGCTGAATTGGAAATGAAAAAGCGTCAAGACGCTATTCCAAGCCCTGTTGCCAGCTTTGAAGAAATTATTTGAGTGCCTTCTGGTTATTTTGTTGCCCAAAGTAAATATTCACTATTGCCATCGCCACCTTTTATAGGGCTTTCAATATAGCAATGAATGTTGAACCCCAGTGATGCCACAAAACTTTTCATGTCTTTTTCAAGTTGTTTAATACGCTGCTTGTCTTTCACAATTCCGCCTTTGCCTACAAATTCTTGGCCGACTTCAAATTGTGGTTTTACTAGTGTAATTAAATGTCCTGTATGGCTTAGTAATGCAGGAATTCTCGGCAAAATTTTTGTCTGAGAAATAAAGGAAACGTCCATCACGGCAAGGTCAAATCCATCTGTTGGGAAGTGTTCTTGTAAATCATCAATAGAAAGGTGACGCGCATTAATGCCTTCTAAGCAAATAATATCTGGATTGTCTCGTAAACTCGGATCTAATTGATCGTGACCAACCTCAATACCGACAACGCGTGCTGCACCATGTTGTAGAGCGCAATCACTAAACCCGCCTGTTGACTGTCCAATGTCCAACACGTGAAAGCCTTGTATATTTAATTGGGTATGCCTCAGAGCACCTTCTAACTTGAGTGCGCCTCGTGAAACGTATTTGTCGGCTTCATCTGGGGTGAGATGAATTTCAACATCAGTGGGTAATTTAAGGCTGGGTTTATTTATTTTGATCCATTTATCTTGGTGTTTGTACGTGATTCGACCTGCGCTAATAAATGCTTGTGCTTGAGCGCGTGACTTGGCAATACCTTTTTCAGTCAAAATTAGATCAATACGTAACATAAACACACTCAATATCTATAAAAAAGTAGTGCCGAATATTAGCAAAAACAGAAAGTCTAAAGTAGATTAAAGAAGACAAAAACATTTTATCTCGAATGATTATGAAGAGTGACTATTATCTCTAAGGAATGATTGTGCCGTTAGAAACGTTGATTGATGCAAATGAATTGAATGCCGTCTTAAAAATGCCTGATGTTGTTGTGTTGGATTGCCGATTTTATTTAACCGATCATTCGAAAGGTAAATCTGAATACGAGAAGAATCATATTCCTGGCGCCATTTTTGTGGACGTTCATCATGAATTGGCTGCGCCAGAAACTGAATTTACTGGCCGACACCCGCTGATTGATAACACTACTTTTGCTGATAATTTGCAAAAGTGGGGAATTGAAAACACGACTAAGGTAGTTGTTTATGATGACATGGGCGGCGCCATTGCGGCTCGCGCTTGGTGGATGCTGGCACAGCAAGGTATTTCTGTTCGGGTGTTAAATGGAGGCTTTCCTAGTTGGTTGAGGTCAGAGTTTGCTGTTTCTCAAACATTTGAAACGGGAAAATCTTCTTCGTATCGATTTGATGTTTCGTTTCCTTGGGAAATAAAAGAGCAGGCGGTTGTGCAGAGCCTAGTAACATCTAAATATAAGCTTATTGATGCGAGGGCGTCGGATCGTTTTCATGGAAAAAATGAAACCATAGATCCTGTTGCAGGACACATCCCCGGCGCTATAAATCGACCTTTCAGCGATAATTTAGATGAAGAAGGCTGCTTTAAGCCAGCAGAGCAACTGCATGTGGAATGGAAGGATTGGCTTTTAGGCTCAAGTGAAGAGTATGTTTATTACTGCGGCTCTGGCATCACAGGATGCCATAATGTTTTGGCTCTAAATTACGCTGGGATTGATGCAAAGCAAGTCTATGTTGGCTCGTGGAGTCAGTGGGCGAAGCGAATGTTGAGAGAAGGCGCGTCATAGCATCTTTTCCTGTGGCTTTCTGCAAGAATAAAGGAGAAAAAAACAGATTAAGTATTTTTAATTTTTCCACAGCCTGTAAAATACCTTACATCTTAAAAAGTTAAGCTTATATTTTTCAGAAAAAGGGTAGAACTGAATGAAAATAGCGGTAGCGGGCACAGGGTACGTGGGCATCTCTAATGCACTTTTGTTAGCGAAGCATAATCAGGTTGTTGCGCTGGATATCGTGCTCGAAAAAGTCGATATGCTGAATCGAAAGGTCTCTCCTATTGAAGATAAAGACATAGAGAGATACTTGGTTGAAGAAGAGCTGAACTTTCTTGCAACACTGGACAAAGAAAAAGCGTATCTTGGTGCTGACTACGTTATTATTGCAACGCCAACGGATTACGATCCTGAAACAAATTATTTCAATACCAGTCTCGTTGAATCTGTCATTCAAGATGTGATTAACATCAATCCAAATGCTGTCATGGTTGTAAAATCAACGGTTCCTGTTGGTTTTACAAAGTCTGCTAGTGATAAGTTCTCGACGAATAACTTATTGTTTTCTCCTGAATTCCTTCGAGAAGGCAAAGCCTTGTACGACAACTTACATCCATCTCGTATCATTGTGGGCGAACAATCAGATCGCGCAAAAGTGTTTGCAGACCTTTTGGTGCAAGGCGCGGATAAAGCTGATATTGATGTTTTACTCACTCATTCTACAGAGGCGGAAGCGATTAAGTTGTTCGCCAATACTTACTTGGCAATGCGTGTCGCTTTCTTTAATGAATTAGACAGCTACGCGGAATCTCATCAGCTCAATAGCCGTCAGATTATTGAAGGTGTTGGTTTGGACCCTCGAATCGGCAGTCATTACAACAACCCTTCATTTGGTTATGGTGGTTATTGCTTACCAAAAGACACCAAGCAGCTTTTGGCGAACTACGATAAAGTGCCAAACAACTTGGTGCGCGCCATTGTCGATGCAAACTCAACGCGTAAGGACTTTGTGGCCGAATCTATCCTCAAAAACAAGCCTAAAGTCGTAGGAATTTATCGCTTGGTGATGAAAGTGGGTTCTGATAACTTCCGAGCGTCGGCGATTCAAGGCGTCATGAAACGCATCAAAGCCAAAGGGGTGGAAGTCGTTGTATATGAACCTGCTTTAACAGAAGAGCACTTCTTTAACTCTAGAGTGATCAAAGATTTAAAAGAGTTTAATGATATCTCTGATGTGATCGTGGCTAACCGTTTAACAGACGATGTTCTTGAAGTGAAAGAAAAAGTTTATACACGAGATTTATTTGGTGTGGATTCCTAGTATCTTAAATTCGCTCTTTTCAGCCCACACATTATAAATTATGGACGTGTTTTATGAATGTTATTTTTGATACAAAAAGCTTGTATTACTTGCCTCAGTATTTACCTGTATACAATGAACTTACCAAGCTAGGGGTCAAATCCACCTTTGTGTTTTATGATGGCGTTCATAATGAAATCATTAATAAGATTATCGCAGACGAAAAACTTCAATCCTTTTGGGTAGAAGACGAAGAAAAAGCAGCCGCTTACTATGAAGAGCAAAAAGCGGATTGGGTGTTTTTTGCGAATAGTTTTCCTTATTTAGAGCAAGTTCATAAATACTCAAAATCCGCTCAATTGGGTCATGGAATTGGTCCTAAAACAAGCTATTATAGTAAGTCAAATAAATCTATGACCGTTCGGTTTGTTGAAGGGGATTATCGACGCCAACGTTTAGTATCTAGATATCCCAATGATACATTTATTGACGTAGGGTTTTGTAAACTAGATCCAATTATAAATGATGAAGTGCCCGAACTCTCTCTTTCTTGTGATTACGGTTTGGATAATGATCTTCCTACGTTATTATACGCACCTACCTTTTATCCAAGTAGTATAGAGCGTTTTCCCAAAGATTGGCCTAAATCATTCCAAGGGTACAATATCATTTATAATT
>CALLIL010000058.1 GCA_938009755.1 uncultured Marinomonas sp.
AGACTGATGCCGATTCGGCTTACCAGGCATTTGTTGATGTAGTGACTGGTGCACTTAAAGAAGACGATACTGTAACTTTAATTGGTTTTGGAACGTTCACTGTTCGCGAACGCGCAGCACGTACCGGTCGTAACCCACGCACTGGTGAAGAGATTCAAATTAAAGCTTCAAAAAATCCTGTGTTTAAGGCTGGTAAAGCTCTGAAGGATGCAGTAAACTAACGCGCTTTCCAACGGAGGGTGATTAGCTCAGTTGGTAGAGCGCCGCCCTTACAAGGCGGATGTCAGGAGTTCAAGTCTCTTATCACCCACCAATTTTTATTGTCACGGAGCGGTAGTTCAGCTGGTTAGAATACCTGCCTGTCACGCAGGGGGTCGCGGGTTCGAGTCCCGTCCGTTCCGCCACTTACTATGATTTAGTGAAGTGGTGCAGGGTTTCAGAGGAGTTAAAACTCCACATCAACCAGATGTAAAATGATATGGGTGTGTAGCTCAGTTGGGAGAGCATCGCCCTTACAAGGCGAATGTCGGGAGTTCGAACCTCTCCACACCCACCACTTACTAGACAGTGGATTCATTGAAAAATGAATAAGAGTCCTAGATTTTGTTGGAGTGGTAGTTCAGTTGGTTAGAATACCTGCCTGTCACGCAGGGGGTCGCGGGTTCGAGTCCCGTCCATTCCGCCATTATTTCTAGTGTTTGATACCATCAGTGTATTGAAAGAAGTATATGGTCAGTAGAGCTTCATATCGACAAGATATAATCGAAAGCGGGTGTGTAGCTCAGTTGGGAGAGCGTCGCCCTTACAAGGCGAATGTCGGGAGTTCGAACCTCTCCACACCCACCAATCTATATTTTTCTATTATTTCCTTTCTATAAATCAAAGATCCTTCTTTATACAGAAAATAATGGCTTTATTTACGCCTTAATTTTTGACGATACAATACACTTTTGTTTTTGAATCGTAATGTCATTCTCTGGTCGCTAAAAAGCACTATTCACTATATGCTTGGTTTTCTTTTCTTTGTTTAGGGCTGTCTTTTTTGTACAGTGATACGCTCATTCTATGACTCTTTCTTTGTTTAATAATGTTCCTATTGGTGTTCGCTATATTTTGATGTCTGCTGCTGGTTTTGCGCTCATGGCAACATTGGTTAAATTGGTGAGTACTTACGGCATTCCTGTCTTTGAAATTGTTGCTGCGAGATGCTTGGTTTCCGTCGTGATGAGTTATGTTGCGGTGAAGCGAAAAGGGATTTCTATTTTTGGTAATAATAGAAAGCTGCTGTTTGCCCGCGGTGCGATCGGTACCTTGGCCTTAATGTGTGTGTATTATGCGTTGACGACCTTGCCTTTGGCGGAAGCTACTTTGCTGCAATACATTTACCCTGTTTTTACGGCTTTGCTTGCTTTGCTGTTTTTAGGGGAGAAGATACGCAAATACACTGTTGTCTGTATTGTGCTCAGTTTGGCGGGATTGGTCTTTATTGCGGGTGCGGATCTCTTTTCGGTAGCGCACGTAAGTTTGCCTTTATTGAGTGTGGCTCTTGCGCTGATGGGGGCGTTAGGTAGCTCCATTGCTTATGTGATAGTACGTCAATTGAGCAAAACAGAAGACAGTTCGGTGATCATATTTTACTTCCCGATGGTTGCTTTTCCGTTGTCAGTTATTTTACTGGGTGATGATTTTGTTATGCCGAGTTTTAATCTGGCTATTTTATTGATTTTTATTGGTGTTTTTACTCAAGTTGGTCAACTGGGTCTTACGATGGCTATGCAAACATTAGCGGCCGGAGTAGCGTCAGCTTATTCCTATATTCAATTAGTTTTTACGGTCGCACTAGGTTGGCTTGTGTTCAGTGAAGTGCCAGTGATGACGACTTGGATTGGTGGTTTGCTGATTGTGTGCGGTGCTTTGGTGAATGTTTATGGAGAGATGAAGAAACGAAAATACTGAGAAGGTGTTCTCAGTATTTTTTGAGGTTAAGCGTTATTTGTTGTCATGCATAATAAAAGACAAAATCTTAATAGGGACGCTTTTTAGTACTTCTGGCCCATGAGGAATAGCGGCATCAAAAGACAAAGAGTCGCCCGGTTCCATGTTGTACAAATGGTTTCCATGGCGATATAAAATTTCGCCTTCTAGAACGTATATCAATTCTTGCCCTGGGTGTGAGAAAGTCGGAAAGACTTCGCTGGCGTCGTCCATGGTAATTAAAAATGGTTCATACAATTGCTTTTCGCCACGGTTGTAGCTGAGTAACTGATACGTGTGACCTTTTTCTGTACCGCGGCCTACCACTTCCATACCTTGTCCAGATTTCGTTAATTGAGCACCACCTTGTGGGCGATCATAATCTGCGAATAATTGAGAAATGGATAAGCCAATAGCATCACAAAGACGGCTCAATGTGTCTAAGCTTGTAGATACTTGGGCGTTTTCTATTTTACTGATCATGCCTTGGCTAAGTTTTGCGATGCGCGCTACGTCGGTAATTTTTAGATCTTGAGCGACACGCTTTCTTCTGACTTGAATTGCAATATAGTCTTCAAGCTTGAGCTTGGGAGATGAATTTCTTTCCTGAATAATTTCGCCCTCATTTAGTGCTTGAGCGTGCCTTGATGGCGCGTTTTCTTTCATCTTTATTTAACCTGCTTTCTTCTTATTGGATTGCGACGTTGTCGCCCTTGTTAATTTTATACCATAAAGCTTGATACCTACACTTTTAGGAAACAATAATTCCTAATAATAAAATTATGGCAAGAAAATTGCTTTTCCTATTAAGAAATAAAAATTCCTAAAGAGAAAATTTTTATTTATCTCTTTCATGGTTTTTTGAATACTTCGACTCAAACATTCACAAAGTTGATAGAACGTTAGGAGATAGCAATGCAATCAGATGCCGTAGAGAGTTTTCTTAAAGACAATGATATTAAGTATGTATTGGCACAGTTTGTTGATATTCATGGGGTCGCTAAAACCAAATCTGTTCCAGCAAAAAATATTTTTGACGTGGTAAAAACGGGTGCGGGCTTTGCGGGCTTTGCTGTCAGTGGTTTGGCAATGGAACCACATGGACCTGATTTTCTTGCTCGTGGCGATCTTTCTACTTTGAGCATTGTTCCTTGGCAGCCGGGTTATGCACGCTTGGTGTGTGATGGTTATGTGAATGATGAACCTCACCCATATTGTTCACGTGTGGTTTTAAAGAAACAATTAAAGCGTCTGGATGCAAAAGGTTGGACGTTAAATACGGGTCTAGAACCAGAGTTTTATTTGTTCGAAAAAGGTGAAAACGGCGAGTTACTAATGGTGGATAAAACCGATACTCTGGCGAAACCTTGTTATGACTATAAAGGCTTGTCTCGTTCTCGCACCTTCCTTGAACGCCTTGTTGAATCTCTTCAAGCGGTTGACTTTGACGTCTACCAAATTGACCACGAAGACGCCAACGGTCAGTTTGAGATCAATTACACCTACGGTGATGCGTTAGAATCTGCTGACCGCTTTACGTTTGTTCGTATGGCTGCTGGTGAGATCGCCAATGACATGGGCATGATTTGTTCTTTCATGCCAAAGCCAGCGCCAGATAAAACTGGCAACGGCATGCATTTCCATTTGTCCATTACGGATGAATCCGGCAAAAATCTATTCAATGATGACAGTGATAAGCATGGAATGGGCTTATCGAAAATGGCTTATCATTTTACTGCTGGTATTTTAGAGCACGCAAAAGCGCTTTGTGCCTTTGCAGCGCCAACGGTGAACTCTTACAAGCGTCTTGTTGTTGGCGGCAGTGATTCTGGTGCAACGTGGGCGCCAGCGTATGAATGTTATGGGGACAACAATCGTTCTGCTTTGGTTCGTGTTCCTTATGGCCGTTTGGAATTTCGCTTACCAGATTCGGGTTGTAATCCTTACCTTGTTCACGCCGCTATCATCGCTGCAGGCATGGACGGCATTGAGCGAGAGCTTGATCCTGGCGAACCAATGAATATCAATTTATACGACCTTTCTCTTGAAGAAATCATAGCGAAAAACATTTCTATTTTGCCTCAGTCTCTTGGTGAGGCACTTAACGAATTGGAAAAGGACACTGTTTTCGTTGAAGCTATGGGCAAAGACATTGTCGATGAATTTATCAAGGTGAAGCGTGACGAATGGGTGGAATATTCTCGTCAGGTGTCCAGTTGGGAAGTCGCGAAATACGCTGAGTTTTTCTAAGCCTTTTCATTATCAACAAGCATGTTTTGGCATGTAATTATTTTTTTGAGGTTTCTTTATGTGTGGAATTGTTGGGCTTTATTTAAAGAACGATAAATATAAGGACAAACTGGGCGAGTTGTTTGAGCCAATGTTGGTCGCTATGACAGACCGTGGTCCAGACAGCGCAGGTTTTGCTGTGTATGGCGATGAAGTCGGCGAAGGCTGGATAAAGCTCACTGTGCGCCACGTAGATGAAGCGTGTAATTGGGCTGAAATCAGCGACACCTTATCGAGTAAACTGAACTGCACTGTGACATGGACGAACAATAACGACGTTGCTGTATTGAAAATAAACGGTGCTGAAAAAGCCGCTCGTGATTGTCTGGCTGAATTGTACCCAGATGTTTTGATTTTAAGTGCTGGGACGTCGATTGAAATTTTAAAAGAAGTGGGATTGCCAGAAAAAATTGTTTCTAAGTATAACGTCCGCAATATGGTGGGTACACACATCATTGGGCACACGCGCATGGCGACAGAGTCAGCCGTCACCATGGCAGGCAGTCATCCTTTTTCAACGGGATCTGACTTGTGTCTTGTTCACAATGGTTCGTTATCTAACCACAATCGCCTGCGTGAAAATTTAAAGCGCGAAGGCATTGTCTTTGAAACAGAAAACGATTCTGAAGTCGCAGCGGGTTATCTTGCATGGCGTCTTCAGCAGGGCGATACCTTAAAAGAAGCGCTAGAAAGTGGTTTGAAAGATCTTGATGGTTTTTTCACGTTCACGATAGGAACAAGAGACGGGTTTGCTGTTATGCGAGATCCAATTGCATGTAAGCCTGCTGTATTAGCAGAAACTGAAGACTATGTTGCGATGGCATCCGAATATCAGGCGTTAACTACATTGCCAGATATTGAACACGCCAAAGTATGGGAGCCAGATGCGGCGACTTTCTACATCTGGGAACGCAAATAGTTTAGGAGACATGACGATGAAAACGGTTGATTTAACGATAAGTTCCGTACGAGATTTGAACCAAGCTTTGCACGAACAAAGCCGCAGCGTTAGTGAGAAAAGCTGGACAGTGACGAACCCAAAAGGCAGTCACAATCTGGCTGTGGGTTTAGACGCCAATATTGATGTGGATATTCAAGGCCACGCAGGTTATTTCTGCGCTGGCATGAACAAAGAAGCGAACGTTACTGTGCACGGTAACGTTGGTCAAGGCGTCGCGGAAAACATGATGTCTGGTGTGGTTCGAGTCAAAGGTGATGCTTCTCAAGCCGCTGGTGCAACGGCCCATGGCGGATTATTAGTGATTGAAGGTAATGCAGGTGCTCGTTGCGGTATTTCTATGAAAGGCGTGGACATTGTTGTCAAAGGCAGCATCGGTCACATGAGCTGTTTCATGGGGCAATCTGGGTCACTTGTTGTCTGTGGTGACGCTGGCGAAGCCTTGGGCGATTCTTTGTACGAAGTGCATATTTATGTGAAAGGCGAAGTGAAATCTTTGGGGGCAGATTGCATTGAAAAGGAAATGCGCCCTGAACATGTCACCGAATTGAAAGGCTTATTGGAAAAAGCGGGAGTGGATGACAATCCGCTTGAATTTAAACGTTATGGCTCCGCGCGTCAGCTTTATACATTCAAAGTTGATAACGCATCCGCTTACTAATTTTCTGAGAGGTTTTACTATGAGCAAGGACACAAACATCAGTTTAAAAGAATCTGCCACCTTTGACCGTGCGACGATGGCTGAAATTCGCCGCGCCGCTGACACAGGTATTTATGACATTCGTGGCTTTGGTGCTAAGCGCAAATTACCTCATTTTGATGATCTTCTTTTTCTTGGCGCGAGTATGTCGCGCTATCCGCTAGAAGGTTACCGTGAGACTTGTAATACTTCCGTTGTTTTGGGTGATCGTTTTGCTAAGAAACCGATCAAAATCGACATTCCTGTGACCATTGCGGGCATGAGTTTTGGTGCATTATCTGCTAATGCAAAAGAAGCGTTAGGACGCGGCGCTTCTATCGCAGGCACATCAACGACAACAGGGGATGGCGGCATGACGCCAGAAGAACGTGGTCAGTCTGAGAAGTTGGTGTATCAATATTTGCCATCACGTTACGGCATGAATCCAGATGATTTACGTAAAGCGGATGCCATTGAAATTGTGTTGGGACAAGGTGCGAAACCGGGTGGCGGCGGTATGTTGCTTGGTCAGAAAATTACGGATCGTGTGGCGCAAATGCGTAACTTGCCAAAAGGCATCGATCAGCGTTCTGCTTGTCGTCATCCTGACTGGACAGGCCCAGATGATTTGGCAATTAAAATCCAAGAACTTCGAGAAATCACCGATTGGCAAGTGCCTATCTACATCAAAATTGGTGCGACTCGTACTTATTATGATGTGAAATTGGCTGTGAAAGCGGGCGCTGATGTGATTGTTGTGGACGGTATGCAAGGGGGGACCGCGGCGACTCAAGACGTCTTCATTGAGCACGTTGGTATTCCAACCATGGCGGCGATTCCTCAAGCGGTTCAAGCTCTGCAAGAAATGGGGATGCATCGTAAAGTACAGTTGATTGTGTCTGGCGGTATTCGCAACGGTGCTGATGTGGCGAAATGCATGGCATTAGGTGCGGATGCTGTCGCGATTGGTACAGCAGCCTTGGTCGCTTTAGGTTGTAATGACCCAAAATGGGAAGAGGATTACGAAGCCATTGGTTCAGCTGCAGGCTTTTATGACGATTACCAAGAAGGCAAAGATCCAGCGGGTATTTCAACGCAAGATCCAGAATTGAGCAAACGTCTCGATCCTGTCGCGGCGGGACATCGTTTGGCTAATTACTTGCGAGTATTGACACTAGAGGCACAAACGTTAGCCCGTGCTTGTGGTAAAAATGATCTGCGTAATTTGGAACCAGAAGACTTAGTAGCATTGAATGTGGAAGCGGCAGCGATGGCGCGAGTACCTCTTGCGGGTACGAACTGGATTCCAGGTCAGCAATATTAAGTTCGATAAAGACGTGTTATTCAAGCCATGCTTAATGCATGGCTTTTTTGTCTCATATCTCTTTCTGATATAGCGTTGGACCTAAGAAATCTATTACGGGAACATTAGGCAATATAAAGCCTCTAAGATACCTTGATTTATATTTTGACACTGAATATGGAGTGAATCTCAAAAAAGTATTGCCATGAAGTGAGATACCTTCAAACAAAAGTAAAAATCCGTTTAAGTCCTTCTTTTTTCTCGATATAAGTCGGCAGGCTGTTTACTAATAGAGGTGGAGAGAGTGGATATGAGAAAGCAGTCTAACTTTTGTTATTTGTTTTTTTTCTTTGCTCATTGGGTGAATTTTTATATTGATTTTTATAGCAACGTGCAAAGTAAGAGCTGGAGCTAAAGCCGCATGCTGTACTTATATGAAGTATGGATAAGTTTGATTGGGTGAGAAGGTTATGCGCTTTTTCGAGCCGGATACGTAGATAGTAAGCAGAGGGTGAGGTATTTAAACTTTCTTTAAAAAGGCGCTCTAACTGCCTTGTAGAAACCCCAATAAGTCGACTGATTTGAGGGCAGCTTAGTATTTCTTCAGTATTGTTACGCATTATTTTTAATGACTCTAATAATTTGGGGTTATTTGTAGAATAGCGAAGATGTAAGTTCATTCTTTGCTTTTCATTACTGGAACGTATTTTAGGATGGATAAATTGCTCAGCAACATCTTTGGCTAACTGGTTGCCATATTTTGTTTTGATTAAATGTAGCATCATGTCAAGCCCAGCCGCTCCCCCTGCACAGGTATAGATGTTGTCATCCACTTCATACAATTCACCTGTGACATTAAGATCAGGAAACTCTTCAAGTAAACTATCAAGGTTTTCCCAATGAATAGTGCAGCGGCTATGTTTTAGTATTCCTGCTTGAGCAAGTAAGGTTGTTCCTGTCGAGGTCGCGCCTAATTGAACGCCTTGTCGTCTAATATCTTTGATCCATCGAATATCTTCAGCATTGCTATTGTCTTTTACGTTCGTTCCAGCGATAACAAATAAGGTATCTAAGTCTGACGTATTTTCTTTTGTACGGTTCACCGAGAAGGGTAGGCCATTACTGGCATAAATTTCTTGTTCAGCACCATATATGTGCCAACTATAGAGTGTTTCGCCTTTTAATTGGTTTGCCATTCTCAATGGCTCAATCAAAGAGGCTAATGAAATCATAGAGAATTCGGGAATGAGCAAGAAACCAATGTTAGTGATAAGTTGTGAAGCATCAGATGTTTTCACAGAAAACCTCGGTGTTAGTTTATTTACTTTAGTGGAAATTATTTTAGAGTACTGGCTGTCTCACAATAAACTTTGTTAAGGTTATTTATTGGCCCTATGTAGTAATAAGTTAGAAAGTGGCTGGCTACAACACGCTAAAATGAATCCATTTTGTTCTTCTTTTTTTGATAATCCACCTTTATTTTCACTTTTCACATCACCTGAAATTAATTTTACTTTACAGGTACCACAGCTACCTTCACGGCATGAGGTTGGAATACGAATGCCTCCTTCTGCAGCCGATGTAACAAGGTCTTGCTCTTCGTTAGCAAAAAAACTGTAATTGTCTAGCGTAATGGAAAAGCCCTTATTAGCATCGTTATTACTTATAAATGACGGGTTATCAATGACTTCTATGGCGGCTTGATGCGAACCAAAAGTTTCTGTGTGAAAGTTTGAAGAGGCGCCACCTTCTGATTTATAGATAGCCTGAATAGTGTTTGTAAAGCCTTCAGGCCCGCAGCATAATACCGTACGAAGACTAAGGTCTGGTATTAATGCTGATAAGAGTTTTCTATTCAGCCTGCCACGTAATGAGTTCCATGACTTGCCACTCGGCACTTTTGACGCACACTCATACACAGTTAAGTTAGGCATGTCACGTTGGATCGTATTTATTTCGTTATGGAAAAGTACATCATCCGGTGTACTGCTTTGCTGAATAAAAATAACGTCGGTGTTTTCTTTGCGCTGATGCAACCATCGTAACATGGCCATAATAGGGGTTAAGCCACTGCCTGCTCCGATCAGTAATAATGGTTGGTTTGGATAGTAGACAATGGAGAATTCACCAAAAGGGCCTGTGGCTTCAAAAATGTTATTGATGCTGAGGTCAGAGTGCATATAGTTGGTGACTAATCCACCTTCTATAGCTTTAATTGTGAGTTCTAATTGGTTGTTTTTAAAGCCAGCAACGGTAAAGGTGCGGATGTACTCTTCAGCCTTTTGGCTTTTATCTATTAGCATTTTTATACTAATGGATTGGCCTGGGTGCATGCGCAATGGCTGATGTTCAAAGTGTTCAACATTAAACAAAAAGGTTTTTATATTGTTGGTTTCTTGGCGTATATCAACAAGTTTTAAGGTCATTTTCCCACTGGGGTAAACTGGGATAGAGAGTGGTTTTTTCATTGTTGCTGCCTCTGTGGGAGTATTGGTCACACTTACTTGTCTTTTGTATCGTTTGGTTATAGAAAGTGGATGGACGACATTTTTCTACTTACTTTTATGAATGGTTTTCTAAATAATTTTTGAGTTTATTTTTGTACCAGTCAGTGAAGTTGATCACCATAAATTCCGATATTGCTGAGTAGGGGCCGGGTTGATAGGCTGGTGACAAAATGCCTTTTTGGTTATTTTCTGCAAGCTCTTTGTCTTGCTCGTTCGTTGCTAACCAGACTTCTGACAATCTTTGTAAGTCATAGTCCCAGCCTTCTAGTGCCTCTTCGTGAACCAGCCAAGTGGTGCGAACTTCTGTTTTGTTTGGGCCAAGAGGCAATACTCGAAAGTGAAGAATGTGATCGGATAAAAAATGGTGCCAGTTGTTGGGTGCACGAAACATTCTAACCGAGCCGAGGTCTTCTTCGACTAAATCGCCAAGCAGTTTCTTACAGGCAAGTTCGCCGTCAAGCGTCATGGATTTAATGTCTTTACGAAAGGGTAAGCGGATACAACGAAACTCTTGTCCACCGTCGGCTGGCTCGTAAGGAAAGCCAAGTTTTTCCCATTTAGCCGCTTTTTCTTTCATTAGTGCAAATTCTTCAGCAAATCTATCATCTTCTGGTAATGCCATCTCGACGAGAGAGACTAAGAGTTCTGGATGAGAGCCTGCACAGTGGTAACATTCGCGGTTATTTTCTATGACGAGCTTCCAGTTGGCTTCTTCTACAATGACTGACTCAAAAACGACTTTTGTTTTTTTCGGCTGATGGGGTTTAATGTAAGGGGTGACGGTCTCACGAAATAGAGTAAAGTCTGGTGGCGAGTCACTTAAACAAATGTAAATAAGGCCTTCTAAGCATTCTAGAGGTATTGGGTTAAGTGGAAAGTTATCTTTGTTGAAATCTTCTGCCATGTACAAGGCATTTTTTAGTGTGCCATCTAAGTCGTAAGTCCATTGATGATATGGGCAAACTAACTTGTTTACATGGCCTTTTTCTTTCTTGCAAAGAATAGAGCCTCGATGCCTACAAGTATTGTGAAAAGCGCGAAGGATGTTGTCTGAATCACGCAAAATGAGAATAGGGGCTGTATCTATGGTTAATGTTATGTAGTCACCGGGGTCAGGTAATTCACATTCATTTGCAATAAAAAGCCAATCGTTCAAAAAGATAGACTGCATATCGGCGTGGTGGATTTTTTCATCTCCATAGAAAGATTGTGGAAGCGAAAAGGCTGTTTGGCTTTCTTCAATAGAATGTTTCACTTTCAAGAAAACATCTTCACTACGTAATTCATTGCTTTCAATCAAGATTATCTCCTCATATTGAATACATTTAAATGAAGGGCTTTAAAGTTTAAAGCCCTTCATTTTGTTCTCATTCATTTCACAAAAAGCCATTTAGCTCCAAGGGAAAGGGCTGTTTGAGACTGGATGTAATTTTCCTTCAGCGTAACGAGAGAAGCGGAATGGCTCTAAGAGACGGGTTTTTGTTCCGCAAATTTCTTCTGCCACTAATTTGCCAACACCCAGCATCTTATAACCGTGGTTAGAGTCCAAAACCATATAGCAGTTTTCAGCAAACACATCAAAAACAGGGAAATTATCTGGAGTAAATGCACCTAATCCACCGGAAGGTTCATTTTTATACATAGGCAATTTGTCTTGAAAACGTTCTTGGCAATGTGCCAGAGCAGATACCCACATATGAGTAAAATCATCACCAACAATAAACTCTGGTGATTCTGGGCCATAAGGGTCAACAGCGACTTCATTTGCTGGTTTGTCAACAGGGTAAGGTGCAGCACCACCTTGAACTCCACCAAAGTTGTAATCTGGTTTGTAGTAAATCCCCCACATTTCATCCGTAATAAGTGACCCATCACGAACACTATGAAGCGGAGCATCGGTATCAACATGGATAACAGGTGGCATTTTCCCATCATTGGTTTTTTGATAATCAGGGTCAACCCCTAAAGTGCCTTCTTGTAAAGACCAATAAGTCCACATATTTACATCTTTAGCAACACTGCCTGTTTCAGCGTTTTTGATATTAATCTTTTCTGG
>CALLIL010000059.1 GCA_938009755.1 uncultured Marinomonas sp.
GGCTCATCATCTGATACTCGATCGGCAGTAGCCAAATTTTCATAGGTTTCAGCCAAATAAGTGGTATCGTCGAGCTCATAATTAATACTTAGAGTGAGTCCATCTTCACTGACCGAATACCGCTCGAGTAATTTTTTCTCGTTACTGGATGGAATATCTTTACCTAATCCGTTCGAGTCTCCCGCCTGCGCTAAGCCCCAACCTGACACCGGGTATTTATTACTTTCAATAATAAGTTCATCACCGACAATAGATGCTCGCGCTGATCCCCACATTCCAGATTCTTCAGATTGGCCAAATTCTTCACCAATCGGAATGCGTCGTTCAATATTAAAGATCTCATGATAAATAATGACTTCCGATGTGCCGATTTTTATATTGTATAGATACGGAATATGCAGCGCAGTAGGGATATTAACCACTTCGCAGGTATTGGCAGGAGATTTCTTAGGGTCATAATTATCGACCGCAGTCTGACCTGCTTGATTCAACGGTAATGGTGATTCTGTGCCTGTTGCGCGCCTTAGCGGCACTTTCCACCGCCCTTGTATTCGATTTATACCCTCCACCTGCGTATACACTGAGTCGACATTTTCTATTTCAGGGTGCTGACCATATTGAGTGCCATCGGCAACCACGAAGCCAATACCAAATACCAAGGGGTTATCTGGCTTCCGATTTGGCCAAGCTGTTACTGTAATTGTGTCACCGACTGCCAAATTATCCTCACTTAAGCCCATTCGTGAAAGCACCGCACGCGAATGAAGCTCTACTTCCCAGTTAGTGCTCTCTCCTTGTTCATTTTCAACATCGATAAACACAAAAGAATGGGGGTTTCTAAAGGTGAATTGAGTAACTACACCGGTTAATTGCACAGACGCACCTGGATTATAGTGCGAGATGAATGAATGGTGCGCGCTTGCATGTTGAATTAACAGCGTGGAAATACACAGCACAAAAAACGTAATCAGATTCGGCAGTTTTATTTTCATAATTATATAGCCCTACAATTGTTAGATAGATGAGTATAGCACTGCGATTTAGCAATTCGTATGTAAGCATTGCTTATGGATTATCGTCTTCAGTATCCGCTTTTTCTTCAGATTGACAATCTTGCTGCCACTTTTCAAGTGCTGCATAGTAATAATCAAAGACACAAGGATTACAACCACTGCCACAGCATTCATTCGGATTGGGTTTCTCGGGAGGCGGTGTTTTATTCTTATTGTTCATGCAGTTTATTTACACTGATAGATAGTACATAAAAAAAGCCTCGTAGCAGAACTACGAGGCTTTTCAAGCTTGATCATAAAGCTAGTTAGAAGCGTAAACTACTCAGCAGCGGCTTCTGGTGTCTCTTCATGAGCATCAAAAGCAGCTTCAGCTTCGGCAGTTTCTTGGGTTAGTAACGCCGCCAATTCTGCTTCTTTCTCTTCTGCTTCACGACGACGTCGAACACGTTCTTCGTGATAGGCTAAGCCAGTACCAGCCGGGATTAAGCGGCCAACAACGACATTCTCTTTAAGTCCACGCAGATGATCAACTTTACCAGCGATTGACGCTTCCGTTAATACGCGTGTCGTCTCTTGGAAAGATGCCGCTGAAATAAATGACTCAGTCGTCAATGAAGCCTTAGTAATACCCAGCAATACAGGTACTGATTTAGCTGGTGTAATATCTTCTTTGACTGCTTTTTCATTTTCTTCTAAGAATCGCGTGCGCTCTATTTGCTCACCCGGTAGAAGTTTGGTTTCACCTGGATCGGTAATCCGCACTTTACGCAACATCTGACGCACAATCACTTCGATGTGCTTATCATTGATAGTTACACCTTGTAGACGGTAAACGTCTTGTACTTCATCAACAATGTAGTTGGTCAGTGACTCTTTACCGCGTAGCGCAAGAATATCTTCAGCGACGGGCGAACCATCAACAACGATTTCACCTTTTTCTACGGTTTCACCTTCAAATACGTTAATGGTGCGACCTTTTAGAATCAAAGTTTCATGCGTTTCGCCATCTTTGTCAGTAATAACCAGACGTTGCTTGCCTTTGGTTTCTTTACCATAGGACACAACACCCGACGCCGTTGTCATAATCGCCGCATCTTTTGGTTTACGCGCTTCAAATAACTCAGCAACACGTGGTAAACCACCGGTAATATCACGAGTTTTTGATGACTCTTGCGGGATACGTGCGAGTACATCACCAACGCCCACTTTCTGTCCATCTTCAACCGTTACAATCGCACCCGCTTGCAATGAATAACGTGCAGGAACGTCTGTTTCTCCAATCGTGATTGGTTTGCCTTTGCCGTCCACCAATTCAATCATTGGTTTCAGATCTCGTGCAGAACCACGACGCTCAGATGGGTCAATAATTTCGTAACTGGTGACACCGGTTAGATCATCCGTCTGTTTAATAACCGTCATACCTTCAGTCATTTCAGAGAACTTAATCTTACCGCCAACCTCAGTTACGATTGGGTGAGTATGTGGATCCCAGGTTGCAACAACTTGACCAGCTTCGATCTCGTCACCATCATTCACCTGTAGAATCGCGCCATAAGGAAGCTTATAACGCTCTCGATCAATACCACGTTGATCTTGTACAATTAATTCACCCGAACGCGCAACCACAACGTGTTGCTTGTTTGAGTTTTGTACTGATCGTAAGTTAGACAGTTTAATACTACCGTTGTTCTTAACTTCAATATTTGAGACCGAGGCACCTGCTGTTGCCGCACCACCAATATGGAAAGTACGCATGGTCAACTGTGTACCAGGTTCACCGATTGATTGAGCAGCAATAACACCGACCGCCTCACCACGATTGACTAAATGTCCACGTGCTAAATCGCGACCATAACATTTAGAACAGATGCCATAACGGGTATCACAAGTCACAGCAGAACGAACCATTACCTCATCAATATTGTGCTCTTCAATGCCTTCGAAATATTTTTCATCAATCATTTCGCCATCAGGCACCACAACTGACTCGTCAACATTACTGATCACATCACCAATCACGGTACGACCTAAAACACGATCGCGTAGGCCGATAACAACATCACCACCTTGCACGAGTGCTTTACGAAGTACACCATTTTCAGTACCACAATCAACTTCGGTAACAACCAAGTCTTGACAAACATCAACCAAACGTCGAGTTAGATAACCCGAGTTTGCTGTTTTCAATGCCGTATCCGCCAACCCTTTACGTGCTCCGTGAGTCGAAATAAAGTAGTGGGATACGTTTAGACCTTCGCGGAAGTTAGCTGTAATCGGTGTTTCAATAATTGATCCATCCGGTTTAGCCATCAAACCACGCATACCTGATAACTGACGAATCTGCGCGTGTGAACCACGAGCACCTGAGTCGGCCATCATGTAAATTGAGTTAAATGATTCTTGCTCAACCGTATTACCTTCAGCGTCATTAACCTCATCAAAACCGAGGTTATCCATCATTTTGTTAGCAATATTTTCAGACGTTCGCGTCCAGATATCGACAACTTTGTTATAACGCTCACCGTCTGTTAATAAACCAGAAGAATATTGCTCCTGAATATTTTTAACTTCAGATTCAGCTTCATCAATGATTTCAGGTTTTTCACCTGGTACAACCATGTCTTCAACACCAATTGAGATACCACCTAAAGCCGCATTGCGGAATCCGGTATACATTAATTGGTCAGCAAAGATAACCGTTTCTTTCATTCCAACATTGCGATAACACGCGCTGATGGCTTCAGAAATAGTTTTCTTTTTCATCTTCTGATTGAGCGTTGCAAATGGTAAACCGTCAGGCAGAATCTCAGACAGCAAAGCACGTCCAGTAGTCGTATCGGTGAGTTTATGAGTGACTACTTTCTCGCCTGTTTCAGGGTCGTAAGTCGCTTCACGAATACGTACTTTAATCTTGGCATGTAAGGCTATTTGCTTTGCATCATAAGCTCGACGCACTTCATCAATGCCACTAAAGACTTTACCTTCGCCTTGCACATTGATCATTTCACGAGTCATATAATAAAGACCTAAAACGATATCTTGCGAAGGCACAATCACTGGATCACCGTTGGCAGGCGATAAAATGTTGTTGGTTGACATCATCAAGGTACGAGCTTCAAGTTGCGCCTCAATAGACAATGGCACGTGTACCGCCATTTGGTCACCATCAAAGTCAGCGTTGTAAGCTGTACAGACAAGTGGGTGCAACTGAATCGCTTTACCTTCAATTAACACTGGCTCAAAGGCTTGGATGCCGAGTCTGTGTAAGGTTGGTGCGCGATTCAACATGATTGGGTGCTCACGAATCACTTCTTCGAGAATATCCCAAACTTCAGGCGTTTCAGCTTCTACCAGCTTCTTGGCTTGTTTAATGGTTGTTGATAGTCCACGTAACTCAAGCTTATTGAAGATGAATGGCTTGAATAACTCAAGACCCATTTTCTTCGGTAAACCACATTGATGTAGTTTTAATGTTGGACCAACCACGATTACTGAACGACCCGAGTAGTCAACACGCTTACCAAGTAGGTTTTGACGGAAACGACCCTGTTTACCTTTGATCATATCGGCCAAAGATTTTAGTGGGCGCTTGCTTGCGCCAGTAATCGCTTTACCACGACGGCCGTTATCTAACAACGCATCAACTGATTCTTGCAGCATTCGTTTTTCATTACGAACAATGATGTCTGGCGCATTTAAATCAAGTAGTCGACGTAAACGATTATTACGGTTGATGACACGACGATATAAATCGTTCAAATCAGAAGTCGCAAATCGACCACCGTCAAGTGCAACTAATGGACGAAGATCGGGTGGAAGAACTGGTAGTACTTCCATAATCATCCAGCGCGGATCATTGGTAGAAGCGTGAAAAGCCTCTAATACTTTTAGACGCTTGGTGATGTTTTTGATTTTTGTTTCAGAACCAGTGGCCGCTAAGTCATCACGTAATTGTGTGATTTCGCGCACTATATTAACGTCATCAAGCAACTCTTTGATCGCTTCCGCGCCCATGCCGGCTTTGAACTCATCACCGTATTGCTCAACCGCATCTAGGTAAGCCTCTTCGGTCATCAATGTTTTAGGCTCTAATGGCGTCATGCCTGGATCAATAATGATGTAGGCTTCGAAATAAAGCACACGCTCAATTTCGCGCACAGTCATATCGAGCATTAGACCTAGACGTGATGGTAGCGACTTCAAAAACCAGATATGCGCAACTGGACAAGCTAGGTCGATATGACCCATGCGCTCACGACGTACCTTAGCTAGAGTAACTTCAACGCCGCATTTTTCGCAGACAACACCACGGTGCTTAAGGCGTTTATACTTACCACACAAGCACTCATAGTCATTAATTGGGCCAAACAATTTGGCACAAAATAAACCGTCGCGCTCAGGCTTAAACGTTCGATAGTTAATAGTTTCTGGCTTTTTTACTTCACCAAATGACCAAGAACGAATTTTCTCAGGTGATGCAATAGTGACTCGAATAGAATCAAAGTCATCATGAACGATACCTGGTTGCTTAAATAGATTTAGTAAATCTTGCATTATTTATATCCTCGTCTGTTCAGGGTGATTAATTAGTCGCGTCTTCTTCAAGCTCGATATTGAGACCTAAAGATCGGATCTCTTTAACCAGCACGTTGAAGGACTCAGGCATATTTGCTTCAACCTGATAATTACCCTTAACAATGTTTTCATACATCTTAGTTCGACCACTCACGTCATCGGACTTAACCGTTAACATTTCTTGCAAGGTGTAGGCTGCACCATAAGCTTCAAGTGCCCATACCTCCATCTCACCAAAACGTTGACCACCAAACTGCGCTTTACCACCCAGCGGCTGCTGAGTAATCAAACTATATGGGCCTGTTGAACGAGCATGCATCTTGTCATCAATCAAGTGATTCAACTTCAAGATATACATATATCCAACCGTGACTGGGCGATCAAACATTTCGCCTGTACGTCCATCAAAAAGGTTAGTTTGTCCTGATGTAGGCAAGTCAGCTAACTCCAGCATATTTTTGATTTCGGATTCAGCCGCACCATCAAATACCGGTGTTGCCATCGGCACACCACCACGTAGATTGCCGGCCATTTCAATGACCTCATCATCGCTTAACTGGCTTAAATCTTCTACTTTACCGCTGGTGTTATAGACCTTACCTAAGAAATCACGCATCTGCTTAGCAGACTTTTGCTCACGTAACATCGTATCGATTTTCTTACCAAGTCCAGCCGCAGCCCAACCTAAGTGAGTCTCGAGTACCTGTCCAACGTTCATACGCGAAGGTACGCCCAATGGGTTAAGTACGATATCAACCGTGGTTCCGTCTTCCATAAAAGGCATGTCTTCTACTGGAACAATCTTAGAAATAACACCTTTGTTACCATGACGACCCGCCATTTTGTCACCTGGCTGTAAACGACGCTTAACTGCGACGAATACTTTAACCATTTTCAAAACACCCGGTGCCAAATCATCACCGGCTTCTAGCTTGCCACGCTTCTCATCAAACAGTTCATCAAAGTATTTACGTTGATTTGCCAAGCTTTCTTGTAATTGCTCAAGCTTGTCAGCAGCGTCCGCATTTTTAAGGCTAATTTCAAACCACTTAGTTCGATCAGACTCTTCTAGATAAGCCTGCGTCACTTTTTGACCTTTCTTAAGATCTGGGCCTTTAACAACTTCTTTGTTCTTTAATAAAGCTTCAATACGCGCATAAGTATCTTCTTCAACAATACGGAATTGATCGTTTAAGTCTTTACGTATGCTGGCTAATTCAGATTCTTCATTAGCTAATGCACGAGTATCTTTTTCGACACCGTCACGGGTAAATACTTGCACATCAATAACCGTACCTTTCATCGAAGAAGGTACGCGTAATGAAGTATCTTTCACGTCAGACGCTTTTTCACCGAAAATTGCACGCAGTAGTTTTTCCTCAGGAGTCAGTTGTGTTTCACCTTTTGGTGTCACTTTTCCAACTAAGATGTCGCCGCCTTTCACTTCGGCGCCTACATAAACAATACCCGCTTCGTCAAGACGACCTAAGGCATGCTCGCCAACATTTGGAATATCACGTGTTACTTCTTCAGAACCGAGTTTGGTATCACGAGCTACACAAGTTAACTCTTCAATGTGAATCGTTGTGTAGACGTCTTCTTTAACTAGGTTTTCAGAAATAAGGATTGAATCCTCAAAGTTAAAACCATTCCAAGGCATGAAGGCAATCTTCATGTTTTGGCCAAGTGCTAAATCACCCATATCAGTCGATGGACCATCGGCTAATACGTCACCGCGAACAATTGGCTCGCCTGGTCGACACGTCGGTTTCTGGTTAATACATGTATTTTGGTTAGAACGTGTGTATTTTGTTAAGTTGTAGATGTCGATGCCCGCTTCGCCGGCAACTAATTCATCATCTGCTACTTTAACAACGATACGAGATGCATCAACGTAATCGATTGTACCGCCACGCTTGGCAATGATGGTTACACCAGAGTCAATCGCTAGACGACGTTCGATACCTGTACCAACAAGCGGCTTATCAGCACGTAATGTTGGAACCGCTTGACGTTGCAT
>CALLIL010000060.1 GCA_938009755.1 uncultured Marinomonas sp.
CTCCCCCAGACGACTTTCCCCCCTTAGCACCCCCAGCCTTGCCAGATGCGTTAGCGGCAGAGGAGTTGGAGCAGAGAGTAGGCGGGGCTACTGTCACGTTGGGGTAGAGCCCGGCGCAAACGACGGCCTTGATCAACTGGATGTTACCCCCGTTGATGTTGCTCGAGTGCTCCACCTGGTTGTTGTTGTTGCTGTTCCTGCCGTAGACGCCTCCACCACCTCCACTGCTGCCTCTGCCGCCTGAGGAGGAAAGGAGGAGGTGGGGGGGGGAGACAACCTGAGACAAGCACGGACGGCTGCATTATTATTGTTAGTCAAATGGCATATACGACTTAGGTCGCTACTGCGATATACGTAGAGTGGTTGTTGTTCTCTTTCCCTCTTTACAACCAAGCAGACAACAAAAAGGGCAACAACAAAAAAAAACGTACAGCGAAAACTCGAAGCAACACGAAAATTAAATATATATATACATTCGCATCAACAAGTCACTATCGATAAAGTGTACCAGGTATACCCCTGAGAAGACTCCCTCCGGATAAGCTTCCTCAACTCTACCATGACCAGCGCCTATCTCGACATGAAAGTCGCCTCTGACGTACCCTCGCTCTCCCCTCGCTCCGCACCTGCTACGCAGGCGTCATTCCATATTGTATTGTGCTCATCCCTGCTCTTTCCACATAAAAAAGGTGAACAAAACATACACTAAATGCTACAAAAAAAAAAGCCGACACAAGAAACTGAAAAAAAAAAAACAAGAACGATATCAGCACAAAAAAAACACGTACGAAAAAGAAGGCTAAGAAAGTTGCTAAAAAGATTGCTAAGAAAGTTACTGCGAAAGTGAGCAAAAAAGCCTCTAAAAAGAAGCTTGGTAAAAAAGTCGGAAAAAAAGCAAAGAAAAAAGTCAGCAAAAAGGTTGCTAAGAAAACAACAAGAAAAGTCGCTAAAAAAGTGACTCGAAAATCTAACAAGAAAACGTCTAAAAAATCATCTGCCAAAAAAGATAAACGATTTGCGGAGTTACAAGATGCATTAGACGGTCTTAATGCCGAAAAAGCCGAAGCTTTAGCAAAAAATATTTGGCTTGCAGGATTAGGAGCCTATGCAAAAACATTCAGCGAAATTTCAGAGCGAGTAGACAGCATGCAAGACCGCTATTCGGCGATAAATGCAGAAGGACAGAAGATCTTTCAAGAATTGGTCAAGCGTGGAGATTCAATGCAAAACGATCTTGAAGAAACAGTCAAAAAAGGCCGTAATACACTTGAAGATCGCGTAGAAGAATTCAAAAAACGCTTTGGTGGTAGTTTATCCTCGGTGGTCGATATTCAAGGGCGCTTAAAAGAAGCGGCTAAAAAAGTAGATGAACTGACTGATAAATTAAAGAAGAAGTAGGCTAGGTTGAGGATACTTCTTTTTTAATTTGAAAGATAAAAATTTACAAGCGCATCGGCCAGAAATATTTCTGGTCTACGATAAAGAATGCCCAGCTTGTAATGCATTTAGTCAGGTGGTTAATATTCGTGAAAGTGTTGGCGATTTACGGCTTGTTGATGCAAGGCAAGATAGTCATGTTCTACGCGAGATTACATCATTAGGTCTCGATATTGATCAAGGAATGGTATTGAAAGTGGGTGAGCAAGTTTATTTTGGCGCTGATGCAGTCCACACGCTTGCATTAATGGGTAGCCGATCTGGTCTTTTTAATCGAATCAATTATTGGGTATTCAAATCAAGGCGAGCATCATCAATTTTATACCCAATACTTAAATCATGTCGAAATCTGTTACTAAAGGTGTTGGGTAAAACAAAAATTAATAATCTCAAGATTAATGACAATGATCATTTCTAGTTGAACGCGCTTAGGCGCGTTTGACAAGTTTTAAATTACTCTTTGCTTCGGCTCGTTTAGTTTTTCTGAGCATATCTTTGTCTAGTTTTTTAACGATTCTATCCAAGGTTTGGCTGATGTGTGTTTGGATGCGAATCTTTTCGACACAGGGCCAGGTTGATTTTTCACCGTCGGCAATGAGTTTTAATATTTCTTTATTGGATTGTGCTGAAAGCGCTTTGGTCGGATTTAAAAACCGTTTTGATGGCAAAATATTGATATCACCTGTATACGATTGAGACACGATAGAAATATAACCGTTGAGTAATTTGCTGAAATACGAGTCTGACTTCAACGGTTTCTGTGCCAGATAAGAGGCAGCCAAACCCCAGTCTTTAACTGTCTTTAAGCTGGTTGAACTAAGTGTGCCTAAGAAGCCGCGGCGCTTTTTCTCAGAGCTGATAAACGGCAGTGCGAGCGGGTTTGTTTGGCTAACAATAAAATGGTTAACCCCATACAATCTAGATAAGCGTTTCATAGGTAAGTCATCACTCAACGAGCCATCAACCCATTTGCGAGTTCGCAAGTAAGGAACGCGTTCGCCGTCAACATTTTTAGCGGCTAAGGCGACAGGTTCAAAAACGCCTGGAATACAGCAAGAGGCTAATACTGCTTCACGCAGCATCACATTCGGTGAGGTGATTGAGTTCAATAAGCGAGACTTTTGATGTTTTTCTGCTGGTGCAATAGAGATATTAATGTGCAGGCCAGAAATTTCGTAAGCTTCCGCAAAGGTCAGATCAGGAATTACTTTTGCGATGGTTTCTTCAAAGTCTTTTTGATCAATTTTGCTTTTTCCGACAATCGAGAGCTTGTTTAAAATCGATCGAAGTTCTAATTCTAGATCAATAAACTCAGGTTCAAAAATTTCGCCCAATTTTTTGTGTTGTCTTGTGCCAGCGATGGCTGCGATGATCGCGCCGCCACTTGAGCCTGAAATGATTTCAGGGATAAGCTCTTGTTGCCAAAGGGTTTTTAGTACACCAATGTGAAAGAATAAAAATGTTCCTGAGCCGCTCATTAAAAAAGCCGAACGGCCAAAACAGTGTTGTGCTCGATGGAAAAAATCGACCTTTTCTTCGACGCTAACGCCTTTTAATCTTGGCTTAGCTAGGTGTTCTAGGCAACGCGATACTTCTTTTGAATATTCATCGATAAGACGTTTCGTGCCAAATTTTGCTTGTTCATATAAATCTGCACGACCCATGCCGCCAAGGTTGCCATGTATGCCTTCGTTTAAGGCAAACAGTAATCCGTGATTATCGTTTGCTCGCCGTAAGGATTTTAATAGGTCAACCCGTTTGCGAATCGACTTGTAATCATAACGTCGTGTTTCGTCTTTCTTTTTCCATTTATCTAAGCCAGTACGCGCATCATGCGCATTAGCCGCGTCGCTCCACTCTTTATAGGATTGCGCCTTATCCATTTTTCGCTCTAACGCTTTAGTCATTTTTATGATCAACGGTCTCTTCTCGTAATATTTATCGCCTAACTTTTGGCACGGCGTTTCTTATTTAATGTTTTATATAGGTCCACAAATTCTTGCGTGACTTTATGTTTTCTATCTAAATGAATTAATGGAGTATTGGTTGCATGCGATTCTTTTACCTTCACCGAAGATGAAATAAACGGTTTGAGCAATTTAAATTTGTCTTTTTGTAATTGCTTAACTGCGGCTTGAGGTAATTTAGCTCGAGCCTGAAATTGATTAACGATCACACCTTCAATAATAAGATCAGGATTATGATCTTCAATGATTTCTTCTAATTCTTCAGTTAGATCAATCATCGCTTCGCGCGCAAACACATCACAATCATAAGGTAGCAGACATCGATCTGCGGCAATTAAGGCTGACAAAGTGAAAAAATTAAGCGCAGGCGGTGTATCAATATAAATTTGATCAAATTCGTCATCTAGACCCACGAGAAAATCACGTAATTTATAAATTTTATGTTTGGACTCCAGTTTGTTTTCAAGATCAACCAAGGAATAACTGGCTGAAATCAATGATAAGTTGTCAAACCTTGTCTTACGAATATAGTCATCAGCACCAAATTCTCGGTAATTACGGCTAATGGTTGATTCCATGAATTCAGCAATGCCTACCACATTGTCTTTACCGCTGTGGCCAAGGTAGCTTGTGGTGTTTGCTTGCGGATCTAAGTCAACCACCAGTACTTTTTTCCCTGATTCTGCTGCAATCGCCGCTAAATTACAGGTAATTGTCGATTTTCCAACACCGCCTTTGCGGTTGAATATGACTCTTTTCATAATAGATAAATTAAAGCAAATAGAAAAAGTGAGTTCCGCAATATTGAGTCATGGGTCTACTTAAAGCCAGACACCAATACAGACTTATCTATCATTGTAAGCCTATTATTCTAACTGGCAAGTAATGTAATGGTTGTTAACACAATAATTGTTCTATTTGACGGTTTGATAGCGCGATTTGCTTGCTATTTTGCTCCAACTCCAACCACAGGGTAGATTGATTGTTAGTTCTCAAATACGCTTGCAGTGTCTCTCGCGAGTCATTGAAAATAATATCGTCTTTTCTGGGAAAGTGGTTATAAATCAATGCCTTAACGTCGATATTGTATTGCTGGCACGTTTTCAACGATAAAATTGTATGATTGATCGAGCCTAGTTTGCTAGAGGTAACGAGTATTATTGATAATGAAAGCTGTTTAATTAGGTCGATTAGCAGCGTGCTTTTATTGAGCGGCACACACAACCCACCTGCGCCTTCAATTAACAGGTGCTGGCATTGAGTTTCAAGTTCTTTAGTTTGTGCTACAAGATAGTCAGTATCAATTTCACTGTTTGCTAATTCAGCTGATAAATGAGGCGAAGCCGGATACTCGAAACGATAAGGCGAATGCAGATCTTGAGCGCTGGTATTAAATTGAGTTTGCGCAATTTCTGCATGTGTCTCAAGGTCTTGTGAAACCATATCGCAGCCCGTTTCGACCCATTTTTGGGTGAAAACATGATGACCAGATTGCAGCAAGCTATTGGCCAGCGCTCCGCAGGCAACAGATTTACCTACGTCTGTATCAATGCCAGTGATAAATATGGTTGTCATGTTAGTCGACGATGCTTAGGTCTGTTTGCGGGCAATTATATAAATTGGTTTATAGGTCAACGGTACTTTACCGTCTACTTCAAAGTTTTCACGATAGCTGTTTTCGAAATTTTTCAAATTCTGTTGATTCCATGTTTGCCCAGCAATGCCATTGACGCCAGTTAATCGTAAATGCAATAACATTTCCCTAACTGAATTAAACCAAATAATGGATTCTTCGCTACTGATATTTTTCACCACATAATATGATTCAAGGTGTTCTTTCCATGTTTGCTCTGTCCAATAATTTAATTCTTGTCTATCAGTATTTGTAGCATTTTGGAGCGTAACAAGTTCTTTAAAATGGCCGGTAGAATAACTGCTAATTGCCAAGAAGCCATCATCTCTTATTGCTTTTGCTAGTTTATTCAAGAGCCTGGGTAGGTCTTCACACCACTGCACACAAGAAGCCGAACAAATTAAGTCACTCTGATCCGGAATAGCAATGTCATCAACGTCGCCAGCAATAAATTGTATCTCCGGTTTTGGCAAATACGCCTGACAGTCTTGCACTAGATCATTCGCAATAAATTCATTTATCTTGAACTGACGAGTCAAGTGTTCGGTAAGAAAGCCTGTACCACAACCAAACTCAAAAACGCGATTAAGAGATGGTTTGCAGCCGCTATTTAGCAAATGCATAACCAAATTAGCAGCACTGTCTCTTTGTACAATGGCATGTTCGTTATAACTGTCTAAGGCGCGATGAAACGAGTGCAAAATTTTTGTCTGAGAACCCATTCGTCTATTGTCTTAATACACGCTCATTTAAGCAAGCGACTAAAACGACTATTTTGGTATTCCTCAAGATGAGCTTAGTAAATCTTGCCAATCAGTCCATAAGGAGAAAGGTGCATGGGCTGCATCAATTATCGAGTATTGATGATCTTGCCAGGCGCGTATCTGGTTTTTACAAGGGAATATCCTATCTTGTTTGCTAATCCAAATATGATCCCATTTGCTTGTTTGGTTTTTCGAGTAATCGCGGTTTTTAATCGATTGCAACTCATGTTTTTTGATCTCAAGCTCTGAGTCAGAAATAGCAGGCGTAAGATTTGCCAAATCAGAAATACAAGTGGCGTTAAAACAGCGATTCAAAAACTCTCGATAACTTTCCATGTTCAGTGTGTCGATAGTGTGTTGAACGACTTTTTTAGGGATACCTAATTGACGATTCACACCTTGTAGCGTGCCGTTTATCGCAATTTTAGTGTCAAAAATATCAGGCCTGGTTTGTTGCCAAGCAGCATAATTCGCGACGCCAAATGACCAAGCAATTACTGAGCGATGTTTATAGGGTTCGAAATCAATTAAGTTAGAATCGAGATCTCGGTAGTCTGACACCACAAGTAGGTTTGTATCGGCATTGATTTTTAAATGCGCAACGACATTCTGTGCAAAACCCCAGCCATTGAAAAAGACGATAAGCTTGCTGGCCGACTCGGTATGGCGCAACCAGTTAGCAATCATTTATACAGTCTAAGCAATGTGAGACAGACTCTTCCGTCATATTTGCGGTAAGTGAGAAACGAATACGTTCAGCGCCTTTAGGGACGGTTGGTGAACGGATTGGCATGGCTAAAATGCCCTTCGTTTCTAGACTGGATGAAAGAGCGACGACATGCTCATTGCCCGATTCAAGAACCGGGACTATATGTGAGTCGCCTAAGAATTCTTTGTTGCTCTTTTCTAGCCCCGATTTGAATAAATAACCGAGTTTGGACAAATTTTCACGTTCGTGATTAAAACTTGCGAGTTGTTGCCAAATAAATAAATTCCATTCGATATTAATCGGCGGTAGTGCAGTAGAGAATAACCAAGATCTTGAGAAATTAATCATACTCTCAATTAGAGTTTGATTGCCGACCGCAAATCCACCACAACCAGCAAGGGCTTTGCCAAAGGTGCCGATAATCAGGTCAACCTCTTCTATAAGATTTAATTGCTCTGCCAAACCAAGGCCATTTTTACCAAGGCAGCCGATCGCATGAGCTTCGTCTAAATACAAAGAGCACTGATGCTTGTTTTTAAGCGCGACTAAATCGGCCAATGGTGCGATGTCGCCATCCATGCTGAAAATCGACTCAGAGACAATCCACACATTACGATATTGATCGCGATAGGTGCTTAACAATTGGGAAAGATGTTCGAGATTATTATGCGCGAAGCGTTTAAACTTTGCATTGCCGAGCCTAAGACCATCTATCAAGCTAGCGTGCACAAATTTATCAGCCAAGATCAGATCTTGTTCGTCAGTGATCGAAGGTAATATGCCTGTATTCGCATGGTATCCACTGTTAAATAGCAGTGCTTTAGTTTTGCCATATGAGTTGGCCAGTAATGACTCTAGCTGAGTATGACTTGAGTTTGTGCCGGTTAGTGGGCGAGAGGAAGAGGCGCTCATCCAATTGTTTTTTGCCATATCCGCCTGTTCGAAGAACTGAGTTTGCAGATCTCTATTGCCCGCTAAGCCAAGGTAGTCATTACTGGAAAAGTTAATGAGTTGGGAGTCATTAATTTTGATTGCATAGCCATTCACATCAAATGTTCGGGCTTGCCGAAAGGCGTTATTTTTTTTCAGCTCAGAGAGTGCCTTGCTTAAATTAGCAAATTTCATGTCTGAGAGTTTACGCTATTTTTGCTAATTTGAGCATCGCTCCGCTGATCTTACTCAGTTGATCGGGCGAGCTAATATACGGTGGCATACAGTAGATGTTTTTCGCGAAAGGTCGTAGCCAAACACCTAATTCGGTACACATTGATTGGGCGATAGCTGGGTCCACCCGATGCTGCATTTCGATTACACCAATAGCGCCCATAACGCGAACATCGGCGACATTCGGTAACTCTATCGCTGGTGATAATTCAGTGTTTAGCTGTTGCTCTATGCTTTGAACACATTGCTGCCATGGCGTACTTGCGAGTAGATCTAAACTGGCAATCGCGGCACTGCAGGCTAATGGATTAGCCATAAATGTCGGCCCATGCATAAACGCACCCGGCTCTCCATTGCGAATAACATTGTTGATTCGATCTGAGCAAAGTGTCGCTGCGAATGATAAATAACCCGCAGTGATGGATTTACCAAGACATAAAATGTCGGGTTGAATATCGGTGTGCTCAGTGGCAAACAACTTTCCGGTGCGGCCAAAGCCAGTCGCAATTTCATCGAAAATTAATAGTATGTCGTGATCATCACATAACTTACGGCATGCATTTAGATATTCAGGGTGATAAAAGTACATGCCTCCTGCACCTTGTACAACGGGTTCCAGAATTAACGCAGCGATATGTTCGGCATTGTTAGCCAGTGCATCCGATAATTCTTGTAAACCATTCTCGGTTGGATCGTCATTCCAAGTCTTACCATACTTGATGGGTGGTTGCGAAACAAAATATTCGGCCTGTAATGCACCGCTGAATAAATGATGCATGCCGGTCACGGGGTCGCTAACACTCATGGCTTTCCACGTGTCGCCATGGTAGCCAGAACGCACAGTTAGAAATTTGTATTTGTCTTGTTTGCCAACAGCAAATTGATATTGCACAGCCATTTTTAGGGCAATTTCGACCGCTACTGAGCCAGAGTCTGAATAGAAAATAGTGTTTAAAGAGTCTGGCGAAATGGCGAGTAGTTTCTCACCGAGCTCGATGGCAGGTTCATGTGTTAGTCCGCCGAACATAACATGCGATAGTTTATCGATTTGAGACTTAAGCGCTTGATTGATAACCGGATGATTGTAGCCGTGGATTGTGCACCACCAAGATGACATAGCATCAATGACCTTATTGCCGTCTTCTAATGTCAGGTAAACACCATCTGCCTCTTTGACGACGGGATTTTTATTTAAATTAGGGCTGGGAGGTGGACTATACGGGTGCCAAAGATGTTGTTGATCAAAATCGCTGCCATTCATAACAATCCGTTACGCTGTTCTTGTATTAGTCATTCAAGCTCTGGCTATTTTAGATTAAGCGTTAGCTTGTAGTTTAAGCTCTAGCAATTTGCGGCGTTTCAACAACAATTTTATTAGAACTTACATCTGGGTTGCCTGGCTCGACAATGATTGTAGATGATTGTGGTTGATCGGAACTTGTTTGAGTGATTGCTTGCGCAGATATGCCTAATTTCTGGAATAGGGCAGTATCATGATTCTCACCGGGATTATCGGTGGTCAACAGCTTATCACCATAAAAGATTGAATTAGCCCCGGCAAAGAATGCCATTGCTTGCATTTCATCGCTCATTTCTTCACGCCCAGCAGACAAACGCACAGATGCTTTTGGCATCATGATACGTGCGGCAGCAATTACACGGATAAAATCGATAGAATCTAGGTCTTGGTTGTCAGCAAGCGGCGTGCCTTCGACTCTGACTAATTGATTGATCGGCACTGAATCAGGATGTTGCGACAAGTTGGCTAATTGCATAAGCAAACCAGCTCGATCATGTTCTTGTTCGCCAAGCCCGAGAATGCCGCCACTACATACTTTGATTTGGGCATTTTGTACATTCTGAATCGTATCAAGACGATCTTGATAAGTGCGAGTGCTAATAATTTTTTCGTAATGCTCTTCTGATGTATCGAGATTATGGTTGTAGTAATCCAGTCCGGCTTCAGCAAATTCTTTTGCTTGGTCAGGCGTTAGCATTCCCAACGTCATGCAGGTTTCCATTCCTAACTCTTTGACTTGTTTGACCATCTCGGTGAGCAGTGGCATGTCGCGATTTTTTGGACTACGCCAGGCGGCGCCCATACAAAATCGAGTAGCGCCAGATTCTTTCGCTTGTTTGGCTTCATTGATAACTCCTTCAAGCTCTAACAACTCTTCTTCTTTTAGCCCGGTATTAAACCGAATGCTTTGCGGGCAATAAGCACAGTCTTCTGGGCATCGACCGGTTTTAATGGACAATAAGCGACTGATTTGTACTTCGTTAGGGTTATGAAACTCGCGATGAACAGACTGTGCCTTAAACAACAAATCGTTGAAAGGCAGTTGTATGAGATCTAGGACTTCATTTCGTGTCCAATTATGTCTTATTTGAGTCATCGCTTAAATTTATATCACAGATCCGCATTTTGCGGTTATGCCGCTTATTCTAATGGCTTAGGGTGAATATGTCATGGTATTAGTATCGATTCTGTGCAATGTTAGTGTTTCTTGTTGAGTGCTTTTTCAATTGATGACAAAATGCCCCGAATAATATTTGTTTCAAGCACATCGGGTTCAGCGCGGGAAAGCAAGTGACGAATGCGCTGCATAGTTTCGCCACTATGACGACGTAAGAATTTGATGTCTGTTAACACGGTTTCTAAGTGCTTATGTAAACGTTCAACGTCTTCTGAGCTGGGCAGTTCTCGAGGCTTTTTATCTGCATGTATGGTTGCAGCGGAGTCGTCCAAAGCGAGCGATGATTTATATATTTCATAGCTTAATATTTGTACCGCTGCCGCCATATTCAATGAGCTGTATTCAGGGTTAGCCGGAATAGTGACACGATATTTAGCATGGCAGATATCATCATTGTGCAAGCCCATTCTTTCTGGTCCAAACAACAATGCTACTGGGGTTGATTTAGCGCCTTGAACTAATAGATTTGCGGCATGTTCAGGTGTTAGTTCAGGCAGATCATAAGCTCGAGGTCGCGCCGTACTTGCAACGATTACCGTACAATCAGAAATTGCATCAGTAACAGAATCGAAAATTTGTACGTTATTAAGCATTCCCGCGGCACCAGCGGCCATTTTTGTTGCTTCTGGGTGCGGGTAATCTTTAGGCTGAACTAAGCATAAATCTGTTAATCCCATGGTTTTCATGGAGCGTGCCGCCGAGCCGATATTGCCTGGGTGAAAAGTGCGTACTAGCACGACTCGAATGTTGGCTAATCCTGACATTGAGATTACATGCTTAATTGACGTAATTAAGGCTTAGAAAAAAATTATATATCTATGCAGCTGATTCTTAGGCTGCTTAATGATCAGTGTTAGGGCGTTTCTATGAACTAACTAAACCGCCAAGTGAGAAACGTTCTCGCATTTCGGACACTTTTTTCTGCGCTGCTTCTACCGCCTGGCGTTCTGTTTCTTCATGCATGGCTTGCAATAAATCTCTAAAATGCTTGCGCATTGATTCTCTTGCCGCATTAGAGTCACCGGAGGCAATGGCATTAAAAATTGCTTTATGGTCGGTAATTCGTGAATCTCTTTCTTTGATACAAACCGATTGATGAGCAGCTTTAATATGCCCTAAATTTTCTTGGATATCCCATAGGAACTGTATTTGTTTCAGTATTACCCGATTATGGGTGGCTTGCGCAATAATGGTGTGGAACTGGCGGTCAGCACCGGCGGAAGTGTTGTCTTCAATGTCTTCTTTTTCAATGCTTTTCAGCGCTTCTTCTAGGGCAGTTACTTCTTCTTCTGTTCTCATATGAGCAGCTAAAGCAGCAGCTTCGCCTTCTAGCAGTACTCGGGCTTCAAGTAATTCAAAGGCACTAATTTCACGACTAAAGTCATCATTGATTAGGTTGTTACCTAAAACATAAACGCCAGACCCAGCTTTAACAGATACTTCTTCTTTTGCTTCCAGCGCAATAATTGCTTCTCGAATCGTTGGTCTACTTACCTTGAAGCGTTCCGCAAGTTCTCTTTCAGTGGGTAAGCGACTACCAACAGGGTACTCACCGTCTTTTATCAGTGAAGAGATTTCATTAAAGACTGTTATATATAATCTTTCTTTGTTTGCCATATTTATTATGTTTTAACCCAATATTGTTCTGACCCTCCTTATACTAGCACTGAAACAAATTGTTTTACAATCTTGTTTTTCAAAATGGCATTATAATGGATTTTTGTCTATTAAAATATAAGACAAAATATAAATAAATTATGTTTAAATGAGCGCATAAGATTCTTTAAACCCTTGTTTTATATTTGTTTTATTGGGTGTAAAGCAAAGTTTAACATCTTTTTACATATACATTTGACTGTTTGGTCTTACAAATTCTGACAATGGTATTGTAATAATATTCATTGTTGGTAATACAAATTGATTGACATTATCGGCTATATTTGTTTGAATCGCATACTGTCAGTCTAAAAGTGAGTTTTATTCCCTAGAGAGGGTTGGCGCTCATATTTTGGATGAGTCAAAAAGAAGTTAAAAAAAACCCAAAAATCTAAAGATCACACTGTGATTTACAGGTTAATTTTCGGAGGAGATTATGAATCCATATAATATGTGGCGTCATTCCAAGGTATTTTTATCTGTGGCGGCAGCGTCACTAACATTTGTATCAACGAATAGCTACGCTCAACAAGAACTTGAAGAAATTGTTGTAACTGGCATCAGAAGCGCATTGGAAAGCGCATTAGATGAAAAACGAGATTCGGACAACTTGATCGAAGTGATTCAAGCAGATGACATCGGTAAACTACCAGACCAAAACTTGGCCGAGGTATTAGAGAACTTACCTGGTATTCAAATAACTCGCGAAGCGGGTGTTGGTACTGGCGTTCAAATTCGAGGTACTGGTTCTAACATTACACTGATAAACGGTGTAGCCACTGTGGGATCAGGTAGTGGGCGTACAGGTATTGATTTTGAAGATGTAGATGCCTCTATAATTTCAGCTGTTGAAGTTGCTAAAGCACCTGAAGCTAAGACAATTGAAGGAGCTTTGGGTGGTGTTATTAATCTCAAAACCATTCGACCGCTTGATTTGGAAGAGACTCTAGGTTCTGTTCGTATTCAGGGGGAAACAAGCAGTCTTTCTGATGAGAGTACGGCACCAAGAATCTCTGGCGCATGGGGAGATACCTGGTCATCAGATGCTGGAGAATTCGGTTTCGTTATTAGTGGGAGCTACACAGAATCAGATGTAAGCCATTTTCGTCCTCGTACGGACCGTGACAATTTGACTCTTTGTGGAGTTGAAGGCGCACCGAGTACCTGTCCAGATGGGGTTACTCATTTCTTGGGCGCTCAGTTCTTGAACCAAGTGCTTACTAATCAGGAGTATGAAACAACAAACTTGGCTACCTCTTTTGAGTGGGCGCCGAATGATACTTCTAAGTTTTACTTTGACGCCATCTTCAATGATCAAGAACGTCGTGAAGAAGGGCATAGAGCTCAGGCTTCAAACATTAGCAGGCTTCAAGGTAATAGTGATAACTCTGTGACTGGTGGTGTTCGCACGCCAGGTGATAATGCAAATTTCACTGCATTTGAAACAGTAGACCTAGGAACTTTATTAGGTTCTGGCGGTACGCAAGACTTAGGCTCTGCAGTATTAGTAACACAAGGAACCTTCACCCCATTGCAATTCGAAGCGTCGAGTGAAGCTGGTGTTGCTGATGGTCGAGGTGCTCCATTCTTGCGCTCATCTAGTGATGCTGATTCTCGTCTCACAGACAGCAAGAGCTTAAGATTGGGATATGAGTTTGCAGTTAGTGAAAAATTATTCGGTAGCGTAGAAGCATCTAACGTGACGTCTGATTCGGTTGAGTCAAACTTTGATTACACGATGAACTTCATCAATCCAAATTCGTACATAGCACAGAGTGGAACGTTGCTGGACGGTGTTACTCCTGATTTCCGCGATGAAAATGGTGTGCCATATATTTTCAACCTAGATGGCAATATCGCCTTTGGAATCAATTTCAATGATCCTTTTGCGCCGACCCCAGAACAGCTTTTAGATCCTGCTAACTACGTCAATGATTCTGGTCAATATCGCTACAACATTAGAGAAAATGAAGATACGACATTACGCACTGATTTTACTTATGACCTGAATATGGACACTATTTATTCGGTTGATTTTGGATTACGTCATAATATTCGCTCCTCATTACGTGATGATAGCCAGTCGAGCTTTGGTAATAACTCAAGATTAAGTCGAAGCCTTAATGGTTCTTATATAAGTAATCTTTTGGTTGAAATGCCTGATAATTTTGGTGAAGGTACTGGCAGTGATCTGTTCGTAAGTGGTCTGTTAATGCTTAATCCTGAACTTGCCGCAAATCCTGAGCAGCTAAGAGCTGCGATAAATGCGGCGCGAACAGCTCAAAATGCTGCTACCGCCGGAATTAGTACTCCTATTGCTTTAATCGGTGATTTGGAGCAGGTTGAATCGAACTTTTTTGATATTGAAGAAACGAGTACTGCGATATACGCGCAAGCGAACTTTGACTTTGGTCCTGTTCGCGGTAATGCCGGTCTTCGATACGTCCAAACCGATCTTGATTCTACTGCTTTCGTAGACGGTGAACTCGTAACGTTATCGAGTGACTATGATTTCTTGCTGCCACGGATCAACCTTATAGCTGATTTGAGAGATGATGTTCAGTTTCGTGCAGCTTATTCGCAAGATATTAGACGTCCAAGCTTTGATAGTATTTCTGCTTCTAGAACTTTCCCAGGTGTAGGTGGAGTAAATAGTAACTCTGTTGGTGGTAACCCAGATTTGCTACCTGAAGAAGTAGAATCTATTGATTTAGGTGTCGAATATTACTTCGCACCAGCGAGTGTGGTTAGCCTAGGTTACTTTAATAAGAAGCGTTCAGCTATTATTGATGACGATGTAGATTTACCAGATGAAACTGGTGGTCTTCGTGATGTGATTGGTCCTGTATGTGAGGGTGGTGGTATTTTTAGTCCAGAAACTGAATCTGGTATCTTCGGTAATGGTGAAATTGGTGTTTGTGTTGGTAATGCCACAGAATTTAATACATCCGAGACGACTACTCAAAAAGGCTGGGAGCTTGCGTTTCAGTATGACTTAAGTCAATTCGAAGATTCTCTTGGCTGGGCTTCAGGTTTCGGTTTCATTGCAAACTACACCAAGCAAGAGCAGGATTTCAACCAGGAGTTCACTGAAATAGGCGGCAGTCGTGCATTAGCTTTCTGGGAAGCGCAAGGTTTTGCAGATGGTGTGGTTGAAGTTCCTTTTCAATTGCTTGATCTTTCTGAAGATGCGTACAACGTGACAGTCTATTATGAAAATGAGAAACTTTCTGCACGAGTTCGTTATACATGGCGCGATGCTTACTTCACTGACGAGCTTCCAGGCACAGGCAATGAATTTACGCCGCTAGGTGGTAGAGGTGTTGTTAATGCTAGAGGGCAGCTAAATGCAAGTGCAAGTTATAATCTGACTGATAATTTAACCTTTAGTGTGGAAGGGATAAACTTGACTGAGTCAGATGCAGATATCTCTTGTCTGAATGAAAATACACTGCTTTGCTACCGCGGTATTACTGATCGTAGAATTACATTTGGTGCTAGCTATCGTTTTTAGAAAGTGACGTATTTATAAGTAAGAAAGCCGCCGTCATGATTGGCGGCGGCTTTCTGTTTAATAAAAGGATTAGGCCGTATCTCTTTCTCATGTCCTTTCGAGCAAAGTTATTAATTCTGTTGTAGTAAAAGGTTTTGTAAACGCATTATCTGGGGAAATTCACTTTGGCGGTTGTAGCTATTATTCTTCGATTTGGTAATACATAAAATCTATCTATTGTAGGACTGATAGTTTAATATTGGTAATACTATATGGTTGACATTTTTGTTGTTATTTGATTGAATGACCCTCAGATCTATATGTATTATCTGCATCAGCGGTATTCTTGATAAAAAAGTTCAGAAAAATCAGATAAGAATCTGTTGATTAGCAAACCACACAAAATGAACAATTATTTTGTCTGACAAGATAGTCTTGTCATACATAAATCGGAGGAAAAATGGGTTCATCGACTAAGCGTCATAATATTAAGGCGTGTTTAATCGCATCTGCAGTGTCACTTACTTGTTCAAGTGGTAGTAGTTATGCTCAATCAGAAAACCAATCTGTCACAGAGATTGAAGAAATCGTCGTAACAGGTGCTCGAAGAACTATTCAAGATTCAATCGAATTAAAACGAAGCAGTACTGAAATTGTCGATGGATTAAGTGCTGATGAGATTGGTGATATCCCCGCGTTATCGATTGGTGAGGCATTGGAAACATTAACTGGCGTTGCGTCACATCGTGAAAATGGTGGTGCAACAGAGGTTTCAATACGAGGTCTTGGTCCATTCTTAACAAATACAGTTATTAATGGGCGTGAAGCTACTAATGGCGCAGGTAATCGCGCAGTTAATTTTAGTATTTTCCCTTCCGAACTATTTAATACAGTAGGTACCTATAAAACTCAATCTGCAAGTTTTATTGAAGGCGCTGTCGGCGGTCAAGTAGCTTTAGATACTAAAAGTCCAATTGAGCATGGAGAGCAAAGTATTCAATTAAACCTTAAGGGTGCATATAGCCCTAATGAAGCGAACATTGTTGACGGCCAAGATATTGGATTTCGTGGTACCGCTAGTTATATTGATCAATTTGAGACCGAAAGTTCAGGCACAGTTGGTGTGTCTATTGGTGTTCAAACGAGCGACACTACTAATCCAGAACAAGAGTCTACAATTAGCGGCACTTTCCGAAATTGTGCGATAGGCGCTGATGGACAATTTTTACAGCAAAGTGGTAACTGTCAAGGAGAAAGTGTTGACATAGAAAATCCAGAAGATGATCGTCGTTTAGGTTATGCCGCGAGCAGTCGAACTTTTCGTCAGAATCAAACGTCGGATCAACGAGATTCAGTGTTCGCAGTCTTCGAATGGCAACCAAATGACAAAGTTGACATTATGCTCGATGCGCAATATTCAATTCGAGACCAAGATGAGTTGCGTAGTGACTTAGTATTCGCTGAAAGCAATAGGAATGTAACAGGCTTAGTAGATGATAGTAATGGTGTACTGCAGTCTTTTACGAGTGCTGGTGAAATTCAGTCAATTACTCAATCGTTTTCTCGTGAAGAAGAGTACAACGGTATCGCACTAAATATAGGTTACCAAGTTAATGATGATTTAAATGTTTCTGTAGATGCTTCATATTCAAATACATTCCGTGAAGAACTTGAAAGAAGCTCTCGTTTAGGTCTCGAGTCTGGGAATAGCAGTGATGATGTTTCTATTTTCTACGATCTTTATCCTGGTGATTCAGAGGTGCCACAAATAACATTGCTAGAAAATTTTGATGTTAATGACCCTAGTAATTATGTGAATGGCGGTCGATTAAGACTTCGTGATCAGATTGATACACAAGAAAATACAATATCTGCTCTGCGTGGCGATTTTGAATTACTTTCTAGTGGCGATTTTGTGACTAGTTTTTTAGGCGGAGCTCGCTTCTCAAAGTTAGAATATGAAAATAAAGGCAACAGTAACAATGATATCAGTGATTTTACTGATGGTGGCCTTTCTGAAACTGAAGTAGCTGAACAAATAGTTGCAGAATGTGCGAATGCTCAATTTCCTGAGAGCGACTTTTTAAGCGAAGTATCTGGAGCAAACGGTTTTGTTACAAATGGTATCACCGGTGTTTCTACTAATACCTACGCTACTTTTGACCTTAACTGTTCACAAAACATACTGTTTGCGAACACCGATGACGATTTCTCAGATACTTTGGATGATTTTGGTTTAGCAAGTGCTGACGTTGAAGAAGAAACAATCGCCGCATACTTGCAAGCTAACTTTGAGACAACAATTGCTGGTTTACCTGCAAGAGGTAATTTTGGTGCTCGTATAGTCAGTACTGAAGTCACTTCAACTGGTAGAAGAACAGCTTTGACGTCGACAACTGATCCAGACACTGGAGAAGTCACAATTGCGTCGAACAGCGATGTTGTCACAGAACAAACAACCAGTAATCGCTATACAGAAGTACTTCCAAGTTTTACTTTGATTGTTGATTATAGTGACGATGTTGTTTTGCGTGGTGGTATCTTCCGCGGCTTGTCTCGCCCAAGTCCATCTGCAATGGGTTTTGGACGTAGTATTAGCTCAGGCACATTCGATAGTATTGATGAAGCGCTTAGTGATGTGAGTGCGACAGGTAACCCTGCGCTAGAGGCACTTACTTCTTGGAATATCGACGCGGCTGTTGAGTGGTATGTGAATGATGATACTTTGCTTGCTTTTGGTGCGTACTACAAAAATTTCCAAGGTGGTTTCGAGCAAGTGTTACAAGAAGAAGAGTTTTTTGTCAACGGACAAGCATTCACTACGAATGTAGTTGCAACGCAGGTAACTGACGAAACAAGTGATTTATATGGTTTTGAAGTCACTGCAACGCATGCTTTTGACTATTTGCCCGGCTTTTGGGGAGGCTTTGGAGCAAAGCTAAGTTATAACTATGCAGACTCAAATTTTGAATTCTTTGATGGCGACACAGGTGCAGGTGTTTCATTTGATGATGGTGTCGCTACAGAATTTGCTGGTGTGTCTGATCCGGCTGGTTTGTTTGGTTTGTCAAATAATGTCTTCGCCGGTCAATTATATTGGTCTGGTGATAAATTTGATGCACAGCTTATTTACAAAAGCCGAGAGCAATATTTTCAACAATTTACTAGAGGCAGTGTCACTCGATTACGTTATGTTACCGATGCTGATGTGCTTGAGCTAAGATTAGGCTATGACATCACGGATAACGTTACTCTATCGTTTGAAGCTTTAAATATTTTAGACGAGCCAAGAATTGATAATCTACGTGTTGAAGGTAATGTAAGCCAAGTTTTATCGTACGGCCCACGATATTTTGTTGGCCTAAAGGCAAGATTCTAGAATTAATATAGTAATAGTAAAATTTACGTCACCTCTCTCCTCATTGTTAAGAACGTGACTTTTTAGCGAGGCTAAATCTAACTTTAGTCTATACAAAGTTGTTTTAGCCTCGCGTTATTTTTTTAAACAAGGTTTCAAAAAATAATTTTATACAAATCCGGATAAAAATATGTTTGTGAATACTCGAATTAAAAAAGTTAAGGCGCTTGTATTAGTTGGCATCATGGTTTTGTCTCATGGTGCGTTAGCAGCGGAATATCTAGTAAATGATAAATCTGAATATCAAGAAGTTAGCAATCGTTTAGAGGCGGGCGATAAAGTAATACTCGCGAATGGCATATGGCAAGATTTCGAGATTTTATTTCAAGGCCAAGGAACCGCAGAACAACCAATTGTATTGACTGCACAAGAAAAAGGGAAAGTTATTATATCCGGTCAATCAAATCTAAGTTTGTACGGCGAACACTTAATTGTATCTGGCTTGGTATTTAAGGATGGCCACACCCCGACTAGTACGGTTATTTCTTTTCGCAAAAGTGAAAATGAATTAGCGAATAATTCGCGTGTGACAGAGGTTGTTATCGATAGTTTCAATAACCCTGAACGTTACGATACTGATTTCTGGGTGATGATGTATGGCAAAAACAATCGCTTTGACCACAATCATTTAGAAGGAAAGAGTAATAAAGGCGTAACAATGGCTGTTCGTCTGAATACTGAAGAGAGTCAAAATAACCATCATCGAATTGATCATAACTATTTTGGGCCAAGACAGATGCTAGGTTCAAATGGTGGTGAGACATTACGTATTGGCACCAGTCACTATTCTTTAACAGACTCATTTACTGTCGTTGAAAATAATTATTTTGATCGCACCAATGGTGAGTTAGAAATTATTTCGAGCAAGTCAGGTAATAATATTATTAGAGGCAACGTGTTTTTTGAATCAGTCGGCACATTAACCATGCGCCATGGTAATGACACATTGGTTGAAAATAATGCCTTTTTTGGTAATGGTGTCGATCACACAGGTGGCATCCGTCTTATTAATAAACGCCAAACTGTACGTAATAATTATATGGAAGGCCTAGCTGGTTACCGATTTGGCGGTGCCTTAGTCGTGATGAATGGCGTGCCCAATTCACCGATTAATCGTTATCATCAGGTTGAAGATTCCATTATTGAAAATAACTCGTTAATTAATTCAGATCATATTCAGCTGGCTGCAGGTAGTGATTTAGAGCGTTCAGCGGTTCCGATTCGAACCGACTTTAAACAGAATTTGATTTATAGCGAGAGCAACAAGGATACCTTTACTATTTATGACGATGTGAGTGGTATTACCTTTGCTGATAATGTAACCAATGCAACAGAAAGTTTTCAAATTGAGCAAGGTTTTGCAATCGAAGATATGGAAATGACACGCTCTGATAATGGTCTTATGTACCCATCAAGTGATCTGAATTAAT
>CALLIL010000061.1 GCA_938009755.1 uncultured Marinomonas sp.
ATTACTATGGGGAGATAGTAATGCTGCACATTTAATACCTGGGATTAAAGAAACCTATGGACGCGACTACCAGATAATCATTAGAACTTCTTCTGGCTGTGGCGCATTTATTGGGTTTGAAGGTGGTCGTCCGGGATGCCCTGCGCTGAACGACCAAATATTTGATTTAGCGGTATCGCTAAATCCCGATAAACTAATAATTGCTGGTCTGTGGAAAATAGAATTTCCGGAGCTTCTTGAAAAGACTTTGGTACAACTTCAAGAACATAAGGTTGGAAATATCGAAGTTTACGGACCTGTGCCAAGATGGACCAATAGCCTTCCTCACGCCTTGATGAACTATGGAAAATATAATTCACAAGCGCAAGCAATACCTGACTACTTGCCAGACAGATTACATCAAGAAATATTCACAATAGAAAACGAGATGAAAGAGATGGTCACTGCGCTGGGTATCGACTATTACTCTGCCACAGAATTATTATGTAAAGCCGGTTTGGGTTGTTTAACGAATGTAGGTAATGAAAAACTAATACAATGGGACTACGGTCATTTAACCTCAGACGGATCCAGATATTTAGTTAATGCATTTTATCTAAAGAGCAAATAAGAGAGGCTTTTGATACTCAATCATCAAGCAATAACGGTATAAATATAGGCGTCACAGTAGAGCTGCGTCTTGGTTCAATTATTCCGGCTAATACACTATCAAACCAATTCTGAGCAATAATCTGATACCCCACATCATTAGGATGAACGCCATCGTCATTTAAGGAATTCCAACTGGGAGCCAATTTTGAATAGTGATCAGCAAAATAAACAGGACTTGAGTTTGATTGGGTTTTATTTACAGCATCCTCTACATAGTAATTAACTAGAGATGGATTAAAACCACAACCATTACAAGGTGGTATTGTGCCGACTACTGGAGTATAACCTTGGGCTTTGGCTGCATTAATTATAATCTGAATATTAAATCCAGTCGTTGAAGGACCAATACCATAGGCGGCATCATTGGTACCATAAATAATCAAAACATAATAATCTTTATATTCACTTTCAGGGTAAATACTTTTAATTTGTATTAAGTCATTGGTAATACGGTAAACCCCATTATTTGCAGAAAAGACTTCAGAATCTTCGCCTTCTTCTCCAGAAGCTGTACCACCCCAACCATCGTTTAAAACTAAACTTTTTCGTAAGTTATCATTCAATAATGAGCTCAATTGGATACTAGGTTGGCCATGCATTACTCTGGCATTGCCTCGTCTATCTTGTCCGTGCTCCGCTACATAAGCGAAGTTCCAACCAAGAGAAATACTATCTCCAAATAAAACAACGATTGACGTATCTTCGTCAGCAAAGCTTACAGTCGAAGTAACAATTACAGACAAACCAACCATCACTAATATTGCGAGTCGATGGAATGCTAGTTTAAGTAATTGAAAAGTAACCATTTCGTTTTTTAAAATATCTGTTACGGTCATTAAAAAGTCTCAACGCGACGATATAAGCAAGGTTTGCAGCATGTGATTTGATGGAAAATGTATGACAGACAATCTATTTTCGGGCAAAAAATTAGGCAATGGTATGTCACTCAGTGCAATTGTATCAGCAAGTATAATATCGCTAGAGTTTACCAAGGCTTCGTCAAAAAGATAAACGTCTTCGACGTAGGAGTTATTTTCAAAACTATAACGAGACCACCTAACTTCAACTTTACCATCTAATGTCAAAGAGGCCCGAGGATGAAGATCAGGTACGTCATTGACTGCATTCACCAATACCGGAGTAGACCAGCCGAGACCTTCTGATCTGACATAATAAATATCACTTAATTCACGTACCGTTGAGGACCAAAAAACCCATGCGACATCTTCTAGATCAAAAACAATCGATGCAGAATAATTTTCAAACCCTTGATTAGAAAAAACGTTCGGTAACTGCCAGTTATTATTAGCTGAGCGACTCATCGATTTCAGCACCGTTTTCGAACGAATTTGTTCAGTCCAAACAATCAGTTTACGACTATTTTTTCCAGTACCTAGTGCTGGCGAGGTGATAGGGTTACTGCTGGCATAAAGCAGTGTCTCTTCAGCCCACTCATCGTTTATATATTCACTGATCTTTAGCTGATATTCACCATCATTCGAATCAATCCATAGCAACTCAGCAGTTGGCAGCTTTTGAGCAACACTAACTGCAGAAAAAAATAACAGTAAAACTGTTACAGTTCTTGAGAAGTTTAATACGTTCATCGATTAACTATTTAAATTCAGGTATCTAATTTTAGTTTGTAAATTATAACCTTTATTGTAAAACATGTGCTTTTAAACAAATTAAAACAAACGATAACTTTTATTGATAGTCTCGGCTGTTTAATAGTTTTTCAGCAGAATTACGCATTCGCGTTCGCTCCCAAATGATTTTGAATTTACTACCTCCTTTTTGCTGCCATAAAACAGCAGATCTGAAAGCCGCCAATAACATGCTGCGAACTTTAATAGGAACGTCGTTTCGCTGTAAATAATCTTGCTCTCCTTGCACAATTATTTGTGGTCGTAGCGTACTTATATGCTTTTGGTACAAATCAGAACAAGCTTGAAGCAAATCATCATTACTTACAGCGCTAAGCCTTTCAACACCTAGTGCAAATGAGTCAAATGCTGATTGGTTACGATATAGCTCATTTTGTAAATGTAAAACAGACATAAGGTAACGAAGTAATTCAACATCTTCTATTTTTGCTGATGACATAATTCCTTTTGAAATCATTCTCAACCCCATATTCACTCCATCTAAACCAGAGTAGACAGCGGGCGTGTTTACAGCATCTAATACTAAAATTGATTGAAGTGCAGTATCAAAAACTGGTTGATCTAGTCGGCCATGCCGGGCTAAAAGCTGTACTTGTTTACATGCCTGAGTGACACCCGCAAGTGCGATGGTACGATCTTCAATAGTTGTCATCTTAGAAAGTTAATGATTATAAATTTAGGGTTAAACTGAGGGTGATTATCAGTTTTATTGGATTCAGTACAAGTATAAGCTTATAAAACTATCATTTATTAGATAATACACTTCTATAAAAAGACAATTCTTGCGTTAGTGCATCTATATTATTTTTAATCTGACGAAAACCATGACCCTCTTCAGGGTATTCCACATAAGAATATGCAACATCATTCTCTTGTAACGCATCTACTATCTCTTGTGCCACCGATGGAGGTACAATTTTATCTTCTAAGCCTTGAAAGATAATCATGGATGTTTGCAAATTTGATATTTTATGGATTGGAGAGCGTTGATAAAAACGACTACTCGGCAGCTTACTTAACTCACTCTCATACCGTTCATTAACTAAATTTTCAGTATAAAACTTTTCAAATTTATGGGTTACTTCTTGAAGCGTGGCAAGATTACCAATTCCGTAATAACATGCACCTGCTTGAAATATGTCAGGGTCATCAGTTAATGCGCATAACACAGCATATCCACCTGAGCTTTTACCTCGGATGCATACTTTAACCGGATCTATTTTGCCTATTGAAACTAAATATTGAATTCCATCAACAATATCAGATATATCACTCACTCCCCATTGAGCATAAAGCGCATCACGATAAGCTCGACCATAACCAGTACTACCGCGTGGATTTACATCAAATATAGCAAAGCCTCGATTAGTCCAAAATTGCTTTTGAATATCGAAGTATCCGTATGTCCGTGCCGTCGGACCGCCATGCACCATTACTATAACTGGTGGAGCCGTTTCGTTTTGATAATCACAATTTACTGGCGGATAGTAATATCCATACGAAACTGTTTTGTCTCGCGTCTCAAACGCAAAATGTTCAGCAACACTAACTTCTTCAGTACTAATTAAATTAGGATTTGATAATAAAATAGACGGTACACCTAATTGTTGATGATCTACATTCATCGCGATCACGCATGGATTAGTGTCCACCGACAACATCACCGACACTGCCTTACCACGACCATTTGAACTGAGATTTTGAAAACTCTTTTGTTTATAGTTGGCTGTCGATATGGCACTAACTTTTAAGGTTTCTTGGTTAATTAAAAACAACTCATCGCCATCAGCGTTCGTCGCAAAAGTTAAAAGATGGTGCTCATCTAATTGTACAATTCTAGCGTCGCCATATTGCCAATGGGGATACCCAAACTCAAGCGGCAAAGAGCTTACTTGTGCAGCAGATTTATCACCGAATTGATAACACCATATATTCCAAAAGTTATTTGTATTGCACGGATCAGAACCTTGAAAATCTACTGAAAAAAACAACGTACCATTATTTGCAAAGATAAGCTGACAAACAGCGCTTGCTACTTTTTCACAAGTGTCTCGTTGAACGAGCTCAACGCGCTCCTGATTAACAAATGACGGTCTATTATCATCAATAGAAATATCAGCCACCCATAATTGTGTTTCATCCCAAGGCATATCGGGGTGATCCCATTGCACCCAAGCGACTTTGCTTCGATCGTTGGAAATAACTAAGTTGCTATAAAAACTTGCACCTGTTACTAGCTCAGAAATCTCAAAACGATTAGTGTCCTTACTAAATGCTTGAATTGAGTGACAATTTTCTTTTGAATGATCATCAAAACTTGTTTCAACTATAGCGAGCATCCAATCAGGAGCACAGTCGACCAAGTCAGCGTACATTCGGGATTGATTACTTTTCGACTCTGGAGTAACTACCACAGGATCATTCGTCAAACCTTGCTCTAAATCAATATTTTGACGATAAATTCGTTGGTCTAAATGATTTGAAAAATAAATTTGATCACCTAATACCCAAAACGGCTTTCCGCCATATTCATTAATTTTAGTGCGTAAATTAAACGGCGCCGGAGTAATGCAAATGCCCTCATCTGCACATGATTTTTTATATTTCAAAACACAGCGATTATTTTCCTCTTTAATATGACTAAGATAAATAAAACCTGTATTGAGTAAGCTCGGAAAACTAAAACTTTCACCTTTCGCAAACACATGTTCAAGGGTGAGCTTAGACTGCCAATTCAAATACTCCGTCATACTCTAATACCGTGATTATTGGGCTATTCGACTGCGGTATCTTGAACCAATTCCCAAGTCATTATCGAACCAACTTCAATATTATTCTCTTTATAAAAGTTTGGAGACACTTCCAGTGCAGCGATAACTTCTCGCTTCGGGGAATACAACGGCCGAACAGTGCTACCTAAGATATAGGGTAACATCGCTTGAATACTCTCGATTTGACCTTGCTCATCGATGAATGCAATATCGATTGGTGCAACCACATTTCGCATATGAAATTGGGCAATACCGGGCTTCTCAAATAAAAATAAAATAGGCTTATCAGCAATCACTGATGCACATACACGTTGAAAACCAGCTGCTCGCGTTTGATTCGTTAGCGCAGTTCGTACTGTAAATTCGATTAGTTCATTATTAC
>CALLIL010000062.1 GCA_938009755.1 uncultured Marinomonas sp.
GTATTCTTCAATGATAGGCACTATGTTGTTAGATGACATTGTGGAAAAGAAAGGAATATATGAGCCAGAAGAGATTTTAAGCACCTTACATAAAGATGTGGTAAAAGCACTAAGTCAGCAAACAAAAAAAAGAGCTTCAAATGAAGCTCTTTTTTTGGGTGGAAACAAAAGGGAATGTTTTCTTAGTTAAGTATTTGAGCAAGTAATTTTCTAACGACACTTGGTTCAAAAGGTTTCCCACAGATAGCATCGACACCTTCTTGTGCGATGTTAGATAGCTGGCTATCTTCTGAATTTGAGCTCACCATTAAAATAGGGATATGAGCCAACTCTGAACTTTGTCTTACTGCGTCCGTTAGTTCTTTGCCATCCATTTCAGGCATGTTGTAATCTGTTACAATTAGGTCAAATTCTGCTTGATTTAAAATAGATATGGCTTCTTTACCATTTTCAGCAAATTCAATGTCCACAATGCCCATTGTATTGAGTGTTTTGCTTATGTGCTTTCTCGCCATAAGACTGTCGTCAGTAACCAGCACCCGAAGTGTTCTAGGGTCAAACATTTCTAGATCTATTTCCTCTTCGACGATTAAGTCGAGAGTGGCATGTATAGCGCGTTTGAGGTCTTTTTGGTTGAAAGGTTTTGGTAATATGGCGAGTACGCCTGATTGTCTAAGGTGTTCTAAATGTTCTCTATTTCGTTCACTGGAAATTAACATAAAGCATTGACCTTCCGTGTCTTCGTTTGCGCGAATTTTATCAATGAGGTCATTCGCTGAGCCATCAGGAAGATACATGGAGGATATAACAAGATCTGGCGGGAAAGATGATAGTAATTCCATCGTTTCTTGGATGCTGTTTACACATTCTATTTGCTTTATGCCTGCATCTTCCAGTGCTTTTATAATTATCTTTCTTTGCGTGTCTGACGGTTCTACAAGAAGGAAGGAAAGATCGCTAATTGCTGCATAAGTGCTCATTGATAAACTCGCCTAGTATTGTTGATGTTAATCCATTGTGGACAGTTGTATTGTTGTGAGATTAATTATTTATAGTAACTTATTCTATTATACTAAATAGGTTACCATGTTTTATCTAGTATATTTAAGTAACAGGAATTATCGATGTCTACTGCAAGTGCATGTCATATTTTAGTCAAAACAAAGCCGGAAGCGGAGTCTATTAAAGAAAAATTAGATAAAGGTGGTGACTTTTATAAACTGGCTAAACAGTTCTCAACTTGCCCTTCAGGAAAAAAGGGTGGGGACCTGGGGGAATTTAAAAAAGGTGATATGGTTGCAGCTTTTGATAAAGCCGTTTTTAATGGTCCTCTATTAAAAGTGCAGGGGCCAGTGAAAACGCAATTTGGCTTTCACTTGATAAAAGTACTTTATCGTTCTTAAATCGTTTCTATTGTGAGGAAACTGCTATGAGTAATCTTGTTCAACTTGATGAGCTTTATTTTGTGTCACCTCAGCTCGTTAGGGAAGATCTTGCATCACTAAAAGCTCAAGGGTTCGAGAAAATTATTAATAATCGTCCAGATGGTGAATCAGATGACCAACCTACTGGGGAAAGTCTTAGAGTTGCCGTTGAAATGCTGGGCATGAAATATGAAAGTAACCCAATAGACTTGTCTAAGCTTTCATCTGGGAATGTAAGTATGCAAGGCAATATTTTATCTAAAGGCGAAAAAACGTTAGCCTTTTGTCGAACGGGAACTCGTTCCTCTGTCTTATGGGTTTTGTTAGAGAATCAAAAAGGTCGCAGTTACTCGCAATTGCTTGCTTCTGTAGAGCAAAAAGGATTTGACCTTACTCGATGTCTTCCTGCGATGGAGCCTTTGGCTAATAACTAGCCTTCACTTCCTGTTTGGATAAGGTTGAATACGATCACGAAGGTGGTCGTTTTTTTTACCTTGATTAAAGTGATTGATTTTTTCTTTATGTCTTATGAATCAATTGAATTAAAAAAATGCAATAGAGTGTATTATGATGCTCGCATATTAAAAGCGCTGGTTCTCAAGTGTGTTGGGAGTGTGAACGAGTTGTGTTTTGCTAAAAAGGCACAGAAATATATTATTCAAAAAGGTTGTATAAAGTTATGAAGCAGTGGGAATTGACAAGTTGGAGGGAGAAAACGGCGTTGCAGCAGCCAGTTTACCCTAGCGCAGAACATTTGGCTCAAGTGGAAGCCACTCTAGGAAAAATGCCTCCTCTTGTATTTGCTGGCGAAGCTCGCCAATTGAAAAAATCCTTGGCAAAAGTGGTGGATAGAAAATCATTTTTACTTCAAGGCGGTGATTGTGCTGAAAGTTTTGCTGAATTCCATGCGAATAATATTAGAGATACTTTTAAAGTTATGCTGCAGATGGCGGTTGTTTTAACATACGCAGGAAAGTGTCCTATTGTAAAAGTGGGTCGTATGGCGGGACAATTTGCCAAGCCTAGATCAGCAGGAATGGAAACAGTTAATGGCATTGAATTACCAAGTTATCGTGGTGATATTATTAATGGCATTGATTTTACTTCTGAAGCCCGAGTTCCTGATCCAGAAAGGCTTGTACAAGTTTATAATCAAAGCGCTTCAACGATGAATTTACTTCGTGCGTTTGCACAAGGTGGGTTTTCAGACTTGCATCAGGTACATCAGTGGAATCTTGATTTCTTAAACAGTAGTCCTGTAGGGAGTCGTTTTCAAGGTGTGGCGGATAAAATCGATGATGCGCTGCAGTTTATGGAAGCGTGTGGTGTCGGTGAAGGTCTTGGTCAACTAAAAGAAACCGATTTTTACACCTCTCATGAAGCATTGTTATTGCCTTACGAGCAAGCATTAACTCGTCAAGATAGTTTAACGGGTGACTGGTATGACTGTTCTGCACACATGTTGTGGATTGGTGACCGCACTCGTCAATTGGATGGTGCACACGTTGAATTCCTGCGCGGTGTTAAAAACCCAATTGGCGTAAAAGCGGGCCCATCTATGGATCCGGAAGACTTGGTGCGTTTGTGTGATGTGTTAAATCCTGAAAATGAGCCGGGTCGATTGAATGTTATTGTTCGCATGGGGGCGGATAAAGTTGAAGACGGTATGCCGGCTTTAATTCGAGCTGTAGAGCGTGAAGGTAAACACGTGGTTTGGAGTAGTGATCCAATGCACGGCAATACAGTGAAAGCGTCTACCGGCTATAAAACTCGCCGTGTAGATGATGTTTTAAAAGAGGTTCAGCAATTTTTCCAAGTGCATAATGCGGAAGGGACGTATGCTGGCGGTGTGCATTTCGAAATGACGGGACAAAATGTGACGGAATGTGTCGGTGGTGCTTTTGAGGTGACAGAGGCAGACTTGGCTGATCGTTATCATACTCATTGTGATCCTCGTTTAAATGCAGATCAGTCTCTTGAGTTGGCCTTTATGATATCGGAAACACTAAAAAAAGCACGTTCTTAATAATCGTAAATACCTATTAAGTACAAAAAAATCCCAGCTGAATAATCTTCAACTGGGATTTTTTATGGATGATTTTTATTGTTAATGATTAGCTTTTTCTACGACGAAAGGCTGAAGTGGCAGACTTGGAAGTGACGTCTATTTTTGCCATGATGAGTGCCATTTCGTCAGCTTCTGCTTGTTGCTGGTTTTTTAGTTTTTCTTCGCGCTCTTTTTTGGAGGCTTTTTCCGCTTCGTTTAGCATTTTTTGAATGCTGGCTTTGCTTTTTGTGCGCGTCGGTGCTTTTTTGGTTGCGGCAGCTTTTTCAGTAGGGGCATCGAGTCTGTCTTCGCCGATGAGCTCCCCAAAAAAAGATTTAGCGGTTGGTTTCGCCTCTACTGTTTTTTTTGGTAGTTCAACGGTTTTTTTTACTGCGGTTTTGCGCGTTTTTTTTGGTTGTTCGGCGGTTGATACACCATTCGCATCAAACAGTGCTTTTTTGCCAACATTCAGCGTAACTGCTTTTTCTGCTGTCTGTGCAATTTTGTAGCCGCGTAGACTTTCTCCGTTATAGATAGAGATATAGTCTGTTTCTAATTCATACAGTTCTTGCTTGTCGGTTGTTTCAAATAATTCTTCAACGGTAAATGCCTCAATACCATGTTCTCTAATGTCATCATAGAGAGGGAAGTCGAGACCTTCGTTGCTGGCTTCAACATACTGTTCAAAGCGCTGAAAGCCGCTATTGAAAGATGTACCAATATAATGTTTCCCAGTAATGTTATTCGTGATTTTAAAAACGACCAAAATCGTGCCTCTTGCATAATATCTTTTTAATAACAAATAAACCCCATTCACCTGAGGTAACCCAAAGGTGAGTGGGGTTTATGAAAAATAGGATTAGTGTTTTACGACGATGTTGAGACCGTCTCGAACATTTAAATGGACATTCTCAACGCGTTTATCTTCCGCGATGAAGCGGTTAAGTTGGTTGACAGCAATGTCACTGTTTTCTTTCGGGTCAAGTACTCGTCCTTGCCATACAGAATTATCGATGATGATAAGGCCTCCCGATTTTACTAAAGGTATAACCGCCTCATAGTAGTTCAGGTAGTTGCGCTTATCAGCGTCGATAAAAACAAAGTCGAATTCCCCTTCAAGAGATTTGATCGTATCTAATGCTGGACCAAACACTGGTGTTATTTTGTGTCCGTATTCGCTGCGATCAAAAAAGGATTGAGCAAACTCAATTGCTCTAGGGTTTGTTTCACAACAGATTAACTTGCCATCACTAGGCATACCTTCTGCGATAGACAATGCTGAGTATCCAGTAAACATGCCGATTTCAAGGGCGCGCTTAGGTTGTGATATCTTCGCAAGTAACTTTAATGTACGACCAATGGTTTTACCTGACAACTTATTTGGATAGCCCATATCAGAGTAGGTTTTTTCAACTAGCTCGATCAACAGGTCAGGTTCTGCTTGAGTAGTCTCAATGCAGTAATCGTCAAGAGGGTTAAGATCCATGGTGCCTATTAAAATGAAGTGTTATGAAACGAGTGCTAATTTTACCTTGAGTGTAGAGAATGTCTATGGCTTAAAGTGAGAAAAAAAGCTTGATTTTCGTAGACGTCGGTTTTGTCTGAGTGGGCGAGTTATTTAAATTTGATTCGCATGAATTATTTAAAAATGTTAGGTTATGCCTTGAAATTTACATGTGCTCTTTAGTATGGAGCACCACTGACTCCAATAGGGGAATAAAATGCCTGTAATTACTCTGCCAGATGGCAGTCAACGCTCTTTTTCTGATGCGGTAACTGTTATGCAAGTCGCCGAAGATATCGGTCCTGGTCTTGCTAAAGCGACCGTTGCTGGTCGTATTAATGGACAGCTTGTCGATGCTTGTGAATTAATTACTAATGATGCTGAATTAAGCATTATCACAGGAAAAGACTCAGAGGGTGTTGAGATCATTCGTCACTCCTTTGCCCACCTTGTCGGTCACGCCGTTAAACAATTGTATCCAACAGCTCAAATGGCGATTGGCCCTGTTATTGATGAAGGTTTTTACTACGATATCGCTTATGAGCGTCCGTTCACGCCAGAAGATCTTGCTGCGATTGAAAAACGCATTGGTGAGTTGGTTAAAACCGATTATGACGTTGTTAAAAAAGTGACGCCAATCGCAGATGCACGTCAAGCATTTGTAGATCGAGGTGAAACTTATAAAGTGGCCTTAATCGACGACATGGATGAATCCATTAAAGAAGTGGGTTTGTATCACCATGAAGAATATATGGATATGTGTCGTGGTCCACACGTTCCAAATACTCGTGTATTGCGTCATTTTAAATTGATGAAGTTGGCTGGCGCTTATTGGCGCGGTGATTCAAATAATGAGCAGTTACAGCGTATTTATGGAACGGCTTGGAATGATAAGAAAGAATTGAAAGCGCATTTGACTCGTATTGAAGAGGCAGAGAAACGTGACCACCGTAAATTAGGTAAAAAATTGGATTTGTTCCATGTGCAAGAAGAAGCGCCTGGAATGGTATTTTGGCATCCTAAAGGTTGGCATTTATATCAAGTTATTGAGCAATACCTGCGTCAAAAACAGCTTGATAATGGTTATAAAGAAGTTAAAACACCGCAAATTGTAGATCGTGTGTTATGGGAGAAATCAGGGCATTGGGGTAAATATCAAGAAAATATGTTTACCACGCATTCTGAAAATCGTGATTACGCAGTGAAGCCAATGAACTGCCCATGTCATATACAGGTTTATAATCAAGGTTTAAAAAGTTACCGCGACTTGCCATTCCGTATGGCGGAATTTGGTTCTTGTCACCGTAATGAGCCATCAGGTGCTTTGCATGGCATTATGCGTGTGCGTAACTTTGTGCAGGATGACGGGCATATTTTTGTGACTGAAGATCAAATTCAGTCTGAGGTGTCTGAGTTTATTCGTTTATTGCATGACGTATACGCTGATTTTGGTTTTACAGAAGTTATTTATCGTTTATCGACTCGACCTGAGCAACGTGTTGGTTCTGATGAGGTATGGGATAAATCTGAAAAAGCTTTGGCGGAAGCGCTTGATGCGGCTGGGTTGGATTGGGAAGAGCTTCCTGGTGAGGGGGCTTTCTATGGGCCAAAAATTGAGTTTTCTTTGAAAGACGCCATTGGTCGTGTTTGGCAATGTGGTACGGTTCAGGTTGACTTCTCAATGCCGACTCGTCTGAGTGCGCAATTTGTATCAGAAGATGGTTCTCGTCAAACGCCAGTGATGTTGCACCGTGCAATTGTTGGTTCTCTAGAGCGCTTTATTGGTATTTTGATTGAAGAAACTGAAGGGTCATTCCCAGTTTGGCTAGCGCCAGAACAGGTGATGATTATGAATATTACCGATCGACAAGCCGAATATTGCTCAGATTTGGAAAAAAGATTCAATTCCAAGGGCTTTAGAGCAAAACTGGACTTGAGAAACGAGAAGATCGGGTTTAAAATTCGCGAGCATACAATTCAGCGTATCCCATACATGATTGTTGTGGGAGACAAAGAAGTTGAACAAAATCAAGTTGCCGTTCGAACTCGAACAGGTGACGATCTTGGAGTGATGAGTATTTCTGATTTTGAAGAACTGCTTCAAAAAGAAGTGACTCGCCGTAGCCGTAAACAAGAAGTGGAGATAGCGCTATAAAAGGTAATATGAATCGTGGACGTGCCGCTGGTAAGCAGCGTCCTCAAATCAACGAGAACATTCGAGCTACTGAAGTGCGTTTAATCGCAGCAGATGGTGAACAAATTGGTGTCGTATCGATTGAGGAAGCGCTTAAGGCTGCTCAAGACGCGGGCCTTGATTTAGTGCAGATTACTGACTCTGATCCGATTGTTTGTAAAATCATGGACCATGGCAAGCACATCTTTGAAGCGAAAAAAGCGAAAGCTGCTCAAAAGAAAAATGCTAAGCAGATCCAAGTAAAAGAAATGAAATTCCGTCCAGGGACGGAGGAAGGGGATTATCAGGTAAAACTCCGCAACCTGATACGTTTCCTTGAAGGCGGGGATAAGGCTAAGGTGTCATTACGATACCGCGGTCGTGAAATGGCCCATCAGGAGCTTGGTATGCAACTTATGAATCGAGTCGCTCAAGACTTAGAGGAATATGGTGCAGTAGAGCAAGCTGCGAAAATGGAAGGTCGTCAATTGACTATGGTGCTAGGCCCCAAAAAGAAGAAGTAATTCAACGTCGCCTAAGTCATTTATTGAGTAATCAGTAGTAGCTTAGGTGATTCAAGAATTACACTAACATTAACGAATGCGAGAGTGGTTTTATCATGTCCAAAATTAAGTCACACAGTGGCGCATCTAAGCGCTTCAAACGTACCGCGAATGGTTTTAAGCATAAGCAGTCTCATACTAGTCACATTTTGACTAAAAAATCGACTAAGCGTAAGCGTCATCTTCGTTCTTTGAACCAAGTAGCGCAAAGCGACAAAGCGTTAATCGTACGCATGTTGCCATACATCTAAGTTTCGATTTTTTAGTTCATTAATTTATTAGTATAAGGGTTATATTATGCCTCGCGTAAAACGTGGTGTTCAGGCTCGTCGCCGTCACAAGAAGATTTTAAAGCAAGCTAAAGGTTACTACGGTGCACGTAGCCGTGTATTTCGTGTAGCTAAACAAGCTGTCATCAAAGCTGGTCAGTATCAGTACCGTGACCGTCGTCAACGTAAACGTCAATTCCGCGCTTTGTGGATTGCACGTATTAACGCTGCTGCACGTATCAATGGTCTATCTTACAGCCGTTTCATCGCTGGTTTGAAAAAAGCAGCTATCGAAATTGACCGTAAGGTTTTGGCTGACCTAGCTGTGTACGAGAAAGAAGTTTTTGCTGCTATCGTTGAAAAAGCGAAAGCAAGCTTGGCTTAATTTCTGACGTAGCCTTAGAGTGATTCGATCTTGAAAGATACCGTCTTAATAGAGCGAGTTACTCAATGCAGTCTTTGATAGGGGAAGAGCTAGCGCTCTTCCCCTATTTTATTTTTTGGAGTGTATAAATGGAGAACTTAAAACAGATTTTGGCTGATGCGTTAAGTGCAGTGGCCGCATCTGAGAGTGAGTCAGCACTAGATGATGTGAGAGTGCATTATTTAGGTAAAAAAGGTGCGCTGACGGCTTTATTGAAACAGCTTGGTAATGTTTCAGCAGAAGATCGACCAAAGTTTGGTCAGCTGGTGAATGAAGCCAAAGGTCAGGTTCAAGAAAAAATCACAGAGCGTAAAGCGGGGCTAGCAAAAGCCGCTTTAAATGCAAAGTTAGCGACGGAAACTATTGATATTTCCTTGTCTGGGAAAGGTCAAGAAATCGGTGGTTTGCATCCAGTAACACGAACAATGGATCGTATTGAGACATTTTTTCGTGGCATTGGTTTTGATGTGGCAGCGGGACCAGAGATCGAAGACGATTATCACAATTTTGAAGCGTTGAATATTCCTGCGCACCATCCTGCACGTGCAATGCAAGACACGTTTTATTTTAATCCAACGACTGTACTGAGAACGCATACATCTCCTGTTCAAGTACGCACTATGGAAAAAACTCAGCCGCCAATACGTATTATTTGCCCTGGCCGTGTTTATCGTTGTGATTCTGATCAAACTCATACGCCAATGTTTCATCAGGTAGAAGGGTTGTTGATTGATGAAAATATTTCTTTTGCTGATTTGAAAGGCATTTTGCAACAATTTCTTAATGTTTTCTTTGAAGATGATTTGAAAGTTCGATTCCGTCCAAGTTATTTCCCGTTTACAGAGCCTTCAATTGAAGTTGATATCATGCGCACGAATAGCAAAGGCGAAGAGTCTTGGTTAGAAGTGTTGGGTTGCGGCATGGTTCACCCGAAAGTGCTTGAGATGTCTGGAATTGATTCAGAGAAATACACAGGCTTTGCCTTTGGTATGGGCGTAGAGCGTTTTGCTATGCTGCGTTACAAGGTGGATGATCTTCGTATGTTCTTTGAAAACGATTTACGTTTCCTTAAGCAGTTCAAGTAACCAGTCGATCTAGGATGTTTTTATGAAAATTAGTGAAAATTGGCTAAGAGAATGGGTTAACCCAGACATCAGTCGTGATGAATTGGTGGCTCAGATAACCATGGCTGGTCTTGAGGTGGACGAAGTATTACCGGTTGCCTCTGAATTTACAGGTGTTGTGATCGGTGAAATTATAAGTGCAGAACCTCACCCAAACGCAGATAAGCTGCAAGTGTGTCAAGTATCTGACGGTACTGAAACCTTTCAAGTAGTATGTGGTGCGCAAAATGCTCGTCCAGGCATTAAAATCCCGTTTGCAAAAATCGGCGCGGTTCTGGGGGCTGACTTCAAGATTAAAAAAGCCAAGCTACGCCAAGTTGAGTCTTTTGGTATGCTTTGCTCTGCATCAGAATTAGGTGTGAGCGAAGACAATGATGGCATTATGGAGTTGCCGGCTATAGCAAAAGCAGGTGAAGACTTCCGTGCTTTCCTAGGGTTGGATGACCAAATTATTGATGTTGATTTAACGCCTAATCGAAGTGACTGCTTGAGCCTTGCAGGCTTAGCTCGTGAAGTGGGTGTGTTGAATAAAGTCGACTTGACGGCGGTTAACGTCGAGCCTGTGAATGCTACTATCGATGATACTTTCCCTGTTAAAGTTGACGCGACTGATGCTTGTCCTCGTTATTTGGGCCGAGTGATTCGTGGTGTTAATGTGTCCGCTGAAACGCCATTATGGATGGTTGAAAAGCTGCGCCGCAGTGGTATTCGTTCTATTGATCCTATTGTTGATATCACAAACTTTGTCATGCTTGAGCAAGGCCAGCCAATGCACGCATTTGATTTGGCTAACTTGTCAAAATCGATTGTAGTTCGCATGGCTAATTCAGCAGAAAAAATTGTTTTGCTTGATGGTCAAGAAATTGCTCTTCGTGAAGACACGCTGGTAATAGCGGACGAAAATTCGCCATTGGCAATCGCTGGTGTAATGGGCGGAGAAGGGTCGGGCGTTAATGCTGAAACTCAAGATATCTTCTTAGAGAGTGCTTTCTTCACTCCATTGGCTCTGGCTGGTAAAGCGCGTTCTTATGGTTTGCATACAGATTCATCGCATCGTTTTGAACGTGGTGTTGATGCAACGCTTCAGCAAAAAGCGATAGAAAGAGCAACTGCTTTGGTGCTTGAAATTGCAGGTGGACAAGCGGGTCCTATTACGAGCGAAGTGAATGAAGCAGCATTGCCAGAAGCGGCAGTGGTGACTTTACGTCGCAAGAAATTGGATCAGTACTTAGCTGTGTCGATTGATAAGGACTTGGTGACAGATATCTTGACTCGCCTTGGTCTTGAAATGATTGAAGTGACAGACGAAGCTTGGATGGCTAAGTCACCGTCTCATCGTTTTGATATTGCTATTGAAGCGGATTTAATAGAAGAGGTTGCACGTATTTATGGATACGACAATTTACCTTCTTCTATGCCGCAAGCGGCTGTGAATTTTACGCCTTTATCTGAAACAAAAACACCAATTCAAACATTACGCTCTGTCTTGGTTGCCCAAGGTTATCATGAAGCGGTCACTTACAGCTTTATTGACCCAAATCTAAGTAAGCAGTTTTTGCCTGAAATCGTACCTGTTCCATTAGAAAATCCAATTTCTGCGGATATGGGTGTGATGCGTCCAAGTTTGTTGCCAGGTCTTGTGAAAGCTTATTTGCATAACCAAAACCGTCAGCAGTCTCGAATCCGTTTGTTTGAAACTGGGCGCCGCTTTATTGGTTCTGTTGATGCGCTGGAAGAATTGGATCAGCAAGAGCAAATTGCTGGTCTTATTGCGGGAAGTCGTGATTCAGAAGCATGGTACCACAATGGTGAAAAGGTTGATTTTTACGACCTTAAAGCCCATGTGGAGTCTTTGTTTGCGGCAAACGATGGCGGTACGCCAGCGTATGAGCGTTCAGAGTGCGAATTCCTTCATCCAGGACGATCTGCAGACATCTTTATTGATGGGCAGTTTGTTGGTTTGATGGGGGAGCTACATCCGCAACTGTCTAAAGATTTAGGTGCTAATCAGCCTCTTTATGTATTTGATATTGCGTTAAGTGCCGTATTAAATGCGACCTTGCCAGAATACAAAGCCGTATCTCGTTTTCCTGAAGTGCGCCGAGATCTTGCCTTGTTGGTTGATCGTTCAGTGCCAGTAAGTGAGTTGGAGAAGGTGATCTCTACGACAGCGGGTGAAACCTTTAAAAACGTGCTGGTTTTCGATGTTTATCAAGGTCAAGGCATTGATGAAACGAAAAAAAGTGTCGCTTTGGGCTTGACGTGGCAGCATCCTTCACACACTCTTAGTGATGAAGAAATAAACAATTCTGTCGAACAAACTGTTTTAGCTTTGTCTGAACAGTTGGGCGCCGTGGTAAGGGGATAGGTTTTATGGGATCGTTGACAAAAGCGGATCTTGCTGAAAATTTAGTCGATTCAGTTGGGTTAAGCAAAAAAGACGCAAAAGATCTTGTTGAAGGTTTTTTTGATGTTGTTCGCCATTCGCTTGTTGAAAGAGAACAAGTAAAGTTGTCAGGTTTTGGTAACTTTGAAGTGCGAGAAAAAAGTCAGCGCCCTGGACGAAACCCTAAAACAGGGGAAGAAATTCCTATTACAGCACGTACAGTCGTTACTTTTCGACCGGGTCAAAAGCTCAAGACAAAAGTAGAAGACTACATGCAAGAGTAAGCCTGTGTTTTTTGCCTGAAAAACCACTCTGACAAGAGTGGTTTTTTTATGTCTAAAAAGTGGGGTGTGATGTTTGTTAGGCTTTGAGAAGTGCTTTGAGCTGTCTGTTCTTTACGGTTTTTTTGTAAACTGAGTTGATGCCTTTCTGGATTGTTTATTGCCTTGTCGGCTAATGGCTACTTGCATGATTAAATTGAAAAAAAGTTTATAAAAGTCTTCCCTTTTTAGTTTGTTATAGTAATATACGCACCCGCTGACAACGACACCGTTTGTTGTTGGTAGGGCGTTCAAAACGTCCATATTAATATTTAGTAAGCCGCTATAGCTCAGTTGGTAGAGCATCTGACTTGTAATCAGAGGGTCCCGAGTTCGACTCTTGGTGGCGGCACCACTAATTATTAGTAAACATTCTCTTGTTAGAATGAAATTTTGTTTTAGCCGCTATAGCTCAGTTGGTAGAGCATCTGACTTGTAATCAGAGGGTCCCGAGTTCGACTCTTGGTGGCGGCACCATATTACGAATGTTAATTCGTAGGTTTAAACAGAATTACATATTTGCCGCTATAGCTCAGTTGGTAGAGCATCTGACTTGTAATCAGAGGGTCCCGAGTTCGACTCTTGGTGGCGGCACCACTTCTCTTTATTGAGTCGTATTAGAAAATTGATTCAGCGTTAAGCCGCTATAGCTCAGTTGGTAGAGCATCTGACTTGTAATCAGAGGGTCCCGAGTTCGACTCTTGGTGGCGGCACCATTAACATGATATCTATTTTTTATTGGGTGTGTAGCTCAGTTGGAATTCGTTCTTACAAGGCGCATAAACACCGGGAGTTAAAAACTCCGATCGAGAGATCTAAAATTGATATTGGGTGTGTAGCTCAGTTGGGAGAGCGTCGCCCTTACAAGGCGAATGTCGGGAGTTCGAACCTCTCCACACCCACCACTTACTAGACAGTGGATTCATTGAAAAATGAATAAG
>CALLIL010000063.1 GCA_938009755.1 uncultured Marinomonas sp.
CTAATGCTGCAAATTTCTCATCAGCAGTACCTTTACCACCAGAAATAATTGCACCAGCATGTCCCATACGCTTACCTGCAGGCGCCGTAACACCAGCAATATAAGAAACAACAGGCTTAGTTACATTTGCCTTGATATAAGCAGCCGCTTCTTCTTCCGCTGTACCACCGATCTCGCCAATCATAACAATCGCTTCAGTTTGCGGATCATTCTGGAACATTTCCAATACGTCAATGAAGTTAGTACCTGGGATTGGGTCACCACCAATACCAACACAAGTAGATTGACCGAAGCCAGCATCAGTCGTTTGCTTAACTGCTTCATAAGTCAAAGTACCTGAACGAGATACGATACCTACTTTACCTGGTAAGTGGATGTGGCCAGGCATGATACCAATCTTACATTCACCTGGTGTGATAACACCTGGGCAGTTAGGACCAATTAGACGAACATCAAGCGCGTCACATGCTACTTTACAGTCAAGCATGTCTAGCGTTGGAACACCTTCAGTGATACAAACGATAAGTTTGATACCAGCGTTCGCTGCTTCTAGGATAGAGTCTTTAACAAAAGGAGCTGGAACGTAGATAACAGATGCTTCAGCGCCTGTTTCTTCTACTGCTTCTTTTACAGTATTGAATACTGGAAGACCTAGGTGAGTTTGACCACCTTTACCAGGAGTAACACCACCAACCATTTTTGTTCCGTATGCAATCGCTTGCTCAGAATGGAAAGTACCTTGGCCACCAGTGAAACCCTGACAGATTACTTTAGTATCTTTGTTGATTAAGACAGACATTATTATTTGCCCTCCGCAGCTTTAACAACTTGCTCAGCGGCGTCTTTCAAGCTTGCTGCAGCAATAATATCTAGGTCAGATTTCGCAAGAACTTCACGACCTAGTTCAGCATTTGTACCTTCAAGACGAACAACAACAGGTACGTTAACACCTACTTGCTCAACGGCACCGATGATACCTTCAGCGATCATGTCACAACGAACGATACCACCGAAAATGTTAACCAATACGGCTTTAACATTGTCATCAGATAAGATGATTTTAAATGCTTCAGCAACACGTTCTTTAGTCGCACCACCACCAACGTCTAGGAAGTTAGCTGGCTTGCCACCGTGAATGTTTACGATGTCCATTGTACCCATTGCTAGGCCGGCACCGTTTACCATGCAACCTACGTTACCATCAAGAGCGACGTAGTTAAGTTCCCACTGTGCAGCATGTGCTTCACGCTCATCTTCTTGAGATGGATCGTGGAACTCTTGCATTTTCTTCTGGCGGTATACAGCGTTGCTGTCGATGTTGATCTTGCCATCTAGACAGTGAAGGTTACCTTCATCAGTGATAACAAGAGGGTTGATTTCTAGAAGGGCGAAATCGTAGTCGTGGAACATTTGAGACAAACCAAGGAAGATCTTAGTGAACTGCTTGATTTGAGCTGGGTTAAGACCCATTTTAAATGCCATTTCACGAGCTTGGTAAGGCTGAGCACCAACCAAAGGATCGATGATCGCTTTGTGAATCAACTCTGGAGTTTCTTCAGCAACTTTCTCGATTTCAACACCGCCTTCAGTAGAGGCCATGAAAACAACTTTACGAGTAGAACGGTCAACAACCGCACCTAGGTACAATTCGTTCGCAATATCTGTGCAAGACTCTACAAGAATCTTAGCAACTGGCTGACCATTTTCGTCAGTTTGGTAAGTTACTAAGTTCTTACCTAACCAGTTTTCTGTAAATGCAGCTACTTCTTCATAAGAATCAACAAGTTTTACACCGCCTGCTTTACCGCGACCACCGGCATGAACCTGAGCTTTAACAACCCATTTGTCACCGCCAATTTTTTTTGCCGCTTCGACTGCCGCTTCCGGCGTGTCTACTGCGTATCCTGTAGATACTGGCAGACCGTATTCAGCAAAAAGCTGTTTAGCCTGATATTCATGTAAGTTCATTTGATTCTTCCGCTCATCTGAATGGTTGACATAAGTTCTGTCTGTTAAGACAGAAAATGCCGGCTAAAAGCCGGCAAATCTAATTTTTATTAACGTTTTTTACGGTTTGCAATGTGGATTGCGTGGCCGTCTACCGCCAATGCCGCTTCATGTACTGCTTCACTTACTGTTGGGTGAGCGAATACAGTCAATGCGATATCTTCTGCTGTAGAGCCAAATTCCATTGCGATTACCGCTTGTGCGATCAAGTCAGCCGCATGGCCACCAATAATATGGCAACCTAAAATGCGATCAGTTTCTTCACAAGCAATGATTTTAACGAAACCATCTGTATCGTTTGCTGCCATAGCACGACCTGAAGCGGCAAATGGGAATTTACCCACTTTGTATTTAACGCCTTCCGCTTTAAGCTCTTGCTCATTCTTACCTACCCACGCAAGTTCTGGGTGCGTGTAGATAACAGATGGAATGCAGTCGTAATTCATTTGTGCTTTATGGCCAGCAATGATGTCCGCAACCATAACGCCTTCTTCAGATGCTTTGTGAGCAAGCATTGGACCACGAACGATATCACCAATCGCGTAAACGCCTGGGACAGAAGTACGGCACTGCTCATCAACAAAAACGAAGCCACGTTCGTCTAGTTTCACACCTGAATCGTCAGAGAAACAACCTTGAGTGAATGGCTTACGACCAACCGCTACAATCAGTTTATCAAACGTTTGTTTTTGCTCTTCGCCTTTCGCATCAAGATAAGTTACTTCAACTTCTTCACCGTTGATTTGACTTCCTGTAACACGAGCGCCCAAACGTACATCAAGATGTTGTTTCTTGAAGATTTTAGCCGCTTCTTTAGCAATGTCTTGGTCACAAACACTTAAGAAAGAATCTTGAGCTTCTAATACAACCACTTCAGAACCAAGGCGAGACCATACAGAACCCAATTCTAAACCGATTACACCAGCACCAATCACACCAAGGCGTTTTGGCACTTCACGGAAATCCAATGCACCTTCATTATCGACGATGATGTCACCAGTACGTGGCGCAGGTGGAATGTTTACAGGAATAGAACCCGTTGCCAAAATAACGTTTTCAGCATCAATAACACTTACTGTGCCGTCATGAGCTGTAAATTCTACTTTTTTGTTTGCTAATACTTTACCGAAACCTTCAAAGCTTGTAACGCCGTTTGCCTTGAACAAACCTGTAATACCGCTTGTTAGTTGATCAACAATTTTATCTTTACGATCAACCATGGCATTAACGTCCATCGCCACGTCACCAACAGAAATACCGTGGATACCGTAAGCTTCTTTCGCATCGTGATATTTGTGCGAAGAATCAAGTAATGCTTTAGATGGGATACAACCAACATTCAAACAAGTACCGCCTAGACGAGGCTTGCTATCTTTGTCTAACCATTTTTCAATACACGCTGTTTTCAGACCCAACTGAGCAGCACGAATTGCAGCAACATAACCACCAGGGCCGCCGCCGATTACAACAACATCAAATTTATCAGACATAAGAGTTTCCATATTTATCAGTAAACTGAGCGGCACTTATGTAAAGTTCCGCTACAGGATCAATTCATACCCAATAATTGGTATGAATACTCAATTTTCAAGTCTTAGATTTCTAGCAACAAGCGCGCTGGATCTTCTAATAGTTCTTTAATAGTTACTAAGAACTGCACGGCCTCTTTACCATCGATCATACGGTGATCGTATGACAAAGCTAAATACATCATAGGCTGAATAACTACTTGCCCATCAACCGCCATTGGACGCTCTTGGATTTTATGCATACCTAAAATAGCTGTTTGAGGCGGGTTAATGATTGGAGTAGACATCAAAGAACCGAAAGTACCACCATTAGTAATAGTGAAAGTACCACCTTGCATGTCATCCATACCTAGCTTGCCATCACGACCACGAACAGCAAAGTCCATAATAGTTGATTCGATGTCAGCTAAACCCATCGCTTCTGTATTACGTAGGACTGGAACCATCAGACCACGGTTTGTCGACACAGCCACACCAATATCTTGGTAACCATGATAAACCATATCATTACCATCGATAGAAGCATTTACTGCTGGGAAACGTTTAAGTGCTTCTGTCGCCGCTTTCACGAAGAAAGACATAAAACCAAGTTTTGTGCCATTGTGCGTCTTCATGAATTGATCTTTATACTTCTTACGGATCTCCATTACAGGACCCATATTAACTTCATTGTATGTCGTTAGCATTGCAGCTGTTTGTTGAGCTTCAACCAAACGCTTAGCAATTGTCGCACGTAGACGTGTCATTGGAACGCGTTTTTCGATACGACCATCAGCACCTAAGGCTGGCATAGCAGCAGCCGCTGGAGCAGCTTTTGCAGGAGCCGGAGCGGATGTTTCTGCTTTAGCAGCAGCGTCTACATCTTCTTTTGTAATGCGACCACCTTTACCAGTCCCTTTTACTTGAGCTGCAGTTAAGCCTGCTTCAGAAAGCGCTTTACGAGCTGCAGGGCCTGCAACGCCATCTTCATCAGACTCAGACTCTGTTGCAACAGACGCTGCCGCCGCAGGAGCCGCTGAACCCGATGCACCAACTAAGAAGTTCGCTAGTACTTCATCACTTAATACCGTATCGCCTTCAGCTTTCACAATATCACCGATGACACCATCCGCTGGTGCAACCACTTCTAGAACTACTTTGTCGGTTTCAATGTCAACAATATGCTCATCACGTGAACATGCTTCACCTGGTTGCTTATGCCAAGCTGCTACCGTACCGTCAGCAACAGACTCTGGGAATGTCGGTGCTTTAATCTGTACAGACTCTTTTGCAGACGCCGCTGGTGCAGCCGCAGGAGCTGCTTTTTCAGCTGGTGCTGCAGACGCCGCTGCGCCTGACTCAAAGACAGCAAGCACTTCATCGCTTAATACGATATCGCCTTCCGCTTTTAAAATATCTTTTAATACACCATCAGCAGGAGCGACAACTTCTAAGACAACTTTATCTGTCTCGATGTCAACAATATGCTCATCACGTGCACAGGCTTCGCCTGGTTGTTTGTGCCAAGTAGCAACGGTTCCGTCTGCTACAGATTCTGGAAAAGTAGGTGCTTTAATTTCAATGCTCATTTTATACCCTTATCTCTCAGGCTATGGTACTAACCAACTAGTGCGTCGTTGACCAGTGCTTCTTGTTCTTCAACATGGATGGACATGTAACCTGCCGCTGGTGCAGCAGAAGAAATTCGACCCGCAAAGCGGATTTTCAATTCTGGATACAGTTTTTCCAATACTCGATTCATACGGTGACGATTGGCATGCCAAGCACCTTGGTTCTTCGGCTCTTCTTGACACCAAACCAAACTCTCAACATTTTTGTACTGCTCCAATTCAGATTCTAGATCTGCATATGGGAACGGGTACAATTGCTCTACACGAATCACAGCAACATCATCTTTTTCCAGCTCCTCACGACGATTAATCAGGTCGTAATAAACTTTGCCGCTACATAAAATAATACGTTTTACTTTATCTGCTGCAATGTTTTCTGATGCCTCTGGCAATATCGTTTTAAAACTTCCTTCCGCCAATTCTTCTAATGTCGATGTAGCTTGTTTATGACGCAACAAACTCTTAGGTGACATAATAATAAGCGGACGACGCATAGGGCGAATCGCTTGTCGACGAAGAATATGGAAAATTTGAGATGGCGTTGTTGGAACACAAACTTGAATATTGTATTCAGCACAAAGCTGCAAAAAGCGCTCTAATCGTGCAGATGAGTGCTCAGGCCCCTGCCCTTCATAACCATGAGGCAACAACATAGTTAAGCCACATAAGCGACCCCATTTGTGTTCACCACTGGTAATAAATTGGTCAATAACCACTTGTGCACCATTGGCAAAGTCACCAAATTGCGCTTCCCAGATAACCAAACCTTTAGGAGACGTACTCGCATAGCCATACTCAAATGCCAATACCGCTTCTTCAGAAAGGTATGAATCATATAAGTCTAGTGTCGGTTGATTTTCAGACAAATGTTTCAGTGGGATATAGCTGCTGCCATCCTTTTGACTATGAATCACCGCATGACGATGTGAGAAAGTACCACGACCAGAATCTTGGCCCGTAATACGAATCGGGTAATCTTGCTCAAGCAAGGTTGCAAACGCCAATGTTTCAGCATAACCCCAGTTAAGAGGCAAAGCACCCGCCGTCATTTTATCTCGGTCTTGATAAATTTTTTGAACTTGACGCTGAACCACCACACCGTCTGGCACTGCAGTTAGTTTCTTAGCAACTTTTTGCAGCTCCGCAAGCGGGTATGTTGTATCCCCTGCATCTGTCCATTCAACACCGATATAAGGCGTCCAATCTACAAAACTTTTATACTGAGACTCCAGCACCAAGCTCTTAGAGACATGACGAGCGTTATCTAGATCTTCACGGTTTTCATTAACCATTTGATCTGCCGCGTCTTGAGACAAAATTGACTTTGCAACCAAACTTTCAGCATACAACGTACGTGTTGTTTTCAATTTATTAATAACACTGTACATAAGCGGCTGAGTACCAGAAGGCTCATCCGTTTCGTTGTGTCCACGACGACGGTAACAAACCATGTCGATAACCACATCACGACCAAATTCATAACGGTAATCTAATGCCAATTGAGTAACAAACAAGACAGCTTCAGGATCATCGCCATTCACATGGAATATTGGTGCCTGAATGATCTTAGCAACATCCGTTGCATACTCAGTTGAACGAGAGTCTTCTTGACGGTTAGTGGTAAAGCCAACTTGGTTGTTAATAACGATATGAACTGTACCACCAGTACGGTATGCGCGAGTTTGAGACATTTGGAACGTCTCCATCACCACACCTTGACCTGCAAAGGCTGCATCACCATGGATGGAAATAGGGACAACCGTCTTACCTGTTGTATCTTCTCGGCGATCTTGACGAGCACGAACAGAACCTTCGACGACAGGAGAGACAATTTCTAAGTGAGACGGGTTAAATGATAATGCAATATGAACTTCGCCACCCGCCGTCATTACATTAGAGGAGAAACCTTGGTGATATTTAACGTCACCAGATGTATTAACAAGTTTTTTACCTTCAAACTCATCAAATAAATCTTTTGGGTTCTTGCCTAAAGTATTCACTAATACATTCAAACGACCACGGTGAGCCATACCAATAACAACTTCTTTCGCACCAAGTGCGCCAGAACGCTGTATTAGCTCATTCATCATAGGAATTAAGCTTTCACCACCTTCAAGGCCAAATCGTTTCGCACCTGGGTAACGACTAGCCAGGTATTTTTCTAACCCTTCTGCCGCAGTTAAGCGCTCAAGTAAGCTTTCACGAGTTTCTTGGGAGTATTCAGGGCGGGAACGAACAGACTCAACACGCTGTTGAAGCCATGCTTTCTCTTGTGTATCAACAATGTGCATGAACTCATAACCTATACTATGACAATAGGTCTTTTCAAGTTCGGCAATGATATCTTTAAGTTTCATTGTTTCTTTATTAAAGAATAAAGAACCAACATTGAAATCGATATCTAAGTCTGCACCTGTTAATTGGTGATAGCCAATATCTAAATCAGCAACTTTTTCACGCGTTTGTAAACCTAGCGGGTCAAGTGTTGCATGTTGATGTCCACGCACTCGATAAGCATTAATCAATTGTAATACATTGATTTGTTTTTGCTCATGATCAGAACCAATAGCAACACCCGCAGAAGCAGGCATCGATCGGAACTTATTTTTACCAATTTGCAAAGACCTATTGTCATAGTATAGGTTAT
>CALLIL010000064.1 GCA_938009755.1 uncultured Marinomonas sp.
TAGATGAATAATCAACAAAATATCGAATTTATCAATGTAAAAAAATTAAACCTTGATAAGTCTAACCCTCGATTACCAGCGAATTTCAGAAAAAATACGCCATCAAAATCAGATATTGTAAACTGGATGTTAAATGATGCATCGATAATTGAATTAATGCTTGCAATAGGTCAATCAGGTTTCTTCATTGGTGAAGCTTTATTAGTTGTTAAAGATAAAGACGATGAGTATTTAGTAATAGAAGGTAATAGAAGATTGACTTCTATAATATTACTTAATGAACCTGAATTAGCAGAGTTGCATAAAAAGAAAATCGAACAAGTTTTAGCGGAAACTATTGAGCGCCCTAATGAAATTCCTTGTATAATTTTTTCATCTAGAGATGAGATAACTAGATATCTAGGGTATAGGCATGTTACAGGTGTGAAGTCATGGGGGATATTGGCAAAAGCTAGATATTTAAATGAGCTAAAGGAAGACTTAAATGGTCTTTCTTTTAGTAACCAATGTCGTGAGCTAGCGAAATCTATTGGTAGTAAAAGTGACCATGTTAGGAAGTTGATTGTTGCCTATCAGGTATATGAAGTTATTGAGGATAATGCCTTTTTTAACATTAAAGACCTTGATGAAACAACAATATACTTTAATTATTATGCGGATTCTTTGAGTCGAGATAATATTAGAAATTTTATAGATGTTGATATTAAGTCAGATAGTCCTACGTCAGATTTAAATATTGATAACTTGAGAGAATTAACCCAATGGTTTTTTGAAAAGAATAAACAAAATAAAAGTAGAATTATAGGAGATAGTAAACATTTATCTATGCTAGATACCGTACTATCTAATGCAGAAGCTACTGAATATTTTCAACAAGGTTCTGGTTCTATATTAGATGCATACCAAATTGTTTCTGTAACTGCTGATTCATTTAGTCAAGAAATTGAAATGTCACTTTCTGGTTTAAAAAGAGCGCAGAATATAATTCATAAAGTTGATAAACACCACGACACTATAAAAACAAAGTTAAAAGAAGTTTCTACATTAGCTAGAAATATGGAAAAAATTGTTACTTTATCAGAGGAAGATAACTGGGATGATTGAGTTTAAATTATTAGAAAGAACACCGACTCATGCTCTAGATAAATCCCACCATTTTTGCGATTATATTGAGTTGATAGTACTTTGTGATAGTGATGATGGTATTTCAGTATCTGATGTTTACGATAGATTCCTTGAAGATGAAAGAATTCAAGAGATAGGTTCTGATGATGGCGCTGAATGTAACGAAAAATGGATTTATAGAATAGAAAGCTGGTTTTCTGAAGTTAAGTCTCGCACAATTGCTTATGGTGATCATTATCCTTTTGAATTTTTAGACAAGAGAATTAAACTTAAAGAAAATCTAAATGAAAATCATCTTGTATATTTGGGGCTACTGTTATGCTCATCTTTAACTTATTTAGAAAAAACTGACATATTTACTAGTGCTTTTGAATATATATCATTTTGTGCAACTAAAAACTATCTACCAAGGATAGCAGAGGTTCATATTTTTGGTGTTTCTAGTAAAAACAATCATAGATATACAGGTAGTCTTGAAAGTAAAATTAAGAAATTTGCTAAAGATATTAATGAAACAGTAAGTACTAAGCCGAACGTTTTTAGAGATCGAGATAATGGTGATGGAGGTCTTGATATAGTGGCTTGGTTGCCTTTTGATTCAGATACTAATTTAGATAAAAAACAACTTCTTGTAGGGCAAAGTGCCTCAGGTCTTAACTGGAAAGATAAGCAAGGCAGTGTGGATAGGCTTAAAAATTATTTACACTTAACAACACCCCCTCTTAACGTACTTTATGTTCCTTTTGATTTTAGAGATAGTGGGAGACAGTTTTCTGAAAATTTTCTTATTACTTCGGATCTTGTTTTTGATCGTCATCGGTTAATAAAACTTCTTAATCCTGAGATGGTGTTTAGTGGAGAATTAGGTGATAAATTTAAATTGTGTATCCAAGCTGCTATAGATTTTGAGGAAAGCATAGTTTAAATGCTTAGCTAACTATCATAAAATGATCTGTTATGTATATTATTTTAAATGAAAACTGACTACTATTCATCAAGTGAGTTGTTCTTTAGTTTTTTCTTGAATATATATATTTCATTTATACAATCATTTTGTTTTTCATTTATTTTATTTCTCAATTCGGGGTAATTTGTTTTTATTGAACTAATTTTATCAAGTACTGGTTTTTTATTATGATCCTCCATAATTAATATTTGTTCCTTTCGAGCTGTGATTACAATCTCTTCTAATTCATTTATTTTTTTAACGACTTCATCTGCTCGTAGTGTTTTCAAAATAAAAATAGCGTATTTTATTTTTGAGAAATGCGTAAATAGAGCGTCATTTGCATCTTGAAATTTTGAATTAAAGTGATTGTTCTCAGTTTCTCTTTGTTCTATCAATCGAATTGATTTTTTATCCATCATAGAGAAAAATAATCCAGCAGCATCGCAATATTCAGAGATGTATTGCGATGCCTCGTAAAGTTTGTCTATATCTTTTTCAATTATTTTTTCAGATTTTAGCTGTAGTATACGTTTTGAAAATGAGTTGTATGTGAAAAGTGCAATTATCAAAGTAATCAATGTTGGAGCGAAAACTGAAATGTAATCAAACGTACTTTTTTCTGTTACTTGTGTTATTAATAATTTGAACTCGTCGCTTGATATTAGAGACATTAGTTCCATTTTTTGATTTTCAATAGTCATAAATTCCCTTGGAAATATCAATTATGCTTTGTTTGCTTTCTAGAATAAGAGACCCATCATCGATATGGCTTGCCCAAGCCTTATAGTAATCTTTTTCTTCAAGGCTTGGATACTTTTGCTTTAATAACATTTCCACCAGATTTATGTGATCTCCCAGCCATGTATACTTATCGAGCTCACGTTGTTTAAGTTCGATATCTTCACCGTCCCAACTATGGCCTCGTTCTATTGATGTGAAAAAAGCCAATCGAGCACTGATATTGATTGTTAATCCAGTGTTGTTTTGTAGGCGCCGTAGAGAGTTAAAGGCTCTATCGGAGATTTTCATTTTTTGTGGCAGCATTGATAGTATTTCCATTAATCTTCGTTTCTCGATTCTTCTTGTGCTCGTTCATGACGCCAAAAATAGCCTTCTTTATATGTAGAGCAGCCTGCTTCTGGATCATATTCAACCTCAAAAGCGTGAGATATTTCTGGTGCAAGTTCTTGGTAGAAGTCTTCATCAACTTCTGTATCTGTTGATAGTATGAGTACCTGATGGCTAGCTGTCGAAAAATAATTATGTACTAAGTTCTTGCGATGCGTCGAATCTAAGCGTCCAAGTGGTGTATCAATGATAATTGGCAGCGCTTTGTTAGATGTGCGACCTAGTGCTTCTAGCATGGCTATTGCGTAAATCTGCTTCTCACCAGCCGATAGTTTTTGTTTATCTATAGCATTACCACTGCTATCTAATAAGGTAACAGAGTATGTTTCTGGGTTAATTTGTGCCTTAACTAATAAGTCGTCTTTGCGAGCGAGCTTAGAAAATGACTTTAGAAACTCATTTTCTAATGTAGCAATGCGTCTCTTTCTTGTTTCTACAGAAAATTGAGAAAGAAGATCTTTAGTGTTTTCTGCTAATGTGATGCCATTTGTAACAGAAGTACTCACACTGTATTCCTTTTCACTATCTCGAAGTTTTCGTAGCGCCTCTATTGCTAGTCGAAGCGCATCTTTAGCTTCTTTCTTATGTTGATCAATAACAGCCTCAAGTACTCCAAGTTTTTTATCTGTTACACTTAATTCGTTTAAATAGGTTTCAATCCGACGCTCATCTGGAGATCGGGCAATGTTTATTCCTATTGTTTCAAGGTCACCTTCGATTGTTTCTAAACGAATACAGAGTTGCTTTAGTTCTGCCTTCTGTTGTGGAACTACCTTATTGACTATATGAAGGATACGATTTAGGTCCGATGCTGATAAGTCGTGGATGATTTTAATTCTATTATCGGGTTCTATATCGGAGTTTATATTGAGAGATGTTTCAATGTCTTGTAGATGCTTTTCTCCAAGTGTTTTTAGTAAGGCTTCTTTAATAGAAGCTATACGAATTTTTAGTTCTTCTTGAATTAATTGTTCTTTTTTAGTTTGCTGCTCTGATGTAAGTTGTTTAATTAGACCATTAATTTTTGTGGTGGCAAGGCTCAAAGGTGCGGCGTCTGCAATCAATGCCTTAATTTGGTTTGTTACACTGATTTTCTCTTCACGTAATTTTACCTCTTTCGACTCTTCTTTTTGACGAGAATTTGCCCATGCTCCACCAAGTTCATTGACGGTTTGTAACTGGCGTTCTTTCATAGCAGACAGATCTATGAAAGCGATTTTTTTACTTTCTAATTCAGCAAGGGCTTCTTGGTAGCGGTTATGCTGTTTTTGGTGGATACTTTCTAATAAATGGATTTCGTGTTGGATATCTTCTGGGAGCTTATCTTTCCTTTGATTTCTTAAATAAACGGATAAATCAGCCTTTAAGCGATTAATGATGTCTATTCCAAGTAGTCTATTGATGGCATCAGCAAGTGCGACATTATTATCATCTTCTGCAAGCTCTGATATTTTTTCGCCATCAAAGAAAAATAGGTCTGCAACGCCTATTGGAATCAATTCGTTTAAGAACGTTTGTTTCTGTTCGTCACTTAAGCCTTGGATTAGTTCACCATCTTGATAGATTTCAAGAAGTTCTGTGATATTAGCGCTATTTTTGGACCAACTTCTTTTAATTGAGTAGTTAATGACTGAGCCACGTCGGCCAAAATCAAAGTCCAATTGTACTGCAGCAGAAGTAGGTGTAAGCAATTGATTTCTTGGGTTATGGATAGAGTTAGATAAAAATTGGTGATAGCTAACCGTAGTTACAGCTTTCCCCAAACTCTGTCTACCATACAATGCTAGTCTAACAGCTGTAAGTGTCGTTGTTTTGCCTGCTCCGTTAAGACCGCCAAATAGGATAATAGGGCGTTGTTGCCCGTCTTTTGGTCGTGGCTCTAGATCGATAGTATTTTTGCTAAAATCGCCACCAAACACTCCAAAGTCTTGCAAATGTAACTTTTTAAATATCACTGCAGTGCCTCATATTCTTTAGTAAGCAGTGCTAACTGATCATCATAGCTAGTCGTTTTGTTAATATTTGATACTGGTTTCGCTTTTTCTTTATCAGCTAGTATGTCTTCAAGGCTTCCCCAGTCGTTTTTAAGGAGGCTTTCAATTTTATTAAATAGACCTTTTCGACGACCTAGTCCATCCATCGACATTTCTAACTCAAGTAGCTTCATTACTAATTCTGCTGGTGTTTTATATTGATTGCTTAGGCTTTTTAGTAGCTCTTCATCTTCTCCAGTAAAGGAGCCGCCATCTTGGTCTGGCCAATTTAGATCTTTGTTATATACTTCACGGTAAATGCTAGGAAGCTCATCAGACCAATCTGGTTCATTCGGATCAAACATCCATTCTCTACGAATAGCAAAAAGCTCTTCTTGTCTGACTAATTCTATAGGGTGGCCTTCATTATTGAGGTGTTTCTCAATCATCAGGAGCTCTTTGAGCCATTCTTTTCTGAATTTAAGAAGGTATGGTCCAGGTATTGTTTTTATTTCTGTTATGTTTTCGTTTTCTATGTTCCCGCGAGCGTATTGGACTTTACCGGTACGGCGTTTGTAATTTCGAAATTGATCTTTTTTTGCTGGATCTGTTGTTTCGAAAAGCTTGTTACGGAAGTCTTTAAGTTTTTGTAGCCAGGTTTCCCCTGACTCTATCAACCCTTCGATTGCTCGGTCTTTAGTAACGACTGTACATGTCCAGCAACCAAACCGTGAATTACCACAAGAAGGTGTGTTGGTATCTATGACAAGCGGGCATTCTCCAGCACTAGAGTCTTTATAAAGAGAAAATAGCTCGAAGTGATCTCCACCCCATGCAGCAGGAGCTCCAAGTAGATACATCCAAACTTCATCAAACGTCCAGTCTTGGATTGGCATATAGGTAAACGCTCCGGGTAAAGAGCTATGTCTAGATAGAGAAGAGCCGTCTATTTTATGTTTTGCAATTACTTGCGCTCGGGAAGCACTTTCTTGGCTGCGTGCACCCAGAACGACAATAACCTCACCATACTTCGCAATTTTATCTTTAATAAACTCGCTAACCGGATCGATTTTCATACGCTCTGTACACCAACGAAAATTTTGTGTTGGTGCTGGGTAGCCCTTTCCAAGTAGGTTGACCCAAAATGTTTGATCCCAACTTGGATAGACAACGTGACCGGAGATAGGAAGTTCTAATTCTGTTGCACTTTTATTTATTGCGGCCAATGAACTATTAATCATATCCACAACTAAAGGTGTTTCTACTAATGTATCAGAAGAAATGACATACACATGTTTGTGACGTTGTTCTTTAGATAATTTAGTTAAGGCAACATAAATTAATGACAAAGTAGTGGTGCTATCTTTACCTCCGCTGAACCCTATTACCCAAGGCTTGTCATTTTCTAAGTATAGTTCTTGGATTTCACCTATTAAATCTAAAGCGGGACGTCCTGCAAATTCAGAGGCTTCTAGCATTTCGTCCATAGATGGATATAGTGTTGAACGTTTTTGTGTCATGAGTTGAATTGATCTTCTATAAGTTGGTCGTCAGCATTAATGGAAAGTTCCAATGCTCTACGAATAATATTGGCGGTCAAAACAGTATTGTTTTTTGTTTTGCTAAGTCTGCCGCGAGAGTCCATAGCCCTTCCTCTCCATAAGGAGACATTAGATCGACTCCAGTCAACCTCATTTAGCTTCGCTATGTACTTTTCCCAATCACAAGGATGTTGTCTAAGTAGATCAGCTCCTGCAGCTCCCAGAGCGGCAAGGCCTAGCCCATGAGCATGAACAAACTGCTCTCTCAAATCGCATGTAGAAACACTTTTATCGAGCGCCTTCTGCCAGTCGGGCATGTTAACGCAGACCTTATTCCAGAATCTAGCAGCTAGCTCCATTTCATCATCAGAAATCCCTTCTTTTGCACCTTTCTTTAACAGTATTCGAGAAGCTTGTTTAATTGCGCTTAGAGTAAATAACTTGCTACTTCGTTTTGATAAACTTGTTTGCTCTAAATCAGTTAGTGCTTTAAAGCATGAAACATTTTCATACACAAAGCGCGCTAAAGATGAAGAAGCTTCCCTGTGGTCATACAATGTACTTAGTGAGTCAGATGGTCTTACTGCATGCTTATTTAGATCGGCAAACATTTGCTGGCTTCGTTTTAACCCTTCGTCGACAAATAAAAGCACAGGGATATTGTCATGCCCAAGTTCGTGTGCTTCTTTTATTGCCACTTCTATAGCTGCACGGCGATGCTGACCATCATTAACCAGAATTTTCGTGTCCATATTGATGGAAAGTAGTCCGAGATTAACTGCTGGTCCTGTATCGGCCATAGGCTCAAATTGGACTTGACCGTCTATGGAAGCTGTAATAGCCGAAAGAGTATAGCTGTCTGTATTTTCGATAAGATAATTTGCTATATCAGGAATTCTTACTTCGTTCAGGCGACGTTGTGCTCTTAACTCTGGAGGTACTACATCTTCATCAAAAACAAAAAGTTTGGGGATTAAACGCATCGGACACATAGCAATATAACAAGGGCGTCCTGCTTGCATACCTCTAACTGCTGGAAATTTATGTGTGTATTCACTATCTAGTGACATATTAATCTCTGTATGTTGTTTTTTACGAACAATGAAATTTGCTCGTAATGGTATACATACAAGATCGATTTCGCAATCTTCTAGATCTAATTTTTTAGTGCTTTATGTATACAGCTAAGGTGATAAAAAGATGGAATTATAAATTTTAAGCGTTCTGTGAATTACTATGCAGAAGTAATCACTTAGTTCATTTAAGGAAGTATTCACTCTAGCCTTGCTAAAGTAATAAATTGGAAAATCCCTTTTCAATGGAGAAAAGGAATTTTACATAAGGCGAAAGCTTAAATAGCTTCAACTGGCAATAACGATTGTTCTAATTATGATATACAAAAGTTTATGTACTAAGTATGTTCTGCGTTAATACTCAATGCCATGGCTTCCGCAATCTTAATACCATCGATGGCCGCGGACATGATGCCGCCTGCGTAGCCTGCGCCTTCTCCCGCTGGGAAGAGACCTTTGGTGTTGATGCTTTGTAAGGTTTCAGGGTCGCGTTTGATGTTAATTGGCGCTGAGGTTCGTGTTTCTACGCCTGTTAACAAGGCATCATCGAAGGCGAAGCCTTTGATTTTTTTGTTAAACGCGGGAATCGCTTCACGAATGGCTTCGATACAAAAATCTGGCAGCGCGTCCGCAAGGTTCGTTAGCTTGATGCCCGGTTTGAAAGAGGGCTCAACTTCCCCCAAAGATTCTGGTGTTTCATTTCTCAAGAAGGCGCCAACGGTTTGCGCTGGCGCATCGTAGTTACTGCCGCCCATCACGTAAGCGTGGCTTTCCAGTTTGCGTTGGAACTCAATGCCCGCTAATGGGCCGCCCGGATAATCGGAAGGGGCGATGCCGACAACCACCGCGCTGTTCGCGTTGCGTTCGTTACGAGAATATTGGCTCATGCCGTTGGTAACGACGCGATTCTCCTCAGAGGTCGCGGCCACAACAGTGCCACCTGGACACATACAGAAGCTGTAAACAGAACGGCCATTTTTACAATGGTGAACGAGTTTATAATCGGCCGCGCCTAATATCTCGTTACCAGCACTTGGCCCAAAACGCGCTTCATCAATTGAACTTTGAGTGTGTTCAATACGAAATCCTACAGAGAAAGGTTTGGCTTCAATGTGAATGCCTTTCTTGTGAATCATTTCAAAGGTGTCACGAGCACTGTGACCAATCGCTATTGCGATGTGTTTGGAATGAAGTTGCTCGCCGTCTGCCAAGGTCACGCCAGTGATTTGACCGTCTTCAATTTGCATGTCATCAACGCGAGCACTAAAGCGAATTTCGCCGCCCAGTTTGATGATCTCAGCGCGCATTTTTTCCACCATGGAAACCAATTTGAAGGTCCCGATATGAGGCTTACTGACATATAGAATTTCGTCTGGCGCACCAGCTGCAACGAACTCGTTTAACACTTTACGACTGTATTGCTTTGGGTCTTTCACTTGGCTGTAGAGTTTCCCGTCTGAGAAAGTCCCCGCGCCGCCTTCACCAAATTGCACATTGGACTCTGTGTTCAATATTTTCTTGCGCCAAAAACCAAAAGTGTCTTTGGTGCGTTCTCGCACTTCTTTACCGCGTTCTAGAATGATGGGCTTGTAACCCATTTGCGCTAAGACTAACCCAGCCAATAAACCGCAAGGGCCGAAGCCGATAATAATAGGGCGTTCGGTTAATGTGGCAGGCGCTTGTGCGACTGGGTGATATTCTAAGTCTGGCGTTTCTTTGACTTGTTGGTGTTCTGCAAATTGCGCCAACAAGGATTCGTTAAGGGTAGTTTCCACATCCAAGGTGTAAATCAGCATGATGTTGGTTTTTTTTCGTGCGTCATAACCACGACGGAAAACGTTTATGCTGACAAGCTGCTCAGCCGAAATGTTAAGCAAAGCAAGCACGCTTTTTTCGATGGCTGTGTCGTTGTGATCAAGAGGAAGTTGGATGTTGGAAAGTCGTATCATAGGAATCAATGTCTAAAATCTGGTCAATGTCGAATGGCGTGAATAATACGATATTTTTTCTGGAAAAGCTGTTATCAATTGCGAGCTTTATGGGTTTGGTCGAGCTTTAGATATTAAAGCCTGTCGCGATATGCGAATATCTCGTTTTAACGTGTCCAATTTGGCAAAACTTTGTATGGCGCGTTTCATCTAATGGATCTAATTACAGAGGATTTCACATGAGAAAGAGCGTCACTTTTATTGTTTGCAGTTGCTTATCTGTCAATCTTTTTGCGGCAAACTCAGGTTGGTTTTCATCCCTTTTTTCAGCAGATAAAAAAGAAGACATTCTTACCTATGTGCCAGCTGACACAGCGTATTATTTCGGTGGTGATTCTTCTGAGAAAATTGCCGAGATCATGAACGCTTCTTCTGTACTGACTTCTTCGCCAAGGTTAATAGAGCAGTTCAATAACATGTTGGATACGTCTGATGGTGGAGACGTTCCTGAGACGGCATTTCTTCGATATTTTTTGGATCAATATCAGCACGCTAATGACACTGGATTGGTCGATTTAGCCAAGGCAACCGGCGTTTCTTTTACGGGCGCTTATGCTGTGTTTAGTGATGGCATTTTTCCAGTGGCGCGCATTAATGTTGCCAACAGCAACGCCGTTGATGTGTTAATTGAAAACGCCGTCAAAGACAGCGGCTGGGAATATCGTTGGGAAAATATAGGGAATGAGAAAATCCGCCTTTGGTCAATGGACGACGGCTTTTTCTTAGCGGTGCTGAACAATGATCAAGGCGTTGTGATCACTGTGCTCAATGAAAACGACACATTGGAAAACAAACAGCGTCGTTTAGGTTTAATCAAACCTGACGCCTCATTGGCGACGAATAAGACCGTTGCGGCGTTGAAAACCAAATATGGTTACACGGATGATATGGTGGGTTTTATTCAAATTGATTATATTGCCGAGGCGTATTTATCACCGAAAAATAGCCGATTAGGACGTGACTTTTTAACCTATTTGCCTAGTCAACCTTATCGCCGTTTTCAAAGAGGTATAACGGAAGCGTGCCGAGTTGAATTGGCACAATTTACGTCGGCTGCACCACGTTTTGTAACAGGTTATCAGCACTTAGAAAGCAATATTAATGAAACGTCATACACATCGCATTCTGTTCTGGAGTTAGAAAATGACGCCGTGAGCTTGTCTCTACAAAATGCACAAGGTTATTTACCTACTCACAGTACCACGGCCAAAAATAAGCTGCTTGCCTTTGGTGTTGGCATTGATGGCGATGCGTTTGGTCCTGAGTTTTTATCATTGGTTGGGCAATTCTCTGACGCGACTTATAACTGCGCTGCGTTAAACAACCTGAAAGGCTTACTGATAAACAGTGAACCAATGAATGTAGTAAATGCGAGTGCGCTTTTCAAAGGCGTAAAGGGTCTTGGAGTATCGCTTTTTGATCTGACATTCGATGAGAAGAGTGGTGAACCTGAGTCGGTCGATTTTCTCATCAGTATCGCGACAGAGGATCCTGCGTCTTTGGTTGATAATGCTCAAAAAATGCCGTTAGTGCCTCAAACTACCTTGCCAGAAGATGGCTCGTCCGTGCCTTTGGATTTGCCAATACAAACGCCTTTTGAAGTAAACGCCGCTATGAAAGGCAAGCATATTGCGATCTATTCTGGTGATCAATCTGCCATTTTAGCGAATGAGTTGATCACAGAACCGATTGGTAAAAATGGCTTAGCCAGTCTTTCTATGAATTTTCAAACCTTGGGAGAGCAATTAAGTTCAGAAGATTTAAACAAGAGCTTTGCTGCCATGCCTTATGATGACGATTGCTCTATGCAATATGAATTGGCCTACACACTGCAAAGTGTGAATACAGAGAACGAGCTTGTTATTAGTGTCGAACCTGAAGGCTTTGCGACAAACTACAGCAGTTACCTTGATAAAACACAATCCAAAGACATCAACCTTGTTGGTGAATACAACGTGTCTTATCAGGATGAAAACTGCCAGTGGATTGGTGTGAATGAAGAAGAATCGACAAAAGATCAGGTGCGTGAGAACGGCACAGGACTTTATGTGGTCAGAGATGAAGCCAGCATGTGTGATCTTTATATCTCTGATTACACATGGCAGCAGAATGGTAATAAGTTTGTTGTGAACAGCCAAGATCAGGAAAGAGACTCCTGCGATACCGCGTTGTCTGAGAAAGAAGAAACGGATTACACGTGTTACTTGGTCGCCGACAAAGACGCTGAGTTTTTATGTGTTTATTCGTTCGATGGTTTTGTGAGTGTAGAGAAATACACGCGATTGGCTGATTGATTTCGCCTATATGAAAATCAAAAAAAAGTCGTTTGCCTTTGCGGGTAAGCGACTTTTACATCCAATTAAGTGTGGATAGGGCAGTATGAAAAAGACGGATAAGAAAATAGATAAAGCACTGCGAGAGGCGTTGATTGATGTCTGCGAAACGGCTTTGGTATCGGTTACTGGTTTTGTTTGGCTGACGCATGTAGTGAATTACAACGGGTTTCCGAATTCTTTAAAAGTCATTTGTGTGTTTGAAAGTGATGATGCATTGGACAAGGCGAAAGCGGAAAAGCAGGACGAGTATTTTTACCAACTGATTCACGACAAGCTCAGTGCCGCAGACATTCATATCAAAACCCTGCGTCAGCACGTGTTTTTTGATACGGAAGAGGCGTGTGAACGTTCCCATAATGGTAAATGGAATGAACGACTTTCGGCGAAATATTAAACGCCTTTTGGTAAAAAGCCTTCCATTAACTCTTTGTTTTTAAAGTATTCAGCCAAACGCGCTTTTTGTTGATCCAACTTCACATTCGGAACACGGGATTCATCAACAGAGCAGTTGTGCTCCGTGATGAGCTTTTTACCTGCTTCATTCAGTGTGTTGGAATGCAAAAAGCGTGTGTTGATAGAAAACTCACCAATTTTTTGTAGATCGTGCTCGCGGCTAAAGCGATTAAAACCATTGAAAGTGAAATGCTTTTCAACGTATCGATCGCTTAGTCGAATCAAGGTTTCCATCAACTCGTAGAGTAATTCATTTGCTGAGGCGGTTTCGAGAATCAAGGTGCATTCCACGCCATGTAGTTCCGCAAATTCGATGTTTTTGTCTTCTTCTGGGTTGCCAGTATTAAATACAATGTCCACGAGAACTTTGCCGCTTGGGCGTGTCATGACATCAAGGCATTGAATTTTGGTTTGGTCGAAACGCAAGTTATCCAACAAGGCTTGGACGCTCGACATCGTCAATGTTTGAGTCGACTCGTTTGTTTCCAATAATGAACGGCATTGCGCCATCAAAGGCAAATCGTGATGACTATTGAATGGCGTGCTGACTTTTCCTGTACTGGAAGAAAGAGTGACCAGTTCGCGTATTTCATGTTCACGGGCTTTTTTTAACGCTAAGAAAACCGTTTGAATAATTTCAGAGGTTGGTAAGTTTGGCTCGACGCGCCATTTGCGACCATAGACAATTTTCTTCGCGCGATCAGGGTTGTTTTTTTGGTAATTCTCGCGGCCAATGATGCCAATTTGAATAAACAAACCTTGTTCATCTTCGGCACAAAAAATAGGGAACTGATGACTAAAACTGATAAGGCTTAAAATCGATTCAACGCTTTCTAACGAATGGTTATAGCCATAAAAGTGTTGCGGGACACAGCTTTGACCGTTCGGCAAATGCACCGTTGGCGCAGAAATTAAACAGTATTCGCCAAGGGCAATGTAGGTGTTCACATCGTATGCTTTAGTGTGCGTTGTCATTCGCGAATCTCTGTTACTTTGTCAATAATATAATGGGGTTAAGTTTATAGCATCCTTTATGGACACTTGTGGACTCCCCAAAAAATCTTACGCAATAAAATCACAATCGGATTACAATTTTTTTAAAGCCTGTTAAAAAATTCAAAGACGCCTAGTTTAGAGAGGTTCTGTTACTCTTTTTGTTCTTTAATCCGCTTCATTTTTGCTTTCAATTCTGGGTTGTTATCTTCCATGTATTTGCGTACTCGCTGGATAAACTGTTTGTTTTCATGGAAGGGCACACCAATTTGATGAGCATCAGCGACTTCGACCATGGAACGTTTATCGTGACGACGGAAGACTTTCACCATTTTCTCTGATTTCTCATCAGAAAAGCCTAGCGCTTGGAAAGCCGAACGACCCATGCGCAAACTGCTGTCGAAATTTTCACGAATAATGTCACGACAGCCATAAGACCATAAATCGTATACATGCTTATTATCAAAAGCACGAGCAATTATATGAAGGTGTGGGTAATGTTCTGTGACGTATTTCACCAGTTTGGTGGTTTGTTCTGGGTCGTCAATGGCAATAATGAGCAAAGACGCTTCATCGATGCCAGCGGCGTGCAGAAGGTCAGGTCTTGTGGCGTCACCAAAGTAGTTTTTTACGCCGAAGGGTTCTAAGGCTTGTAGGCGTTTCACATTGAAGTCGATGACGGTTGAAGGGTAGTCTGCAAGGCGTAAAATGGCGTCGATTGTACTGCCAACACGGCCTGATCCAGCAATGATGATTTTGTTGTCTTCTGGTATCTCATCGTAATGTCCGGCGGTTTGATCGGCTGCATAACGCGGTGCGATGACTTTATCGTAAAGAATAAAAAGGATAGGCGTCAGCAACATAGATAAGGCAACGATCAGCAATAAAATATCCGATAATGCTTGTGAGATAACGCCATTGCTGACCGTGAAAGACAACAGAACAAAGCCAAACTCCCCAGCTTGTGCCAAACCAAGAGCGAACAACCAGCGATTTGATCCGCGAATATGAAAGATTCGCCCTAACAATAATAAAGTTAGGACCTTGATCAAAATTAAGCCAAGGGTTAACCCTAAAATGGATAAAAAGTCGCTGAACAGCAAGGCGAAATTTATGCCTGCACCAACCGTCATAAAGAACAAGCCGAGTAACAAGCCTTTAAAAGGTTCGATGTCACTTTCCAGCTCATGCCGATAAGGAGAGTTGGCCAATACAACGCCAGCAAGGAAAGTGCCTAACGCAGGCGACAAGCCAACGAAAGACATTAACAGGGTTGTGCCAATGACGAACATCAGTGCCGTGGCAGTAAAGAGCTCACGTAATTGGGCAACGGCGATAAAACGGAAAACAGGCGTTGCCAAAAAGCTGCCACCTAAAATGACAATAGCGACAGCGCCTAATGTGACGAGTGTTCTTTGCCAAGACGCTAAGTCTGATAAGAAAGAGGTTGAATCTGCATGACTTCCCGCTTGCTCCGCAGAATGGCTTAAAGCGTCTAACAATTCTGGGCTGGCCAACAAAGGAATAAACGCCAACATGGGAATCACAACAATATCTTGGGCCAACAGCACCGCAAAAGAAGATTGTCCGCCATCGGATTTCATTAAGCCTTTTTCGTTTAGGCTCTGAATTACAATCGCCGTTGAGGAAAGCGCCAATACCAAACCAACTGCCAGACTGGTTCGCCAATCTTGATTGAGGAGCATTCCAATACCCATGACAAAGGCCGCCGTTAATGCCACTTGCCCGCCACCCAAGCCGAGTAATTTAGATTTTAATGCCCACAGTTTTTTGGGATTGAGCTCCAAACCGACTAAGAAAAGCATTAAGACGACGCCAAGTTCAGCGAAATGTTGCAGAGACGCAATGTCTACATTCAACAATGTTAACAACGGACTGATAATAATACCGGCGAGCAAATAACCAAGCACAGAACCCAATCCAAGACGAGACGCAATAGGCACAGAAATAATACCAGCCACTAAAAATATAAAGGTTAATAGCAACGCATCAGTCATTCTGTTTTTCTCTTATTAATAAGGCGGTTCTTTTCGTCATTGTTCTGGTGTTCAGTCTGTTTGAGATACTTAATGTTATTGAGCATCGAATGCCAAAGCGAACTGTTTAACGGCTTCCCAGTTTGTAAACTCGATGTTAGAGCTTGGATCCGTTGGGCCTTTTGTCATCCACATGATAAAGCGGATCATATTGCGATCGAGAAAACCGTATTTGGCATAATGCAATTTGCCTGCAAACACACCTTGTAAACTTGGTTGCCATGTTAATTCATCTAAGAATTTCAGGATGTAAGGGTTTGTGTCTGGCTGACATTTTTCTGGTTTACGAGCCACGAGGTTGACGGTGAAAAAAGCACTTGGCTTGCTTTCTAATAATGCTTTATTTTCCTTGATAAGGTCGGCAACTTGCTTCTGATGTTTGCCATAACGAATGCTCGCGCCAATGATGATTTTGTCATGGGCGTTTAAAACATCTGCCTTTACATCTTCGACAGGCAGCAAAGAAACCTTGTTTCCTTGTTCATTAAGAATACCTTCAATTGTCTGGCAGATTTTGATGGTGTGGCCGTCTGTAGTGGAATAAATAATCAGAGTAGTAGACATAGTGATGTGGCGTTGCCTCGGTGGTTGCATTGATTCGACGAAATATGGCGTCGTGTGTCGCGTCGTTTTTTTAAGAACCCTTGTTATAAAGGCTCTTCGTGCCAGTGTCAAAGCGCCTTTTGTGATTTGAATCGTATGTTTTTGTCCTTGATTTTTGCGTCTTTACAATTCCCCGACGGAAAAGCTTACCGAGTGTGTTTGTAAATTCTACTGAATTGGCCGTGTTAAAGGTGTTTTTGAAACAAGGGTTAAGTTAAATAATCCATATTTATCAATGCTTTATCGTTAATTTGAAAAGTTGGCATAGGCTTCGCAATAGTCTTGGTGAAATCAATAAAGATTCGAAATACAAGGCACTTTTGCCATTGAGTTTGAATAACGACATTGATCATTTGAATGTCTGGCGATAAACCTCGCTGGAAGCATTCAGGAAATTTAACGAAAACATTGAGGTTACCATTATGAAACGCACTTTATTAAACACAGCATTGGTTCTTGTCACAGCGGCAACATTGGCGGCATGCGGTCAAGAGTCTGATGACAACAAAGTAGAAGATGCGCTATCTAATGCAGGCGATACCGTTGAGCAAGCGGTTGATCAAGTAGGTGATGAAATGGATCACGCAGCAGACCATGCTTCAGAAGCAATTGAAGACACTATGACAGACGCTGAGAAAGCGATCGATGATGCTATCGAAGAATAAGATAGTAAACCAATGAATAAGAGCCGTGATGACGGCTCTTATTTTTACCTAGATTAGGTATTAAACAATATCTTAAAACGCGGCTTGGACGTTCTCATATTTGTCGAGTTTGTTGTAGAGGGTTTTGACGCTAATACCAAGTTGATGAGCAGTATCGGTTCTATTGCCACCGTTTTGATTTAACGTTTTGAGGATGGCGATTTTTTCAATATCGTCTAAGCGCATGCCAATTGGAATGCCTGCACTGGGATCTTCCTCGTGGCTGTTTTGATGATTCGGCTCTTTAGAGAATTCAGTCAATGAAAGGTGTTCAGGGTGAATGGCGTTGTCCGCCAGAATATAAGCGCGTTCAATGGTGTGCTTTAACTCCCTGACGTTGCCAGGCCAATCATAGCGACGGATTTTTTCTAGACTTTCGTCAGTGAGGTATTTGCACTGTTCGTCTTGAGTGTTGCGATACGCCAAGAAGTGCTGAGCCAGCCCACATGCATCGCCTTCACGTTCTTTCAGTGTTGGAGCAAAAATAGGGAACTGAGCCAAACGGAAATACAGGTCTTCACGAAATATTTCTTCGCGAATGGCGTCGCTCGGAGTTCTATTGGTTGCGGCAACAATGCGCACATTGGCCACTTTTACTTGTTGTGAGCCAACGGGTTTGTACTCTCCACTTTCCAGTACTCGTAACAATTTTACTTGATGTTCGTAAGGCATCTCAGTGACTTCGTCTAAAAATAAGGTGCCGCCTTCTGCTTGTTCAAAGACACCTTGGTGATCTTTATGAGCACCTGTAAAAGCGCCTTTTACATGACCAAACAATTCGCTATCAATTAACTCCGGACTTAACGCACCACAATTAATGGCCACAAATGGTGCATCGGAGCGACGACTGAACACGTGCAGTGTATTAGCAATAAGTTCTTTACCTGTACCACTTTCGCCAATAATAAAGGCATTGGCGTTAGTGACCGCTACTTTTCGAATGGTTCGGTATAAAAAATGCATAACGGAAGAGGAGCCAACTAAGAGCCCGAATTGGTCTAAATAACTGGTTTGCTGTTTTAGGTTTTGTGCTTTTTGGTGATGTCGTTGCGTGTTTTGATGAAGGTGAATACGTTCATCAAACGCTTCTTTTAACGCGGAATCAATCAGCTCGAAACGATAAGGTGCTCGATAGTGAAAACCAGCGCCTTGTTTCATTAGATTATCCAGTATTGGATCAGGTTCTCCTTGGCTGAAAAAGACGAATTCAATGCGAGACAGCGCAGGGTGATTTAGCAGTGCTTTTAACGTGTCATCATGACGAGAGCAGACTTCGATTAATGCCAGATCACATTTTGTCTCAATGAGTTGGTCGAGCCAGTTTTCACCTTGATGACTGATATTGAGTTCATATTGGCGAATGCTCGACAAGGCTAACAAGTTGGTCGCCAGAGTAGGATCTTGGACATGAATAAAGAGTTTAGGTGATGACATTCTTGTTTCCCTGAATGAACGTAAAAATAGACAGACGAATAGAATCATAGGGTTGAGCGCGCTGAATAGAGTTAGTTGAGTAACTTTGCGGTCTGCATGTTTTTAATCATCCTTATTTGCACAAAGCTCACGTTGTGTTGAATACACTGAGACAAACCTCACTCAGAGTGAGAAAGCTTTAAAGAACGTTGAATCACAGTTAAAAGGAAGAAAGACAGCATGTTAGATGACAGCTTATTGGTATCAGATGAATCTTTAGAAAAGATAAGGTACTTTTCCTCAGACTCTCGTATCGTGTGCGATATGTTGTCTATGTGTTTTGATGGTTGCGTTGCGAACGAAGCGTCTCGAAGTCGTGTGACCAATACACTGGAAAAGCAAGTGTTTCATCGATTGTCGTCTTTGTATCGTGGATTGGCTGAGCGGTTATTTAATCAATTGGGTGCACAACTACCGCAAGACAGTGGCACGATGAACCCTGAACCAGGCTACATTGCGACAGCGTATCTTGCTGCCATGAATGCATCGGATAAAAAGTTTACCCATCGCGTTATGATTGTGAACTGGCAAGTCATAAAGCGCGTAGGTATGTTAGTTCGTAAACTGCAAGATCGACGCTTTGCAAAGAAGATCGTTGATGATTTGGCATGCATTCAAATGGTGCTTGACACAACACAACAAAGGCGAAAGTCGGCAAAGTTAAGCAGATAAATGCTTTAGAACGCCGACTTTATTAAAATTCAAACCGTGTCTTTGTCATGTAAACAGTAGAGCCACTAAGGCTTATTGCTCAATTCTATAGTCCAATTTTCCAACAATGGTGCCAGATGCGTTTTGCGTCAATACCTCGAACTTCGCACTGCTTTTTTCTCTGTTCGGATTAACCGTCGCAACCACTTTGCCATTCACAAGTAATTGATACGATTCAGAAAAGGTAATCTTCAAATCTTCAGATCTTGGGTCATCAAACAAGAAATTGTCTTTTAAGCGAATTACACGGCTTTCCCCTCGAACCCATTGACCAACCAAAGATTGAGGTTTAAAAATTGAATCGTTATGAATCACGGTCGTGTCCGATAAAAAGATGCGCACCAAATCGCCTTTTGCGGCGCTTTGCTGACGATTTATCACGCGACTATTGAGAAGCGCAATTTGAGTATCGGTTTTGCTGGTGTAGTTACGTAAGGCTTGTGTGGCAGAGTCTAAGTCTTTTGTGTCGTCAATATTAATGGTCGACAATCTAGGTAAAGCATCTGCTTTACCTGTGCGGTAACTCAATTCGGCATAGTTGGTTTCAGCCAACTTTCTTTGTACCTTATATTGGTTTTGTGCGTTTTCTAAGGTGTTTTCAGAGACTGAGTTGGTAGCTTCATCTTGTGTGACTTCAACAAGGTTTGATGTGTCTTTTTCTAACTCAATACGGATCTCTTCTATTTGAGAAGGCTCGACGTCTTTTGAATCAGAGGTTTTAAATTGTTCAAAAATTGGCAAAGAACAAGCGCTTAATAAAAGCGTTGCTAACAAAATGCCAAAACGAAATAAAAACATGGAACAATCCTACTGTGTAATAAGGAATAAATAATGCCCAAGTATGCGTTATGGTGAGAATGATGTCGAGTCACGGATTTAGTGACAAGCCTTGTAATCGTGGAAAGGGAGGGGAAATCAGGTAAAAAAGCGCCAAACTCTTGTTTGACGCCTTGTTGTCCAGGAGGATTTTGGAGAAAAGGCGTCGTTAGCCTTGCTGTTTATTCCATAGAATACATTCGTCTAAAGTGACGCCTTCGCCACCGAAAATGTCCAAAGCGCTGCCGATGGTTAAATCTACTTTGCCTTCTGATAATTCGTGGACGCGCTTTAGGTCTTGTAACGAACGAGCGCCGCCAGCATACGTCACTGCGACAGGGCAGCTTTTTCCTAATAATTGAACCAGTTCTTCATCGATGCCAGCTTGCAAACCTTCAACGTCTGCGGCATGAATTAAAAACTCATCACAGTGATCTGCTAACTCTTCTAAGTTCTCTTGGTTCACTTGCGTAGACGTCACGGTTTGCCAACGATCTGTCGCAATGTACCAGCCATCTTTGGTACGACGACAACTCAAATCCAACACCAAACGATCTGTGCCTGTTTCACGCTTGATCTTATCCAAACGGTCCCAAGAAAACTCACCGTCTTTAAATAAATAAGACGTCACAATCACATGAGACGCGCCGGCTTTTAAATAACTCGCCGCATTGTTGTCTTTTACGCCGCCACCAAACTGCAAACCATTTGGGTAAGCGCGCAGGGCGCTAATAGCTTCGTCATGGTTGCCTTTGCCAAGCGCAATAACATGACCGCCAGTTAAGCCATGTTCACGATACAAATTCGCATAATACTCGGCATTGTATTCGCTGATGAAATTCTCGGTAGCGCCTTTATCATTCAAGCTCCCACCTACAATTTGTTTAACCTTGCCTTCATGTAAATCGATACAAGGACGAAACTGAGTCACACGCGCTCCTATTAAAAACGTTGGATATATAATGTTGAATGTATAATCGAATAATTGAGCAGTATAGCCGATAAATGGGTCGGAAACGATGCGCCAAAGCAAACGAATCGTAAGCCTGTTATAATCGCGGCTCTTTTATTTAACAATGCCAAAGTCTGTCTATGTTGCAAATTACCGTCGCTGTTTCCATTCCTGATCATGAGATTGAATTGACGGCCATCCGAGCGCAAGGTGCTGGTGGTCAGAACGTGAATAAAGTCTCGTCAGCGATTCATTTGCGCTTCAATGTAGCGAACTCTTCTTTGCCTGCTTTCTATAAAGAAAGACTGCTTGAGATAAAAGACTCACGCCTCACCAAAGACGGCGATATAGTGATTAAAGCCCAACAACACAGAACCCAAGAGCTGAATCGAGAAGACGCGTTGGCGCGCTTAAAAGCGCTGATCCAAGACGCCACACGCATGCAAAAAGTACGTCGTGCCACCAAACCAACTCGCTCTTCCCAGAAAAAGCGCGTCGATCAAAAGAAACAACAAGGTCAAAAGAAAAGCCTTAGACGCAGCAATTGGGATTAGTAACTGGGATTAATAGTATGGAGAAAAAAGCAGTGTCATCCAGCTCTGATGAGACAATACAAAGCCCTTGTATTCGACAATGCACCTTAAACGAAGCCGATGTGTGTATGGGCTGCTTTCGCACCATAAACGACATACTTAACTGGCAAACATCCACCAACGAACAAAAAGAAAACATGCTTTCTGCAGCCCAACAACGTCAACAAAACTTTAAGCTATAACATTCCCACCTTCAACGTAGGTCACACTTTAGTGTGACAACAACCCAAGAGCCGAATCCCGCCTTCAACGTAGGTCACACTTTAGTGTGACAACAGCCTAAGAGGCGAACCCCTTTTTTAGCGATTAGCATTTGAAACAAACCAAACACCACCGCTCGACACTATCGTTTGACCTCGGTCTAGGTGTTTGATTTGCTTCCAATTAAACATTCCAACCTTCGACGTAGGTCACACTTTAGTGTGACAACAGCCTAAGAGCCGAATCCCTTTTTTAGTGATTAGCATTTGAAACAAACCAAACATCACCGCTCGACACTATCGTTTGACCTCGCTCTAGGTGTTTAATTTGCTTCCAACTAAACATTCCCACCTTCGACGTAGGTCACACTTCAGTGTGACAACAACCCAAGAGGCGAATCCCTTTTTTAGTGATTAGCATTTGAAACAAACCAAACATCACCGCTCGACACTATCGTTTGACCTCGCTCTAGG
>CALLIL010000065.1 GCA_938009755.1 uncultured Marinomonas sp.
GATAACAAGCATTTTTCGTTAATAAAAAGCAAGGAGAATTGAAATGTCTTTTGAATTACCAGCCCTTCCTTACGCTAAAGACGCTCTTGAGCCTCATATGTCGGTTGAAACTCTTGAGTATCATCACGGCAAGCATCACAACACATACGTTGTGAAATTGAATGGCTTAGTTCCTGGGTCTGAATACGAAAACAAAACGCTAGAAGAGATCATTACTTCAGCGCCTGCAGGCCCTGTTTTTAATAATGCAGCACAAATCTGGAATCACACGTTCTTTTGGAATAGCTTAAGTCCAAATGGCGGCGGCGAACCAGCAGGCGCACTTGCAGATGCGATTAATGCAACCTGGGGCTCTTTTGCACAGTTCCAAGAAGCGTTTAACGATAAAGCTGTAAATAACTTTGGCTCTAGTTGGACTTGGTTAGTAAAAAATGCGGATGGCTCTCTAGAAATTGTTAACACTAGTAACGCTGCAACGCCATTAGCAACAGGTCAAACAGCTATTATCACAGTTGACCTTTGGGAACACGCTTACTACATCGATTACCGCAACGTTCGTCCTGATTACCTTAAAGGTTTCTGGGCGCTAGCAAACTGGGAATTTGCAGCGGCAAACTTTGCAGCGTAATTAAGGTTATATAAAAGTGTTTCTGACACTTATAGCCAGTCATAAAAAATGCGGCCATGGCCGCATTTTTTTATTTAAGTTCGTTTTGAACGGACAGTTTCGCTTGTATAAATTCAGAATGTGGCATCAAGAGTAACTCACTTATTCTGCGAATACGGTGATCTTCATATGCGTCAATTTCATTATCAGCAAAAGCAACGTGCCATAACCCTTTTAGCAAGTCCATTTTTTGCGCCAATGTTGCCGATTCATTAATCACCTTGGTGAATTGATACAAGTCATTTGCTTCTTCCACACCAACTCTGGCTTCAGCATATAAGGCATCAATATCATCCTCTAACTCACTAATATTACGGAGGAAGCTTTTAACTTTCGCTTCTTCTTCAGCATTCACTTCATGATCAGCCAACATAACCTCCATAAGAAGCGCTGCCACTGCCTTCTGATAAGAAATTTTCTCCTCAACCTCCGCAGGAGTGCTAAATAAATTTTTCAGTGCTTGTAACATGGTATCTCCGACATTCGTTCGCGCAACGATTCAATTAAAAGGTTAGGAAATTGTCGATAATCCAAATAAGGAGTCCAGATATATGAACCTGCGCTGTATGCTAGATGGCTTTCACCGTAGACATCAGCAAAGTCTGGTATAGGAGCACTGTCTCGAAATGTTTTCCCTACAATAAAAACCAGACCTTTATAACGCTCTATTTGACTAAAAGAGAAAGCCAAACCTACTTTGGAAAATAGCTGATTCTCTCTAAATTGACGCCAATCTGAATAGTTTGGTGTAGTAAGTTTTGCCATTATTGTCAGTATTTTTCGCCAGTGATTGCCATTTAGCTCAATCAATTGGGAAGCACTAACATCCCCTTCTAACGCCTCACTCTGATTTGGTAGGCAAGGAAGATTTGGCAGTAGAAAAACGCAATCCGCACGATTTATTGGAGCGCCTAACCAAAGTCCAGACATTGTCACCTCTTTATCATCAATACAGCTAAGAATACCGCGAAATAGTCTCTGATATCACATATCAATCGGCAAATAGTGTGAATATAAGGCAAACACACCAACGAAATCAGTGTTTTCTTTCACTCCCTTGAAGTAATACATCAAATTATCCGATTAAGATAACCATCCTTTTTTCCATCTTCACGAGCGGCTAAAAACATACCAGCATCAATGCATGACAATAAAAGGAACGCAGCGACCATTAATAACTTAAAAAGGCTAGACGCATCTACCAAGCCCCCCCCCATAACAAGACAGAAATAACTAATCAAGATAAGATTGAAACATAATATAAGAATTATCTAATTTTACTTTACTTTCACATCCCAACCTATATATTAGATTAATCTAATTTAAATGAGGTAAAACATGGAAACTGTATTTAACCCGCTTGTTGGTGGTTTGCTCATTGGCACAGCGGCGACAATTTATCTTTTAAGTATTGGTAAGGTGATTGGTATTAGTGGAATTTTGTCTCAGTTTTTGTTTAGAGATAATCGGATGATGCAATTTTTATTTCTATTAGGACTAATACTTGGCGGCAGTGTTTATGGCGTATTCACTGAACAAACGGTTCCTTTTCCCGAAAATAGAAGCCCTTTGCTTTTGATTATTTCAGGCTTGTTGGTTGGATATGGAACAAGGCTCGGCGGCGGTTGCACAAGCGGGCACGGCGTGTGCGGTATTTCGCGAATATCTCCTCGATCCATTGTCGCTACTGTTATTTTTGTGTTGGTTGCCATCATCACGGTATCCATTAGCCATTAATAAGAAGGATTTTACTGTGAACGCTATTATTACTCTTTTATCAGGCTTGCTCTTTGGCATAGGTTTGGCTTTTTCTGAAATGACAAATCCAGCTGTTGTTATTGGTTTTTTAGACTTATTTGGTGACTGGAATCCATCGCTTCTTATCGTCATGGTGAGTGCCATTTCTATTGGTATGCTGGGATACGCAATAAAAAAGAAACAAGCGAAGCCTCTTTTTGCCAACGACTGGCAAATACCAACTCTTAAACAAATCGATTCAAAATTACTTATTGGATCTACATTGTTTGGTATCGGTTGGGGGTTGAGTGGCTACTGTCCTGGGCCGGGACTCACCTCCTTAATAAACAACCCAAGTGAAGGTGTGTATTTTGTTTTGGCTTTACTATTCGGCAGCGGTTTACACCAACTCCAAACTAAAGTAACGTTTAAATAACTAGACATTACACCAATCAAAAAGAGACTTTCGTAGTCTCTTTTTTTTGTTTCTAATATATAAAATAATGCTTGACGCAAAGCCTTTCTAGCCTTAAATTGCGCGCGCGTCATTGCTGAACATAATCCGCACCGCTTCAACTGCTGCGCTAGTCGCTTAAGGCTTCAAATGCCGGATAAGTAACAGCCAAAGTAGGACGGGGAGAAAGCCAAAAGACGCTTACTTTTAATCGGTTTATGTTTTGTGCTTTATAAGGAGTCACCTATTATGACCGTTGACGTCAATTCTTTTTACACACCTGAGCGTTTCGCTCAATTTAAAACGTTCGCTAACACCAAAGAAACGCCTTTTGTTGTCATTAACACCGACATCATTGATGAAGCTTATACCGAGCTTACTAAAGGCTTTCCGGTCGCAGATATTTTTTACGCAATAAAAGCCAACCCAGCACCAGAAATACTCACATTATTACGCGATCGCGGTGCTAATTTTGACGTCGCTTCTCGTTACGAGTTGGACAAATTACTTGCCATTGCTGGTGTTTCTCCAGAGAGAGTGAGTTACGGCAACACTATCAAGAAGGCGGCAGATGTACGCTACTTTTATGAAAAAGGCGTGCGCATGTTCGCATCCGATTCTGAAGCAGACTTACGCAATATCGCCAAAGCAGCGCCAGGCTCTCGCGTTTACATTCGTATTTTGACGGAAGGCACAGTGACAGCTGATTGGCCACTTTCTCGTAAGTTTGGTTGCCGTCCAGACATGGCAATGGATTTACTCGTATTGGCAAAAGAGCTTGGCTTGGTACCTTATGGTGTTTCTTTCCATGTGGGCTCACAACAGCGTGATATCGGTGCATGGGATGCAGCAATTGCCAGCGTGAAAGTGATTTTTGAGCGTTTAAAAGAAGAAGATGGCATTGAATTGCAAATGATTAATATGGGTGGTGGATTTCCAGCCAACTACATCACACGTACCAATGAACTATCGACCTACGCAGAAGAAATTTCTCGTTTTCTAGAGGAAGATTTCGGCTCGGATTTGCCTCGCATCATCTTGGAACCAGGACGTTCGCTTATTTCAAATGCTGGGGTGCTTGTCAGTGAGGTGGTGTTGATTTCTCGAAAATCAAACACTGCATTAAACCGCTGGGTCTTTACGGATGTTGGTAAATTCTCTGGCCTTATTGAAACATTGGATGAATCGATTAAATACCCTATTCACGTTGATAAGAAGGGTGAGCTTGAAGAAGTTATTATCGCTGGCCCAACATGTGACAGTGCCGATATTATGTATGAAAACTATAAGTACGGATTACCTTTGAATCTTGCCATTGGTGACCGTATGTATTGGTTATCGACCGGCGCTTACACAACCACATACAGCGCCGTTGAATTTAATGGTTTCCCTCCTCTTAAATCCTACTATTTGTAAAAAAGGATAATCAAAAAAGCCCTGATTTTTATCAGGGCTTTTTTTGCGTTATGGCAAGTCACATTAAGTTAAGAGATAATAAACAAGAACCCACAAGGAAAATATTATGTCTTTTTCATTAAGTCGTCTTACTATCTACCCGATTAAATCGATTCAAGGGTTATCTCAAGAGTCATGTGCGATAACCGATACCGGCTTGTTGGGAGATCGTCAATACATGTTAACTGACGACAATGGTGAGTTTATCTCTGGCCGTACAAGCCCTTCTCTAACACTCATTAAAACACACATCCTTGACGATAATACTTGGTTGCTCAGCCATCCTGACATGGCAGAAGACTTAAGGTTCAATCAAGATTTGATTACCAGCGTATACAAAGAAGTATTGATTTGGGACGACTCATTGCAAGCTCAAGTAGCGGATGCGTCTGTTAACCAATGGTTTAGCCAATTATTAGGTAAAGACGTTGAAATGGTCTTTTTTGGTGAAAAATCTGAGCGAGTTACAGGCAGAAGACCGGACAAGTCCATTGCTTTTTCTGATGGCTACCCAGTTTTATTGACCACAGAAGCGTCTCTTGCCGAACTGAATGACTGCTGCCCAGAAGACATAGAAATGGAGCGTTTTAGGCCTAATTTCGTCATTTCCGGCAATGACGCTTTCGCAGAAGACAAATGGAAGCGCATTAAAATTGGTGAAGTGGAGTTCGAAAACGTGAAACCTTGTGATCGTTGTATTTTCATCACACTCAACCCAAAAACCGCTGAGAAAACCAAACGTGGCGAGCCTCTAAAAAGCCTAGGGAAGTTTCGCACTAAAAAGGGCGAAGGCATACATTTTGGCATCAATTTGATTGCTTTGAATTCAGGTGTGGTTAAGGTAAATGACACCGTTGAAATCTTAGAATATCAAGAATGTGAACCTTATAGAGACAGACGTTAAAACCGTATTTTTTCAAATACCAGACAAATAAAAAGGAAGACATAATATCTTCCTTTTTATTGAACTAAACAGCGAGTTAAACCGCTTTTTATTGTGAATCCACCTTCGCCAGATATTCATCATAAGTGCCGTGGAAATCAACAATACCTTGGCTTGTCACTTCTACGATGCGAGTTGCCAAAGATGATACGAATTCTCGGTCATGAGAGACAAACACCAAAGTCCCAGGGTAGTTTTCCAACGCCAAGTTTAGCGACTCAATGGATTCCATGTCCATGTGGTTGGTCGGTTCATCCATAATCAAGACATTGGGCTTCTGAAGCATCAACTTACCAAACAGCATGCGACCTTGCTCACCACCGGATAAGACTTTCACAGACTTTTTAATGTCATTCTGAGAGAAAAGTAATCGACCTAATGTACCACGAATCACTTGCTCATCATCGCCCTCTTGTCCCCATTGCCCCATCCACTCAATAAGATCAACGTCTTTCTCAAATTCATGAGCGTGATCCTGAGCGTAATAACCAATGTTGGCATTTTCAGACCACTTAACATCGCCTTTGGTCAGGTCGGTATCACCGACTAAACATTTAAGCAGAGTCGTTTTACCGATACCGTTTGGCCCAATGACCGCGATACGCTCACCTACTTCAACCATCATATTCAAGTTACTAAACAACTGCTCGTCATAAGACTTCGCAAGATCTTCTACTTGTACCGCAAGGCGGTGCAGCTTTTTCTCTTGCTCAAAGCGAATAAACGGATTTTGACGACTAGAAGGTTTTACATCTTCCAGTTGAATTTTATCAATCTGTTTTGCACGAGACGTAGCTTGCTTAGATTTAGATGCGTTAGCAGAAAAACGGCTAACGAAAGACTTAAGTTCGTTGATTTGCGCTTTTTTCTTTGCATTATCAGACAGTAGGCGCTCGCGTGCTTGAGTCGCTGCCGTCATGTATTCGTCATAGTTACCTGGGAACAAGCGTAATTCGCCGTAATCTAAATCCGCCATGTTAGTACAAACAGAGTTCAAGAAATGACGGTCATGGGAAATAATGATCATAGTGCAATTGCGCTCAACCAAAATACCTTCTAACCAACGTATGGTATTGATGTCCAAGTTGTTGGTAGGCTCATCAAGCAGCAAAATATCAGGATCAGAAAATAAGGCTTGCGCAAGCAACACTCGCAATTTCAAACCCGGAGCCACTTCACTCATCAAGCCATAATGTTGCTCACTTGGGATACCAACACCTAACAACAACTCTCCTGCACGAGAGTCAGCAGTGTAACCGTCCATTTCAGCGAACTCAGCCTCAAGATCACCTGCGCGCAAGCCGTCTTCTTCTGTCATTTCCGGATTAGCGTAAATGGCATCTTTTTCAGACTTGATTGCCCAAAGTTCAGTGTGCCCCATAATAACGGTATCAATAACCGAATATTCTTCGTAAGCAAATTGATCCTGCTTTAACTTACCAAGACGTTCATTCGGGTCTTTAGACACATTCCCTGAACTCGGCTCTAAGTCCCCGCCAAGAATTTTCATGAAGGTAGACTTACCGCAACCATTAGCACCGATAAGGCCGTAACGTTTTCCTTCACCGAACTTCACAGAAACGTTTTCAAAAAGAGGTTTCGCACCAAATTGCATGGTGATATTAGCCGTCGTTAACAAAGTATTCTTCCGTTTTTCATAAGTAAGTAGTGAGCCCTTTTCAAGGCCATGATAATGGCGCGTATTATCGCACAGATTATGCTCACTCTTTAAGGGATCTGAGGCGTTAATTACTCAAAAAAATAAACTTAGAATCCAAACCTATAAATAAGACTCGTATTGCAGCCAGAAAAAGCTTTTATTTCAAATAAATAAGGCATATAAAATAAGAATAAACTAATGCGTGTTTAAGAAATTGCGTTATCGGCCGATGATACTTAAATACGCATAACGACGGAGATACCTGTATGCAAACCGTCTTACAGACAGAATCACGATACGATTTATCTTTTTCTCACCTAAAGCAAGGCTCAATTTTTGGTGCTTTGTCAGAAGCTTCCATTAACTATTTACTAAAGCATGGCGTGCTGCACGACGTATTAAAAGGCGAAGAAGTCTTTTCTTACGGCAGTAAGGGAGCAAGTTTTCATGCAGTTCTTCACGGTAATTTGGATTTCTATAAACATCATAAAAACAAAAAAACACGGACACGCACAGTGTGCTTTGGTGAGGCCATTGGTTTTGTTTCTATGATTGCCTTACACGAGCGGGCAGGAAGTCTTTATGCATTAGAAGATTCACTGCTTTTGGAAATCCCCTGCCAACTCTTTAGCGATTTCCATGATGACTTTCCATTTGATTTTGGGATTTTATTGATGAATTTATCGAGAGACATGGCCAGAACCATTCGAACATTAAGTAATGCCTTAGTAGATAATGATGTAATTCTGAAAAGAGATTAAACGTTGGTCAAAATTCTGTGTATTTATCCAACGTTTATATTTCCTACTAAACTGTTATTTTTCTGCCGCAACAATAGACACTTCAACCAAAAGCTCAGGGCGAGCCATACGAGCCTCCACACAAGCACGAGCAGGTGCATAACCTTCTGGCACCCAAGCATCCCATACCGCATTCATTGCAGCAAAATCTTTCATATCTCGAATATAAATCGTCGCAGATAAAATATGCTCCCGATCAGAGCCCGCTTGTTCTAACAGTAAATCCACTTTATCCAGCATAGTTTGAGTCTGTTCAGTAATGCCCGTATTTGCATCTGCACCGACTTGACCACAAAGATAGACCGTACCATTGTGTTTTACTATACGACTCATTCGTTGAGCTGTTTCTATTCGTTCAATTGCTGACATATCGCCTTCCTTATATTAAATATGAAACAAAACGTAAATTAAAATTCCAACCCTTTTTGCGCTTTCACACCACGCTTAAACGCATGCTTTATTTCTTTAATTTCACTAACCGTATCCGCCAGTTCCACTAACGCCTCAGAAGCACCACGCCCAGTTACAACCAAGTGCTGATTTTCTGGACGATTCATTAATGCTTTTAAAACGGTGTCTTCGTTTAAATATTCATAATGCAGCAAGTAAGTTAATTCATCCAAAACAACCAAGTCGATGCTTTCGTCAGCTAACATCACAGATGCTTTTTCCCAAGCTTGCTCTGAAGAGGTTATGTCAGACTCTCTGTTTTGCGTTTCCCATGTAAACCCCGCCGGCATGATCTCCCACTGGACACCTTCTTGCTTTCGAAAGAAATCAATTTCACCCGTATTCCATTCGCCCTTTAAAAATTGAACAACGCCAATTTTCATTTTATGGCCCAGCGCACGAGCCACCATACCTAACGCAGAGCTTGATTTGCCTTTGCCATTTCCTGTTAGAAGCACAAAGGTTCCTTTGTCTTCTTGAGCGTTGGCAATGCGCTTATCTACATGAGACTTAATCGCCTGCATCCGTTTTTTATGCTTTTCTGGATCTGTAATGGTTTTTGCCATGGTATCACTTCATTCCGGTACACGTATTTGAGAAACAATCATCAAAAAAGTGCACTTATAATTCATAACTGATTAAATTCTATCGTCTTCTGGGTCGTAACCAAGATTTGGTGCCAACCAACGCTCAGCATCGTCTTTGCTCATGCCTTTTCGCTCTGCGTAACTGTCAACTTGGTCGGGGCCTATTTTACCAATACCAAAATACGTTGAGTCAGGATGCGCAAAATACCAACCACTCACAGCGGCTGTTGGCAGCATGGCAAAACTTTCCGTCATTTTCATTCCTGTTGTCTTAGTTACATCCAGCAAAGACCAAAGCTTTGTTTTTTCTGTATGGTCTGGGCAAGCGGGGTAACCAGGTGCAGGACGAATCCCTTGATATTTCTCTTTAATCAACTCGGCATTGGTAAGGCTTTCTTCTGTGGCATAACCCCAGATATCTTTACGCACAAGCTCATGTAAATATTCCGCCGTGGCTTCTGCTAATCGATCAGCGACCGCCTTAATCATAATGGAGTTGTAATCATCATGATCTGCTTCATAAGCTGCCACCAAATGATCAATACCAAATCCAGCAGCGCAAGCAAATCCACCAATGTAATCAGGGATATTCGAGTCTTTTGGTGCCACGAAATCTGCCAAACTGTGATTGTATTTGCCAGGTGCCGTAAGCTCATTTTGAATACGCAAGAAAGACAATCGCTCGATAACTTCAGTACGAGACTCATCCGCGTAAATTTCAATATCATCATGATTGACTTGGTTGGCAGGAAACAAACCAACAACAGCCCGCGCACTTAACTCACCTTTTGTAATCACTTCTTCCAGCATCACCAGCGCGTCTTCATACACTCGAGTCGCTTCTTCACCAACGACTTCATCCGTAAGAATTCGTGGGTAAGCGCCGGCCAGCTCCCATGTTTGGAAGAACGGTGTCCAGTCTATGTATTCTTTCACTACGGAAAAATCAATGTCCGCCTCAGTGAGCACAGTCAATCCCAGTTTTTGAGGCTTGGTAATTTGGCCTTCAAACGCAATAGGCGCTTTATTTTGACGTGCTTTTTCCAATGAAACGCGTCGACCCGCTTTGGCTCTGTCTTTATAACGAATGCGTGTCTTTTCATAGTCCGCTTGGATTTCATCAATGAATTTTTGACGGCGCTCAGTGTCTTTACTTAATAAGGTACTTGCCACACCTACACTGCGAGAAGCGTTGGTCACATGCACCACTTGATTGCGTTTGTAGTTTTGCTCAATCTTCACCGCTGTGTGCGCCTTAGAAGTCGTTGCGCCACCAATCATCACAGGTAATTCAAAACCTTGACGTTCCATTTCTTTTGCAACGTGCACCATTTCGTCAAGTGACGGTGTAATCAAACCAGACAAACCAATCATGTCTGCACCTTCTTCTTTTGCTGTTCTCAAGATTTTTTCTGCTGGCACCATGACGCCAAGATCGATCACTTCAAAGTTATTACACTGAAGCACAACGCCTACAATGTTTTTACCGATATCATGAACATCGCCTTTCACCGTCGCCATGACAATTTTGCCATTGCTTGATGACGCCGTGTCCATGTTGCGCGCTTTTTCCTCTTCAATATAAGGCATCAAATACGCGACGGCTTTTTTCATAACACGAGCCGATTTTACTACTTGAGGAAGGAACATTTTACCAGAGCCAAACAAGTCACCGACTATGCTCATTCCATCCATCAAAGGCCCTTCAATTACTTCTAGCGGGCGATCAAAGGCTTGTCGAGCTTCCTCTGTATCTTCATCAATAAACTCGGTAATACCTTTCACTAAAGCATGACTCAATCTTTCAGCAACAGGCAATCCACGCCATTCTTGAGTTTCTTTTTCAGCGACTTCTCCTGTGCCCGCAAATTCGCCTGCGATAGCAAGTAAATTATCTGTGGCGTCTGGCGTTCGATTGAGCACTGCGTCTTCAACGGCATCTCGAAGTTTGGTTGGAATGTCATCATACAAAGCCAATTGGCCAGCATTCACGATCCCCATCGTCATGCCCTGTTGAATGGCGTGATATAAAAACACCGCATGAATTGCTTCACGAACTGGGTTATTACCGCGGAATGAGAAAGAAACATTCGACACACCACCAGACACTTTTGCATACGGCAGTTCGCGAGTAATGTCACCCGTTGCTTCAATGAAATCTAATGCATAGCGATTGTGCTCTTCGATGCCTGTTGCGATCGCGAAGATATTTGGGTCAAAGATAATGTCTTCTGGCGGATAACCAACCTCGTCCACCAAAATATGATAAGAGCGACGACAAATTTCAATTTTGCGTTCACGTGTGTCGGCTTGGCCCACCTCATCGAAGGCCATGACGATCACCGCCGCGCCGTACTTCATCAGCTTTCGAGCTTGTTCTTTAAACTTCTCTTCGCCTTCTTTCATGCTAATGGAGTTCACAACGCCTTTACCTTGAACCCATTTCAAGCCAGCTTCTAAGATCTCCCACTTGGAGGAATCCAGCATAATAGGCACACGAGAAATATCAGGCTCTGAAGCAATTAGTTTCAAGAAGCGCTCCATGGCTGCTTGAGAATCCAACATGCCTTCGTCCATGTTGATATCGATGACTTGCGCACCGTTTTCAACTTGCTGACGAGCCACGTCAAGCGCTGTGTCGAAATCACCCTCTTTGATGAGGCGCTTAAACATTGCAGAACCTGTGACATTGGTACGCTCACCGACGTTTACAAACAAACTATCGCCATCGATATTGAAAGGTTCTAAACCAGACAAACGACAAGCCTTTTCAATCACTGGAATCACGCGAGGTTTTGCATTCGCAAAAGCCTTAGCGAAGGTTTCAATGTGGCTTGGTGCTGTACCACAACAACCACCAACAATATTTAGGAAACCAGCATCCACCCAGCCCTGTATTTCTTCTAGCATTTCTTCTGGTGTTTCGTCGTACTCACCAAAGGCGTTTGGTAGCCCTGCGTTTGGGTGCGCAGAAACATGAGTGTCAGCAATGCGGGAAATTTCTTCCACGTACTGGCGCAACTCTTTTGGCCCTAGTGCACAGTTCAAACCTACTGAGATAGGTTTCGCATGAGCAACAGAGTTCCAAAAGGCTTCAGTGGTTTGCCCGGATAAAGTTCGTCCAGAGGCATCTGTGATGGTGCCAGAGATCATGATTGGATAGCGAACACCGTTCTTTTCGAAATAATCGAGAATCGCATAAATGGCGGCTTTTGCGTTCAAAGTATCAAAAATGGTTTCTATCAGAATAAGATCAACGCCACCTTTTATGAGCCCATCAACGGCGGTTGTGTACGCTTCAACCAATTCGTCAAAATGTATATTACGAAAACCTGGGTCGTTAACATCAGGAGAAATAGTACAAGTACGACTTGTTGGCCCAACTGCGCCAGCAACAAAGCGAGGCTTGGCAGGATTTTTTGCTGTGCATTCATCCGCCGCTTCCCGGGCTAGACGAGCAGATTCAAAATTCAATTCATAACTCAGCGACTCCATGCCGTAATCGAGCATAGAAATATGATTCGCATTAAAGGTGTTGGTTTCAATAATGTCTGCGCCAGCATCAAGGTAAGCGGTGTATATATCCTTGATAATTTTAGGCTGAGTCAAAGACAGTAAATCATTGTTACCTTTCAGGTCGCTTGGCCAGTCCGAAAAACGATCGCCTCGGTAATCCTCTTCTTCAAGTTTATAGCCTTGAATCATGGTTCCCATTGCGCCATCCAGAATCAGTACATTCTCAGCTAAACGTTTCTCAATTATTGAATACGAATCGGACTTTACCACTTTCACCACCTCAAAAAATAATATGCGGGCCTACTATACCGAAACGACTCAAGTTTGGCGTTGAAAAAAAGTAATGTAGAAATGAATGATTCGTTATAACGCAAAGAAAACCAATAGAGAGAAAACAAAAAAGCGAAAGGCATGACGCGATTCGCTTCTTGAAAATGGTGTTTTTTTTCTCTATAAACTAACGATTGTCTTCGGCGCTTATTTCAGGTGCCATGGCTTCAGCATCTTCTTTTCTTGAGCGACCAATCATCAAGCCTATAAACAAGCCAACGATTAAACTTAAAGTTATCGCGCCCACCCAATAGCCATATTTTTCAAGTAGATTGTTGTTTACTAGCGCAACACTATCATCTGCACGGTAAACCTGATGCGTAAAGGTCTGGTTTTGCAGCGTAATATCTTGACTCACAAACAGACTCAATTGCGCCTCTAATGCTTCACTTGAGCCAGACGCTTGCCAGCGCCACTGCACCTGACCATTCTGAACGCTAGAAACAACCATGCCATTTCCAATAACTTGAATATCGCTGCTCGAAATCAATTCAGCACGATAGCTTTGTCCAGCTTCAGATGGCGTAACATTGGCGGAAATAACTACGTCAAAAGTCTCTCCAACATTGACTACACTTGGCAAGCGCCATTGTACGTTCAATAGTCGTGCGCTAATTTGGGTTTGCAATGCGCTCATGGCTTGAGCAATAGAAAGCCCTTCGCTTTCTTTTAGTTTAAGCAGTTGTTCAATTTCATTAAAACGCAAGGTCAATGCCTTTAGCTCTATTTGAGCGGATGCAAGATTAGATTTGCTACTGGAAAGCTCAGCCTGACTCAAAGACAGCTCTGATTGCAATGCGCCGAACTCGGCTTCCGACTGTTCTAGCTGAGACTGCAGTGTACTATTTTGCTCTTGAAGAGATGTGAGCTTAACCTTCAACTCTTCCCAATTTGCTTTGTATGACTGACTCAATGCATGCTGCTCAGAGATCTGAGACATGGCGTTTGCAAGCGTATCGGCTAACTCTTGGCTTTCTTTTTTGAGCACAGTCAGTAACTCTTCCTCAGTTAAGCTCTCTTCAATAACCGCTGACTCTTCTTCCTCACTCGAAGCGATCTCTGTAGTGAGAGCCGCCAAGGTTTCCAGTTCCAGTTTTTCGGCTTCGAGTTGATCTATTCTCAAGCGCAATAAGTCATTATCTAATTGGAGTGCGGCAATTAGGTTGTCTTTTTCTTCCGCGCCTTGAGTTAAAGCGTCTATTTGAATTTGATTGTCAGTCAATTGCTGCTCAAGCATTCCGATCACAATGTCTTTATTGGCAATATCGGATTCCAATTGATCGTGCTCAGTGTTTTGCTCTTCCTGGACGGGCTCGACAACTTCAGGATCTGTAACAGTGCCCGTTGGCACAGCGGATGTTGAGCTACAGGACGAAACCAGCAACCCCAAAATCATAGGAATCACAAAACCCTTATGTACTTTCATTGTCCACCTCTTCATCACCAACAAAAATAAGTGATCGATAATTGATCTACAAACTTATGCCATAACAAAATAGATTGCAAAGAAAGCGTCAAGATTTAACACAGGCAAACGTTTCAGAGAGCATGCTTAAGACAATAAAAAAGCCTCCAAGATTTGCTCAAGGAGGCTTTGTTATATTGCGTTTACTTATTTGGCGTTTGATTTTTTTCTTAAGCCAAGCTTTTCGAAATAACTTCAAACACGTCTTTAGACAGATCTTCTGCCAATATACGTTCAAGCTCTGCTTTCATTTTCGCGCTTAGCGCTGGCTCCATTTTCTTCCAGCGAGTCAATGGCGTACATAAACGAGACGCAATTTGTGGATTGCGCTTATTCAACACGATGATTTGATCCGCTAAAAAACGATAACCACTGCCATCTGAATGGTGGAAACCAGACAGGTTTTGACCAAAGCCACCCAACACAGAACGAACCTTGTTCGGATTCTTTAGATCGAACGCGGGATGCTCCATTAATGCTTTTACCTTAGCAACGGCGTCTTCACTTTCTTGGCAAGCACTTAACATTAACCATTTATTCACCACCAGCGGTTCTTCTTTCCATTGCTCATAAAATGACGCCAACATGTCAGCGGCTTTTTCGTGCTTAGAATGAACTGCGGTTGTTAATGCAGAAAATTGGTCTGTCATATTGTCGGCCGATTGATACTGATCAAACACTATTTTTTGAGCAAGCTCATTATCTGTTTCCACCCAATAAGATAAGGCAAGATTTTTCAATGAACGATGAGCAATGTCTTCTGCCGTCGCCTGATATTCACCTGTCACCTTATGCGTGTTGTAAAGCGATTCAAACTCATCAGCCAACGCTTTTGCGACCAAGACTTTGAGATGATGGCGCGCTTTCTTAATAGCGGCAGGATAAATTGGATTCGCCAGCTCAGACAAATAGGCTTGACTTGGCAAGGTTAAAATCAAAGCCACCATTGCTGGGTCTAGCGTTTTATCATTCACTAAGGCTTTAAAACCTTTCACAAGCTGAGAATTAATAGACAGCTCTTTACCTGCTTTCGCTTGCTCAATGAGCAGAGTCAATTCATTCACCGCAAGCTGCTGTGCAGCGCTCCAGCGATTAAACCCGTCCGTATCGGAAGACATTAATAACAACAAGTCAGCCGTTGAGTAGTCATAATGCAATTTAACTGGGGCTGAGAAGCCTCTCAATAAAGACGGGATTGGCTTGGCGTTTAGACCAGTGAATTCAAATACCTGTTCTTCGGTGTTCAAATGCAGGACATGATCTTCCGATGATTCGTCATGTAAATTGGCAGAAATCGCCTGACCTGAGGCATCCAACAAACCCACACGAACAGGAATATGCAATGGCAAAGGGTTTGGCTGATTCTGTGTCACAGGCGTTTCTTGTTTCATCGTCAAACGATATGACCCTGTCGCACTGTCAAATGCATCAGTCACCGTCACGTTTGGCGTGCCAGATTGTGAATACCAACGTTTGAAAACCGTCAGATCAACACCAGAAGCGTCTTGCATTGCAGCAATAAAATCATCACAAGTCACCGCTTGACCATCATGGCGGTCAAAATACAGATCGGAACCAGCACGGAACTTTTCAGGACCAAGCAGTGTGTGAACCATGCGAACCACTTCTGCGCCTTTCTCATAGACAGTCAGGGTATAGAAGTTTGAAATCTCAATAAAAGACGCAGGGCGAATTGGGTGTGACATTGGGCCAGCGTCTTCTGCGAACTGAGCCGTTTTTAAGAAAGACACGTCTTCAACACGCTTAACCGTTTCAGAATGCATGTCTGCAGAGAAAGTTTGATCACGAAATACCGTAAAACCTTCTTTTAAACTTAATTGAAACCAGTCGCGGCAAGTTACACGGTTACCCGACCAGTTATGAAAGTACTCATGAGCAACAATGGCTTCAACGCGAAGGTAAGAGTCATCTGTTGTGGTTTTTGGGCTCGCCAGCAGGCAAGAGGAGTTGAAAATGTTCAGCCCTTTATTCTCCATTGCGCCCATATTAAAGTCATCGACGGCGACAATCATGAAGATATCTAAATCGTATTCTCGACCGTACGTTTCTTCGTCCCAACGCATGGAGCGCTTAAGCGCTTCCATTGCGTAATCGACTTTATCTAAATTATGAGGTTCTGTGAAAATCTGTAGTGTTACTTCACGCTGACTCTGCGTGATAAAAGTGTCGTTTTTAACCGCAAGGTCGCCCGCAACCAAAGCAAATAGATACGCTGGTTTTGGAAACGGGTCATGCCAAACAACAAAGGTTTTACCTTCTTCTGTCTTACCTTTTTCCACTTCGTTACCGTTAGACAGCATAACTGGATAACGGCTTTCATCAGCGATAATCGTAGTGGTAAACACAGACATGACATCTGGGCGATCTAAATAATAAGTAATATGGCGAAAGCCCTCTGCTTCACATTGAGTACAGAACATAGAAGAGGAACGATATAAGCCTTCTAAGCTGGTGTTATTCTGAGGCTCTATTAACGTTTCACAGGTTAAAACAAATTCATCCGCTGTTGCGGTAATAATCAGCTTATTGTCTTCTTGCTGATACTCGCCTTCTGGCAAGGTGTAATCGTCCATGGCCAGTGCTATCAATTTGACGTCTTCGCCGCCATCCAATACCAAAGGCGCATTGGATTTACCACATTCTGGATTGCGTCGCATGTGCAACCGAGATGTGACGACTGTTGTGGCTTCATCGAGATCAAAGGTCAATTCTGTTTTGTCGATCAGAAATGGCGGTACCGTATAATCTTTTAGGTGAATCGTTTTTGGTTGGCTGTCTTTCATTTTACTTTTCCTTAAAACGTCAGTGTCGCTTCATAACCTGTGTATTTACGAATATTAATTACGCCGGTATCAAGTATCCAATACTGACCTTTTATACCCATTAATGTGCCTTCAATCTGAGGTGTTTTCTCAGCATTAATACTGGTGATCTTGGTTGGGTACTCTAAAACGGGATACTCAAAAGAAAAGGTTTCATTTTCATCAGACAAATCTGTAATGGACTGCAAGCCAAACTCACTTTGCAAGGCATCAAGTCCTTCATAAAGCTGACCGATAAGACGTTCTTGCTCGCGCTCAAGATCCATTTCAACCGACAAGCCTTTTAGCATGTTGCGCCAGTTGGTTTTGTCTGCCACTTCGGATTTGAATAAAACCTCAACCAATCCAGACATTCTTCTATTGCTGACGCGAAACAAAGGTCTTGCCTGAGTGGCACCTTGGTCAATCCAACGCGTGGGTAATTGATCACCGCGAGTGATACCGACTTTTAAGGCAGAAGAATTGGCAAGATAAACGTAATGGCTTTGCATACAAAATTGCTCTGCCCATTCAGGCTCGCGACAAGTGCCCAAATGGAAATGACATTTTTCTGGGCTCATGATACAGACATCACAAGACGCAGACTTTCTGAAACAGTTGTAGCAAAAACCCTGACTAAACGATTTTTTCGTCACTTTGCCGCACTTCGTACAATGAATGGTGCCGTTAATGTGTAAAGAGACTTTTTTGCCTAATAGATCGTTAACAAAAACGCGTGTTTCACCTAGATCGAGATAATAAGAAACCTTGCCATCAATCGCTTCAGTCGACATTTTTTTTAAGTTGCCCTGAAGCATTAACGCTGTCCCTCAGAGTTATCAACCCATTTAATTGTCTCGTGCTCGTTTGTACCTGTTTTACTGTCGCACCCAGTGTGTACTTCTGTGTCTATGTACCCAACCCGATCTTTTTCTGCTTTGTTGCTGTAATCGTATGTGATCACGGCTTGCAAGCACAATTCCGTTTGCTCTGGCGTCAAGCGTACACCATTAGGCCATTTACCTAATTCCACTGCTTGTTTAAGGCTGGCGTAAACTTCTGGCGACATATTGTCGATCATTTCTTTAAAATTCATTCTTCACTCTCTTTAAACTTGTTAACCTTATGGTTATAAAGCTTGCTTACATTTTGTTATGAGCCAATACACAGAACCAAGCAATAGCCCTGTCAATAATCCAATACTGTGAGCCGTGTTCGCAATACTGCCAATGCCAATCATTTCAGGGAAAGGTGTGTAGCCAACCCCTAACCAAATAATGAAAAACACCATCAATTGCTTAGAAACGATAGTTGGCCAACGTTTATTGAGTAATGGCAATAGCCAAGCAAACCCAATCAAACCGTAAACCACTCCAGACAATCCACCAAACAATGGATAACCGTCGATCTCATATTGCACAACATTACTGGCGACTGCGACGATGACAACACCACTGCTCCAGACAACAGAACCCAATAAGTATTCAAGTTTGCGGCCAATATCCCAAACCCAAAGCAAATTAAAGACAATATGCATCACACTAAAATGCAACAACGCTGGACTAAAAAGTCGCCAGTATTCATGGCGAGCCATCACTTCAGAAAGATCGTAGAAATAAATGCTTCCATTCTTAAGTTCAAACGGCGTGATAGTGAAATGGCTAATAACATTGAGGTCAGCACCCAACTGAGTCGCTGCCGCCACGAGCAATGTTAAGGCAATCAATAAAATAGTGATGGGTGTGTTTTTAAACTGCACACCTAACGAAGATGTCGACGACGATGTTTGCGAATGAGGCTTATATTGAACCAATTGTGAAGCGTCTTCTTTCCAAACAGAAAGCACTGCCTCAACCTCTGGCGCTTTATTCAAGTCTAAAATCCAAAGCTCATTATGACCTTGATTAAAAACCACTTGATGTGAAATTTTCTGCCACCATAAAGCCGCGCTTAACAGCGTAGGATCTTCTGATTCAGAAAATTGATAAACAAAATGCATGACATCCTACTTGTTAACAGTCAGAAGGTAAGTCGACAACCCATTCAGGTTGTCCCTTAATTATGAAAGATAGCTGGATTGCCAACCGAGCTTGTCACGACAAACATTATAAAAATCGTGATTTTTTGGGTGGATCAATCGAATCGCCCCTGCTTTTTTGGTGATATGAATTTCGTCACCTGGCGCAGCAGTAATGTTTAGTTGTCCATCACAACTGACACTTGGGTAAGTAAGATTGGATTCGCAAACCACAATACGAATACGCGCATTAGCATCGATAACGATAGGACGATTACTCAAAGTGTGTGGATGCATTGGCACCAAAACCAAAGCGTCCAGCTTAGGTAATATGATCGGACCGCCCGCTGATAATGCGTATGCCGTTGATCCCGTCGGAGTCGCTACAATTAAACCATCGGACTTTTGATTCATAACAAACTGATCATCGATAAAAAGATCAAAACGAATCATACGCGCTGATTTACCTGGGTGAAGCACCAAATCATTCAACGCTATGCCTTCGCCGCTTGGGCGATTGTGACGTTTTATTTTGGCTTCGATCATAAAACGCTTTTCTTCGTGGTATTCACCGCGGAAGATTGGATCAAGCTCTTCTTGTAAATTATGAGGTGAAATATCCGTTAAGAAGCCGAGAGTTCCTCGGTTAATACCTAAGACAGGAATATCGTAATTGCAAATAGCACGTGCGGCACCTAAAAAACTACCATCGCCACCCACCACAATAACCATATCACAGTGATCACCCAACTCTTTCAATATAGACGATTTCACAATGACGCCTGGCATCATAGCTGCCAATTGATCTTCAAGAACAGGCTCAACGTCTTTCTCTTGAAGGTATTCCATCAGCTTCTTAACGGTATCTAGAATCTGAGGCTTATCTAATCGAGCAATAATGCCAACACGGCTAAAAGAACTCATTTGCGACTCTCTTTTATCTGTCAATATATTCAAATGAATCACTTGTTAAAACACGTACATTCTAAAAAAATAGAAGACTCAACAAGCGAACCAACTCTAACATGAAGACAGCAAGGCCTGCTATCTACCAAGTCAATTATCAACCTTGAAAAATACAACTTTATGACTTGAAAGGGTTATTTTTCGATGGATAACCTCGCCACCCTTGCAAGCCACCTGTATGAATAAAAAGCGTTCTGGCATATGGCCAAGATCCTGCTTCCATTTTTTGAAGTATCGCCAACATACTTTTACTCGTGTAAACCGGATCGAGCGTGACGTCTGGATTGTTTGTAGCAAAGTTATTTAGAAAATCGGTTAGTCTTGGGCTAAATTTGGCGTAACCTCCTTCATGTGAATCTCCATGAAAAAAGAGTTTTTTTTGCAGCTTACCCTCACTATGATCGCGCTCACTAAGAAACTGCAAAGAAGACGCCAGCGCTATTATTTCATCTCGCTGAGACTCAGCACCTTTTAACGCACTGACAACATGCAAATCGGGAGATGCTTCATGCGCCAATAAACCTGCCGCCGTGGTTCCCGTGCCGGCAGAAACAACCCAAGCATCATACTGATCGCGCTCACCTTTGAGATTTTCTATTATTGACTCAGCCCAATCTCGACAACCAAGCGCACCGAGTTCACCACCGCCACCTTCCGGTATCCAATAGACATCTTGATAGAGACGATTAATTTGGCAAGCGACATCGGAACAAAGACCTTTTTTATAATCAGTACGCAATGAAGGCCAAAGCTCCGCCCCACAATCTACCGCATCTCTTAATGTCGGCGTTAATTGTGGCTGTAACTCACCACGAACCACGCCGATGGCTTTGAATGGAAGATCTTGCAGCGTCATAGAAAAGGCGTGCAAATGATTGGAAAAAGGCCCGCCAAATGTTGCAATCGCCTTTGTGTTACGTCGCCGAGCTTCTCTTAAATGATATTGCAACTTATGCCATTTATTCCCCGGCGCATTTGGATGCTCCAAATCCCCTCGATAAATATCCAGTTCATAATAAATGGATGTATTTTGGCGTGTAAAAACAACAGGTTGAATGAGATTCATTGAGCAAACTCACAAGCAGACTTTTAAAAAAGAAGCGTAACACATCTACGCCAAGACATTCATGGTGACCTTTATCCTTCTACGCAATGGAGCGTCAAAAACACAAACCCGCACCGGTTAAATTAGCGATTATTTTCACACATAAAACTCACTTCGAAGCATATTTATTTGCTAGAATCGCCGCACTCATCATTTGTGGAGATGAAACATGATTCCAAAGCTTTCTGAAGTATCACCCATTCAGGCGAAATACCTTTCATTTATCGACCGTCTGAAGACTTCAGGATTCTCAGGAGACACCAATCCTGATTATGCCAATCGCGTTGTATTATCAACAGACAATTCCATTTACCAAGTGCTTCCTCAAGGCGTTATTTATCCTAAAAGCACTCAAGACATTAAAGTGCTTGTCGAACTGTCCAATCAAGAAGAGTTTCATGACATTGTGTTAAGCCCTCGTGGCGGCGGCACAGGAACAAATGGTCAGTCATTAACAGACGGACTGATTGTTGATTTATCTAAGCACATGAATCGCATTTTAGAAATCAATGTCGAAGAAGGCTGGGCACGTGTGGAAGCAGGTGTCGTCAAAGATCAATTAAATAAAGCGATAAAGCCACACGGACTTTTTTTCGCCCCTGAGCTTTCAACAAGCAATCGAGCCACTATCGGCGGAATGATCAACACTGACGCGAGCGGGCAAGGCTCCGTCATGTACGGAAAAACTCGAGATCACGTATTGGCATTAAGAACTGTTTTGCTGGACGGCTGCATTCTCGACTCTTTTCCTATTGATGATCAGACGCTTGCAACACATCAAACTGGCAGCGATTATTCGGCGCACGCTCATCGCATTGTAGATGCCATTCAAAAGAACAAGGCGCAGGAAATTCAAGACACTTTCCCTGAATTAAACCGCTGCCTAACGGGTTATGATTTGGCCCACATTCGCACTGATGACGGCCTATTTAACATAAACTCGGTATTATGTGGCTCTGAAGGAACGTTAGGCTTCATCACGGAAGCAAAAGTAAACTTATTGCAGATCCCTACTTACGCCGCACTGGTAAATGTTCGTTATGACAGCTTTGAAGGCTCCTTACGCCACGCTCGCGAACTATTAGAAGTAAAACCCACATCAATTGAAACTGTTGACTCCAAAGTACTGGGTCTGGCGAAAGGCGATATTATTTGGAACTCAGTTTCTGAATTCTTTCCAGAGAATGAAGGCGAAGATATCCAAGGCATCAACCTTGTTGAATACACAGACAATGACGAACAAGCATTAGCCGCTCGAATCAAAGTTTTGACTGACAAACTTGACGAACTATCAAAGGCGTCAGGCAGCAGCACACTCGGCTACACGATTGCAGCGGGTCACAGTAACGTTAATAAAATTTGGGCAATGCGCAAAAAGTCCGTTGGACTGTTAGGCAACGCCAAGGGCGAAAAGCGACCTATTCCTTTTGTAGAAGACACCGCTGTTCCACCAGAAAACCTAGCGGACTTCATTATGGAGTTTCGCGCAGTACTCGACAGCTACCAAGTCCAATACGGCATGTTCGGTCATGTCGATGCCGGCGTTTTACACGTCCGCCCTGCACTGGATCTAAAAGACGAATCACAAGAACCCATGATTCGAGAAATCACCGACAAGGTCGTTGCCCTTACGCAAAAATACAACGGCTTGTTATGGGGCGAGCACGGCAAAGGCGTACGTTCAGAATATGCTCCGGCTTTTTTTGGCGATTTGTATTCGAGCGTCCAACAAGTCAAAGGCGCGTTTGACCCTAGAAATCAATTGAATCCGGGGAAAATTGCCACACCATTTGAACTGGGGGTCAATTTATTAAAAATTGATGAAGTACCACTCAGGGGACAATTCGACCGCCAGATTCCTTTACTTAATCGGGAACAGTTTAAAGAAGGCATGTACTGCAACGGCAATGGCGCTTGTTATAACTTCGACCCTAACGACGCCATGTGCCCATCTTGGAAAGGCACGCGGGACCGCAGACATTCACCAAAAGGCCGAGCTTCTTTGATGCGTGAATGGCTACGAGGAATGAGCGAACAAGGCGTAGACACGGTTAAAGCCAGTAAAGACGCTAAAAAAAGCTCTGCCATATTGAGCTTCACGCCAAAACTTATCAACTCTCTTCTGAAGAAGCATGGAAAGTATGATTTCTCTCATGAAGTGCATGATTCCATGATGGGATGTTTGGCTTGTAAATCTTGCGTCGGCCAATGCCCAATCAAAGTTGACGTACCAGAATTTAGAGCAAAATTCTTAGAGCTTTATTATGGTCGATACTTTAGACCGCTAAAAGATCGTCTTATTGCATCTCTGGAATTTATGATTCCG
>CALLIL010000066.1 GCA_938009755.1 uncultured Marinomonas sp.
GATGATGTGATCAATGGCGCAGAAAGTACGACAACCAATATTCTTGTAACGGGAACGGCAACAGGTGGAGACATTTCAGAAAACGATCAAGTAAATTTGGTCATCAATGGCACGACTTATACAACGAATGTTGCCTCCGACGGAACTTGGTCTGTGAATGTTTTGGGTTCTGATTTGGCCGCTGGCACAAGCTTTGATGCCGTTGTGACTTCAAGCGATGACGCCGGCAATGTGATCGATTCTATTGGCTCGTCGACACATTCGGTGGACGTACGTGCTTTTGGTCAAATTGATGTGGATCGAATCACAGGCGACGGCATTATCAATGCGCAAGATGTTGCGGATGGCAATATGGTCGCGATTACGGGTTATGTCGGTAATGATGCCACGGCTGGCGATACATTAACGGTGTCGCTCAATGGTGTGGTAATTGGCACAGGAACGGTTTCCAGTGAGCAAAACGCCGATGGGAAATATCTGTATTCTGTCGATGTCTTAGGCTCTGATTTGGCGAATATTCGTACTACAACAGCGACATTGGTTGTGTCGGTATCGGGAACGGATAATGCAGGTAATCCATTCACGACACAAAGTACGGAGATTTTTTCTGTAGACCTTTATGCCGATGTGGATGTGTTCGTTGAAGACGCTAACTATGATGAAGTCATCACAGAGGGCGAAGAAGGCAGTGTGAAAGTTGGTGGATTTTTAGAGTTTGATGGTGCTATTACGTCAATCAATATTACCGATTCTCGTGGCAATGTCTTAACCATTACGGAGGATATCTACGTTGAATATTATGGTGATTACTCGTACTTTGAAGACGACATTGATGTGTCTGGTTTGGCGGATGGGGAACTCACGGTTGTTGTGAATGTTGTTGATGCAGAGGGCGTTGCTGGGACTTCAGAACCAGAAACCATCACAAAAGACTCAGATCATGTTACTTACCTTGGCGATACAGATTCTGTTGAAGTTCGAATCGCTCAAATTGGTGAGGTTAAGGACTCATCAAACGGCACTTCGGTTGATGATGATTTAAGAGGCTCAGAAGCGTCGGATGCGGTAGAAGGCTTTGCTGGTGATGACGTGTTAATTGGCAATGGTGGAAGCGATGTTCTGAATGGCGGAGAAGGCAATGATATTCTCATTGGTGGCTCGATTACGGTCGGTGATGGAGAGGTCGACACATTAACTGGTGGCAATGGAGATGATATTTTTGTGCTGCAAAATACCCTTGCGCTTGATCACATTACTGACTTTAATGCCCAAGAGGATAAGTTGGATTTAACCGCATTATTGACCGGTCTTTCTGATAATCCAGGAGAAGGGGCAGACACGTCGGCCATTGAAGATTTCTTGTCGGCGAATATTCAAGTCACGGATAAGCGTGTCACGATTGATGGCGATGACGTGGCAACTTTTGGCTCGGAGTCAAACTTCGATTCTAATGTCGATGGTGCTGTGAGCGGTTTTGATTCCATTACGGTGATTTTTAATGATCAAGAGTACAGCATCAATATTGATGGTTAGTGTGTTTTTTTCGCAGAATTAAAATACAAAAAAGTCGAACTGAGTGAATGCATTCGGTTCGACTTTTTTATTACGAGATGGATCTGTTTATGCGGCTTTTGCTTTTGGTAACCACAAAGAAATTGCGCTGGTCAGTAATAAGAACCCAAAGGAAACCCATAAGCAGCTAATGAGCCCATATTCTTGATACATCCAACCAGACAATACGGTGCCAATTAATCGTCCCATAGCGTTGGCCATGTAGTAAAAGCCCACGTCCATAGACACGCCGTCTTTGCTGGCAAACTGTACGATTAAGTAGCTGTGCAAAGAGGAGTTGATGGCGAATATTGCGCCAAAGACAATTAAACCACCGAGTAAAATGATTTGAGGGTAAAAGGAAAGTTGCAAGCTTAAGGCAATGCCTGCAGGTAAAGCCGTTAACGCTAACGCCCACAAAGTGATGGCAAGCGCGCTAGGAACTTGTTGTTTCTTTTTGCCGGTAATATGCGGCGCTAAGCTTTGTACAATGCCATAACCGATAACCCAAAGTGCCAGAAAGCCGCCAACGGTCCAATGATCCCAACCAAATTGGCTGCTCAAATACACAGGTAAAGCCACGACAAACCAAACATCGCGAGCACCGAATAAGAACATGCGCGCTGCGGATAGTATGTTGATTTCACGGCTCTTGGAAAAAATATCCGAGAATTTAGGCTTGCTGTTGGATTTGCCAAGGTCTTCTTTTAATTGCCAAAGACTAAAGCACCAGACAATCGCTAATACGATGGTCATAGTCAGTATGGCGTTTTGGAATCCTATTGTGGTGAGTAATAATCCGCCAATAAAAAAGCCGATGCCTTTCAGTGCATTTTTAGAGCCAGTGAGTAAAGCCACCCATTGATACAGTTGACCGCTTTCGCCTTTTGGTACTAAGACTTTAATTGAGCTTTTGGCACTCATTTTATTCAAGTCTTTGGCGATGCCAGACAAGGCTTGTGCTGCCATTACCCAAATCACGGTAAGCCAAGAAGCGGGCACGAGAAGCATGGCAAGGGCGACAATTTGCATGCCCAAGCCAATGTTCATGGTTTTGTTTAATCCCCATCGAGCGCCGAGCCAACCGCCTAATAGGTTGGTGACGACTCCAAAGGCTTCATAGAAAACAAAGAGCAGGGCGATGTCCAGTGCGTCATAGCCCAATCCATAAAAATACAAGACGACTAACATGCGCTGCGCGCCGTCGGTGAGTGTGAAACACCAATAATTCCCTGTGACGATAAGGTATTGGCGAACGCTTTGGGAAAGCTGTGACATCATATTTTAGGTTTCTCTAGGTAATGAATATCGTTGTCTTATTATTTTTGATCCAAGCGGCCGACTTTTCGCATTAACTCAGCGGTGCGGTTTGCGTAGCCCCATTCGTTATCGTACCAAACGTAAAGTTTCACTTGAGTGCCATTAATTACCATGGTGCTTGGTGCGTCGATGATGCTTGAGCGAGGATCGGTTTTATAATCGATAGAGACAAGAGGGCGTTCTTCGTAGCCGAGAATGTCTTTTAGCTCATTTTCGCTAGCGGCTTTTAAGATTTGGTTGATCTCTTCTTCTGTTGTTGGGCGATTCATTTCAAACACGCAATCGGTTAAAGATGCGTTGGTTAATGGAATGCGTACGGCATGACCATTTAATTTGCCTTTTAACTCAGGGAAAATATGAGTGATGGCCGTAGCGGACCCTGTTGTGGTTGGGATTAAGCTAGAGCCACAAGCGCGAGCGCGACGTAAGTCTTTGTGCGGCGCGTCGATAATCGTTTGCGTGTTGGTGATGTCGTGAATGGTTGTCATGGAACCATGTTTGATGCCAAGGGATTCGTGAAGTACTTTGACAACAGGAGCCAGACAGTTTGTTGTACAAGACGCCGCAGTCACAATTGGGTGAAGGCTTGGGTCATAATCTTGATCGTTCACGCCCATGACAACATTAAGTACGCCGTCCTCTTTTACCGGAGCGGTGACAACAACACGTTTCACGCCTTGATCAAGGTAAGCTTGCAGAAGGGCTTTGGTTTTCATTACACCAGTTGCTTCAATGACAACATCACAACCAGACCAATCTGTTGAGCTGATGTCTCGGTTTTTGCTACATGGAATGGTGTGACCGTTAATGATCATGGCATCGCCTTCGCTGGTGGCATTGTGGTTCCAGCGACCATGAACAGAGTCAAAATTGATCAGGTGAGCCAGTGTTGAGGCATCGCCAGCGGCGTCATTGATTTGCACGAACTCTACGTCGTCCCAATCAAACGCGGCGCGAAAAGAAAGGCGGCCCATTCGACCAAATCCGTTGATTCCTACTTTGATTGTCATTACTTGTCTCCTTTCTCTTATTTGGTTGTGTGATGAATACAGCCATCACTTTAATATATATGGAAAATGATATGTTCTAGAAATTATATAGTGACTTCGAATATCTGTAAATTCATATATTTATTCTAAGCAGTAAATATGACACGAATGTTTCAATCTGGTGATTGAGTGCAGCAGGCTAAACGTAGAGAGTTTATTTTTCAGTGTGGCGCAAGATCGACAATAAAAAAGGCTATGTCGTCAAACATAGCCTTTGATTTTAGCGATTAAGCGGTGATGCATTACACAATAATAGAAGGAATTAATGTCCGCCCATAACTTTTTCAACTTCTTCAGGGTTGTTGTGAACTCCAAACTTGTCTAGAACCGTTGCGCTTGCTTCGTTCATACCGATGACATTGACGTCGGCGCCAGCGCGACGGAATTTAATCACAACTTTGTCTAATGCAGAGACGGCGGTGATATCCCAAAAATGCGCTTCTGATAAGTCGATGGTGACTTTGCTTACTGATTCTTTAAAGTCAAAGTAAGCATTGAACTGATCCGCTGACGCAAAGAAAACTTGGCCAATGACTTTGTATGTGCGATGGCTGTTGTCTTCGTTTTTATTGTCGAGAACCACCATGAAGCGACCAATTTTATTGGCGAAAAACATAGCCGCCAATAAAACACCTGAAAACACACCCAATGCTAAGTTGTGTGTAGCAACCACGATAATAACCGTGGTTAACATGACGACATTAGTGGAAACAGGGTGTTTTGTTAGGTTGGTTACTGACTTCCAAGAGAAGGTACCAATCGACACCATAATCATAACGGCAACCAAAGCCGCCATTGGAATTTGGCCGATTAATTCGTCAAGGAATACCACCATGATTAAAAGCAGAAGGCCTGCAATAAAAGTAGACAAACGGCCACGACCGCCTGATTTTACGTTAATAACAGATTGACCAATCATGGCACAGCCGGCCATTCCGCCCATTAAACTAGAGCCTATGTTGGCAATACCTTGACCTTTACATTCGCGGTTTTTATCACTGGTTGTGTCGGTAAACTCATCAACGATTGTTGCTGTCATCATTGACTCCAACAAACCAACGACGGCAAGACCAATAGAGTAAGGCAAGATGATCATCAATGTTTCTAGGTTTAAAGGTACATCTGGCCAAAGGAAGATTGGCAATGTATCAGGCAATTCGCCCATGTCGGAAACGGTGCGAACATCCACTCCGTAAATCATCGCAAAGGCGGTTAACGTTACGATACACACAAGTGGCGAAGGAAGTGCTTTGCCGATGACAGGCAGTAATGGAAATAGGTAAATGATACCCAAGCCTGCAGCGGTCATTGCATATACATGCCAAGTTACATTTGTTAATTCAGGCAATTGAGCCATGAATATTAAAATGGCGAGAGCGTTCACGAAGCCTGTGACAACCGATTGAGAAACGAACCGCATCAAACTGCCCAGTTTTAAATAACCAGCAAAAATTTGAATGACACCTGTTAGCAAGCTGGCAGCCAATAAATATTGCAAACCGTGATCTTTTACCAACGTCACCATTAACAGTGCCATTGCGCCTGTGGCCGCAGAAATCATGCCTGGGCGACCACCAACGAACGCGATAATAACGGCAATACAGAATGATGCATATAAACCGACTTTTGGATCAACGCCAGCAATGATAGAGAAGGCGATGGCTTCAGGGATAAGTGCCAATGCAACAACGGTTCCTGAAAGCGAGTCTCCTTTTATATTGGAAAACCAGTCTCGTTTTATCGAATCAATCATGTATTACCTTCAAAATTAGTAGGGAAAATAGGAGTCAAAATCTGGCGAAAATTATAAAGAGTTGAGTCTGTCATAGCAATCATCAAGCGGGTTTATAAGTGTTGTGAGTACTGTTTTTTATAGTGTTAACAAATCTATACATTGACTGTACCAAGGTACAATAGCGAGTTTGTAGTCAAAGCCTTATTGTGGCATCAATTAAAAATTTATTACGCCTTATTTAGAGTCCAGGAGATTCACCATGAGCGACAGCCAAACTACATTTTCAGCATCAGGCACAGCGATCGGTATTGTTACTAAATTGACAGGTTCAGCTGTTGCGCAGGCTGTGGATGGTCAGGAACGTATACTTCAAGTAGGCGACTCAATCTTTTTTGCGGAAACTGTCATCACTGGTGCTGCTTCCAGTGTCACGATTGCGTTCACTGATGGTACAGAAGTGGTGATTGGCGCGGATGCTGTTGTTGAGGTGACAGATGAAATCTTTAAAACAGTAGAAGACGAAGAGCTCATTGCGGATTCTGTTAGTGAGGCGGAAGCCTTGCAAGCGGCTATTCTTGCTGGTGATGACCCAACGTTGGTTCAAGACGCGCCAGCGGCAGGTGTTGCAGCGGATGAGCAAGACCGTGTTGATGTGTCTATTGATCGAAATGATGGCTCGGCAGATGCTGGTTTTGGTCTCGATACGTTACCTACTTATGGTTATGACACGAGTACGGCATTTTCTACTCTAACAACAGAATCTTTTGAATCTTCTTCAAGTGATTCTAGTGATTCCATTCGAGATGTTGAGCTTTTGGTTAACTTGGATATCGATCCAGTGACGGCGGATGGCACGGTAAATGGTACTGAAGCCGGCGAAACAGTCACTCTTACGGGAACCGTAAGTGGTGAAAGTTTTTCCAGTGGTGTGGTTACCTTAGTAATTAATGATGTGACTTATACTACGACGGTTTCATCTGATGGTGTGTGGTCTGTTGATGTGGCTGGCGCAGATTTAGAAGCGGACGCGGACAGTCAGGTTGAAGGCAGTGTGACTGTGTCTAATAGTGTTGGTCAGCAAGGCGAAGCGAACACAACAGAAAGTTACCTTGTTGACACAAGCGCTAGAGCAACGATACGAGTCAACAGCATTACATCCGATGATGTGATTAACGCCTCTGAAAGCGAAGGAACCGTGGCGGTTTCTGGTCGTGTTGGTTTTGACGCGTCAGCTGGTGACACGGTTTCCATGACCATCAATGGCACGGTTTATACTGCGATCGTATTGGCGAACAGTACTTGGAGTGTCGACGTTGCGGGAAGTGATTTAGCAGAAGATACTTCGTTTTCGGTGACGGTGAGCGGCGAAGATGAGTCGGGTAATAGCTACTCTGCGACAACCACTTCTACGCATACTGTAGACCTTTCTGCTGAGTCAGGAACAGTATCAATCAATGCCATTGCGGAAGACGACATTGTTAACGCTGCAGAAGCAGAAGGTACAATTACGGTTACAGGCTCTGCAATTGGTGGCGATATTTCTACAGGAGATGTTGTTGCGGTTGAAGTGAACGGTGTTACTTATACAACAACTGTTGGATCTGACGGTACTTGGTCTGTCGACGTAGATGGCAGTGATCTTGTCGCTGATACCGAGGTGGACGTTGTTGTCACCTCTTCTGATGACTCTGGAAATACCGTAGAAAGTACTGATACAGCGTTTTATATCGTAGACACCACTGCGACCGCGCCTGTTATTTCAATTGCAGGCGATACCAACGAAGACGGTGTATACAATGCAGAAGAGCTTGGCGAAGATGGAACGGTAACAGCAACAATTACTTTGCCAGAAGATTTTGATGCGACAATTGACACTCTTATTATTGATGGCGAAGCCTACGAACTATCAGCGGAAGAAGTGGAAGCGGGTGTTGTCGAGATCGAAGTTGAACCTGAAACAACCGTTACTGCTCAGATCGTTGATGGCGCAGGCAATTCTTCTGAAGAAGTAAACGCAACCGCATTGGGTGCAGATGCTTCTGCAGAGGCCGGTGACGTGACGATTAATGCGATCACTTCTGATGATGTTTTAAATGCCACTGAAGCAGCAAGTACAGTGACCATTTCTGGCTCGGCATCTGGCGGCGACATCGCTTCTGGCGACACTGTCACTCTTGAAATCAACGGCGAAACTTACACAACGACGGTTGGCGAAGACGGCACTTGGTCTGTTGATGTCGCAGGATCTGATCTTGCAGCGGACACAGAAATTGAAGTAACGGTTAATTCTTCTGATGACGCAGGTAACACAGTCACTTCTACTGCAACGTCTACACACACTGTTGATACCACAGCGGACGCTGGCACAGTCACGGTTGACGACATCACATCGGACGACGTGATTAATGCTTCTGAAGCAGGTTCAACTATCATAGTGACAGGTTCTGCCGAAGGCGGTGATATCGCTTCTGGCGACACTGTCACTCTTGAAATCAACGGTGAGACTTACACAACAACGGTTGGTGAAGACGGCACTTGGTCTGTTGACGTAGCAGGTTCTGACTTGGCTGCACAAACAGAATTCGACGCGGTGGTTACTTCTTCTGATACGGCTGGCAACACAGTCACTTCTACTGCGACTTCTACGCACACGGTTGATGCCACAGGCGATGCAGGTTCTGTTGAAGTAGATGCGATCACTTCTGATGACGTGATCAACGTGGCGGAAGCGAACAGCACAATTACAGTCACTGGCTCAGCGACTGGCGGCGACATCGCTTCTGGCGATACGGTAACACTTGATATTAACGGCACGGTATACACAACGACGGTTGCCGAAGACGGCACTTGGTCTGTTGATGTAGCAGGTGCTGATTTGGCTGCACAAACTGAGTTCGACGCGGTTGTGACGTCTTCTGATGAAGCAGGCAACACGGTTACGTCATCTGCGACTTCTACACACACTGTTGATACCACAGCTGACGCTGGCACAGTGTCTGTTGACGACATCACTTCGGATGACGTGATCAACGCATCTGAAGCTGGTTCTACGATTACGGTTACAGGTTCAGCGACTGGCGGTGACATCGCTTCTGGCGATACGGTAACACTTGATATTAACGGTACGGAATACACAACAACGGTTGCTGAAGACGGCACTTGGTCTGTTGATGTAGCGGGTTCTGACTTAGCTGCACAAACAGAGTTCGATGCGGTTGTGACGTCTTCTGATGAAGCGGGCAACACAGTGACTTCTACTGCAACATCAACTCACACGGTTGATACCACAGGCGATGCAGGTTCTGTTGAAGTAGATGCGATCACATCGGATGATGTGATCAACGCATCTGAAGCTGGTTCAACTATTACAGTGACAGGTTCTGCTGAAGGCGGTGACATCGCTTCTGGCGACACAGTGACACTTGAAATCAATGGTGAGACTTACACAACAACGGTTGCTGAAGACGGCACTTGGTCTGTTGATGTCGCAGGATCTGATCTTGCAGCGGACACAGAAATTGAAGTAACGGTTAATTCTTCTGATGACGCAGGTAACACAGTCACTTCTACTGCAACGTCTACACACATTGTTGATACAACTGCGGACGCTGGCACAGTTATGGTTGACGACATCACATCG
>CALLIL010000067.1 GCA_938009755.1 uncultured Marinomonas sp.
AACACGGTTGCTGATGCGGTTGAAACAACTGGTGCAACGGCCTCTGTTATCTATGTTCCAGCTGCTTTTTGTAAGGATTCTATCCTTGAAGCAGCAAATGCAGGTATCGAGCTAATCGTCTGTATTACTGAAGGCATTCCTACTATGGATATGTTGGAAGTGAAGGTTAAGTGTGACGAGTTGGGCGTGCGTTTGATCGGACCTAACTGCCCAGGTGTTATCACACCTGGCGAATGTAAAATCGGCATCATGCCTGGCCATATCCATATGCCTGGTAAAGTAGGTATCGTATCTCGTTCTGGTACGTTGACGTATGAAGCTGTTAAGCAAACTACTGATGCTGGCTTCGGTCAATCTACTTGTGTAGGTATTGGTGGTGACCCAATCCCAGGCACTAACTTCATCGACGTATTGGAAATGTTCCAAAACGATCCTCAGACTGAAGCGATTGTTATGATCGGTGAAATCGGTGGTACTGCTGAAGAAGAAGCGGCTGCTTACATCAAAGCAAACGTGACTAAGCCTGTTGTTTCTTACATTGCCGGTGTTACAGCGCCTGCTGGTAAGCGTATGGGTCACGCTGGTGCAATCATCTCTGGTGGTAAAGGTACAGCTGATGAGAAATTTGCAGCTCTAGAAGACGCGGGCGTGAAAACAGTTCGTTCTTTGGCTGACATCGGTGCAGGTCTTAAAGAGATCACTGGCTGGTAAGCACGTGTTTTCAAGCGTAATGTAACGCGCTAGAAGAATAAAAAATCCCTGCTTAGGCAGGGATTTTTTTTGGCTAAATATCGGTAGATTTAATAGCCATATGATTGAGTGGTAATTCTCCCTGATGTTTAATCAGTCAAAGTCAAGTTGGTTGGTTTAGCGGTGTTAATGTGCGAGTCGCTTTATTGGTTAATGACATAACCTTGAAAGAGAAAGGGGTTGATATGATATGTCCGTTTTGTCAGCAGGAAAATCAGTGTAAAGTGAATTTTAATGAAGCATGTTGGTGTTTCGAGCTTACGATTCCGCCTGATATGTTGTTGCTCTTAGAAAAAGATGATCAGGGAAAATCTTGCGTTTGCTCATCATGTATTAATCAGTATAAAGAAGGTAAAGAATTATTTATTCAAGCCTTAAGGCAATAAAAAAGGAGCTTTATTAAAGCTCCTTTTTGTTGAAACACTTTCTGTATTTAAAGGGGATTAAATTTAGAAAGTGTAGTTGGCGCTCAACATAAAGTTACGAGATTCACCGTAGAAGTTGAATGTTGAGGTTGCACCTACTCGAGCGTAATATTTTCGATCAAATAGGTTGTTAATATTTAAAGAAACTTTTAAGTGGTCATTCAACTGTTTGGAGATCGAAGTATCAAATACAGCGTAACCTGATGTGCTAACAGATCCGTCAGAAGTCTCGAACTCACTCATCGCAGTCATGCCTGCACCTATTGTCATATCGCTTAGTAGAGAGTTTCTTTCGCCAAAACTGTATTTTGACCAAGCTGTTAGCATGTGTTCAGGCATTAAAGAAAAGTATCTACTTGTGCTTCCACTTAGAACTTCTGTGTCCATGTAGGTATAACCTAGAATCATATCCCATGAGTTAATTTGGCCGCTTAACTCTGCTTCAAAACCACGAACTCTATATTCACCTGTTGTTTCATAATATGTACTGGTGTCATCTAGTTCAGCTCTATTCTTATCTGTTAATTGAAAAACAGTAAAGCGGCTATTTAACAAACCTCCGTAGTAGGTGCCTTTGACACCAAACTCAAATTGTTGACCTTCTCTTGGGTCAATAAATTCTCCATTTTCGTCTGCACTTGTTTGTGGCTTAAACACTTCTGAGTAGCTTGCGTACAATGCTTGAGAGTCTGTTAAGTCATAGACTGTACCTGCATAAGGAGTAAAATGTGATCCACTTCCTGAGTCGTCACTACTTTCAATTTTATAAGTACTTAATCGTGCACCAGAAATCAAAGCTAGATTTTTAATGGGACGCAAAGTGAGCTTTCCATAAATTGCTTGTTCTTGCTCAGATGTGTCATTACTTGTAGTTCGTGTTGTTGTAAATAAACTTTTTGAAATTGATGAAGAATCAAAGTCATAAATGCTCCAAGTTCCTGTTGCTGACCCTGTAGACCCTGAAGCTTTATTTTCTTCTTGCTTGTGATCAAAACCTACGACAAATTCACTTACATTACCCATGAATTCAAATGGTTGGCTATAATTAGTATCAAATGCAAATGACTGTTCTTCAATATCATTTGTATAGCGGCTCATTGTATCGAAAGTATCTGTTGTTGGATCTACAGAGTCTCCTGAATAAGCATAATCAAAATCCGATGCTCTATCTGATGCTCGCGCTGCAATACGACCTCTACCACCATTATCAAATTGGTGTGTTAAGTCAGTAAATAAATCTGTTCCTTCATAATTGAAGTCGTTCCAATCAGCACCGAAGAAAGTTGAGCTATCAACGTCTAACAAAGTGCCGTCATCATAAGAAGCTAGACCATTATTTGGAACCATACTTTTTGTTTGGTGGAGCAATCCAAATGATAATTCTGTTTTATCACTTAAATCGAATTCGATGGTACTGTATACGCTCTGATCTAAATTTTCACTTTTATCTACTTGACTGGTTGAATCTGCTTGAGAAATTACTAAACGGCCACGAATACTTCCATCAGAATTGAGTGAACCAGATACGTCTGCCCCTAATTGATAGCGTCCCCAGCTGCCTGCTCCAACATCGATAGAGGCTTGTGTATCTTCAGTACCACGTTTACGAACCAGATTGATGATGCCACCTAATTCACTGGTACTGCTGAATAAACCAGAAGGCCCACGCATGATTTCAATGCGATCAAAAGCAGACAAGGATGGAAGAGTACCTGCAACACTGCTAACAGGTGATGCAAGGCCATCAATTAATACTTCATCGTATTCATAACCACGAGAAAATATAGAAGATCGTCCAGTATCGTTTGATAAAGTACGTATACCAGGAGTAGTTTTTGCAGCATCATCCAGATGAACAAAACCACGGTCCTCAATGTAATCGTTCGTCAGTACTGTAATAGACTGTGGTATGTCTTTCAGTGCTGCTGGTGTTTTTGTGCCAACGGTTGCCGCTTCGGTGTTATAGCCAGTTAACTCTTCGCTAGAAACGACATCATATAGTGCATTGCCTTCAACCGTAAGTGTTGGCAATGCAGTTGCTTCTGATATCTCTTCCGCTAAGACTGTTTTAGGGAAAGGTACTAAAATCAACGCGATAGAAGCGATGGTTAGCGTGCGAGAAAGGGAATATTTAGAGCGTATCGTATTAAAAGCATCAGTGCTGTTTTGCATTTTTTAGCCTCTATTGTTGTTTGATTTTCAGTTTTTGAATTCTCATTAACATCCGTAAAGGAGAATCAATTGCATCTAATGTGTGTGAGGCGTATTATTCCACATGTTTTGAACACTTTTCTTATGTTGTTGAATCAATATCTTATGCGTTTCTCTCATATGGTTTTTTAAAGGCAACATGTCTTCATAATATCGGTGTGGTTATTTTAAAGGAGTGGTTAGTGGATAATTCAATTGTTGAACACAATGCGCGTTTTTTAAAACGTTATCAGTTGAATGTCAGCACTGATGTTTTAAAACAGTCATCAAAATCGCCACAACATCCTTCACCAATAATGGAAGGTATGATGATGACCGAAGTATTACCTTCTGGTATGACATTTCATATGGTGAATGCAAAAGCAAAGCAGGGTTTTGGTTTTGATGCTGAATTTTCTCCTAACTTTAAAATTGCATTAATGTTTTCCGGAGACATGCGATTTAAGTTTGGCGAAGAAAAGCGCCTTATGGAAGAGAAGAGAAAAACCGCGAAACTTATGAATTTCAATCAAACAGAACTTTGTTCGTTGAGCGCAAAAGAAGGAGAGCATCGCTCTGCGCTTTATTTATCTGTTGAGCCTGATTGGTTTGAAAAAAATGGTATAGAAAGCCCAAAAGTTCAAAACACACTTAATAATCACATGATGTTAAATGATTGGGAGTTACCTGATTTTTTATGGCTGCAAGCCCAGCAATTATTAACCCGCCCTGACCAAAGCTATATTAATAAAATGTCGAGAGAAGGCTTTGCTTTGTCTCTAATGTCTACGTGGTTAGACTCATTAGATGTAAAAGAGTCTCATTGTGCCGATTCTGAAAATAAACGACCTGAAAGCCGCCGTGTAAACCAATTCAGAGAGTTGTTAAACAGTGATGATGTATTAACGATGAGTCTGACAAATATTAGTCACTTTCTAGGAATGAGTTCGGCAACATTGCAACGTTATGCTCATGAATACCTTGGCATGAGTCTCACACAATACTTGCGAAAACGTCGTTTGGACTTAGCCAATAAGGCGCTCCACCAAGATGGCGTGTCTATTATGGAAGCGGCTCTACTTGCTGGTTACAATCACTCAAGCAATTTTACTACCGCCTTTAAGCGTCAATTTGGTGTTTCACCTGCAGAAGCGTACCGTATTTCTTCTTAATTCTTTGCTAATGGGTTACTTTTATATTTTCTATATTATTAATCTAGTGACTGCGAAAGTATTGAGGAAAGAAGGTGTCAGCGCTTCTTTTGTTTCCTTTGTCTTCCGTATACTAAAGCCATTAAACGCATAGTTTTATGTCAGATTGATAAAAGGAAAATGAATGGCTTCCCTTGTAAAAACACACCGAAAACAATTTTTTCCCCTTAAAACTCATCGAATGAATGCTTTTTCTTGTGCGATAAAAAAGGTTGTTGTGGGGACTTTGTTAATCACTCAAATAACCGCTTGTGGCACATTACTGTATCCAGAGAGGCGAGGTCAGGCAGGCGGACAGCTCGATGTTGGTGTTGTGGCACTCAATGCCATTGGTTTGCTGTTCTTTTTTGTTCCAGGAGTAGTGGCTTTTGGTGTCGACTTTATTACAGGAACGATTTATTTACCGGGTGGCGGTGTGGCTAGCTTATCTGAAGACGAACTTACTCGAATTAAAAAAAGCTCGGATTCTATCGATGTTGAAGCATTCAAAGTTGTTATGTCCGAGCGTAATGATATTAACTTACCAAACAATATTTATACAGATGAGTTAACGGTTTTGACAATGTCGACACCCCAATCTTTAAAAACGGCAATGAATTTCTCAAATGAAAAAATAGCATTTAAATAAAGAACTTAACATTATAAGATGTTTATTTATTACGTGTTTTTTACTCATAAAATAAGATGGAATCACCATGAATTATAAAAATAAATTGGTTCGTTTTACCCCAAACCGCGTGTGGCGTACTTACACAGGCGGTAAAATCCTTGATGCTCTAGAGCAAAAAGATACGCCTGAAGATACTCATTTCCCAGAAGACTGGATTGGGTCGACAACTCAAGCCGTAAATCCAGACAGAGAGCATATTGTAGAAGGCATTTCTCATGCAACAGTAGGGCGAGATAGCATTCGATTTGATGAGTTAATCGATATGGATCAACACTACTTTTTAGGAGAGCAACACACTAAAACGTTTGATGGTAATCCGATGTTGCTAGTGAAGTTCTTAGATTCTTCCGTTCGCTTGCATTTCCAAGCGCACCCAACCGCAGAATTTGCCCGTGAACGTCTCAATAGCAATCACGGTAAAGCCGAAGGTTATTATATTTTAGATGTGCGTGAAGACACGCCAGAGCCATATGTTTACGTAGGCTTTCAGCATCCGCCATCACGTAGCGCTTTTAAAGAAATGATCGAAACACAAAATATCAGCGCCATGGAAAATTGTTTTGAGAAGGTCGCTGTGAAACCGGGAGATTGTTTGTTTATTCCTGGTGGTTCACCGCACGCCATTGGTGAAGGTATTTTGATGGTAGAAATCATGGAGCCCTCCGATTGGGCAGTACGTTTTGAGTTTACTAAAGCGGGTTATACCATGCCGGAAGAGGCGCGCTTTATGAAACGTGATCTTGAGTTTTGTATGGATGTGTTCGACTTTACGCAATTGTCCGTGGAAGAAGCGGTTGAAAAATTCTATCAAAAGCCAAAAGTTGAACGTCACTATTCTTCGGATTCATTTCAAGAGTCTTTGATTGATGAAACAGTAACGGACAAATTCCGTGTGAAAAAATCGACAATTTCTGGAAAAGTAGAGAAAGCAGAACAAGATTTTTATATTGGTATTGTGGTGAAAGGCGAGTGCAGTATCACCATTGGAGAAGAAACTACGGTTCTGAAGCAATTTGATCGTTTCTTTTGTCCTGCTGGTGTGGATCTTGTCACAGTCTTGGCTAAAGATGGTGTTGAAATTTTAGAGTGTTACCCGCCAAAGGCAAGGTAATTTAGCTCTTAGTTAATTCATAAAGAAAAGGGGAGCCATGATGATTCATGGTTCCCCTTTTTTATTTTAATGAATGGCTTCAGTTAAATGCATTCGGCATGATTTGACTTGGTAACCAAAGTGCGATTTCTGGGAAGATAATAATCAACAATAGAATAAGCAACATTGGCATAAGAATAATCACCACAGGCTTTAAAACACTGACGACATTCATGCCACCAATGGACGCTGAGATTAAAAGACAGAGTCCATAGGGCGGCGTTACCAGACCAAAAGCCAAAGAAATAATCCCGATCATGGCGAACACAACTGGAGATATATCAGCTTGAATGGCCACAGGTAATAATACAGTGCCTAAGATGATAATGGTTGGAATAGCATCAATGAATAAACCAAAGAACAAAAATAAGAAGGCGATAATTAACGCGGTTCCTATGCTGCTCAGCTCCATGTCTGTGATTAAACCAATGATAAGGCGTGGCACATTGTAATATGCCAACAACCAACCAAAGACAGACGCAGTACCAATGGCAAACAATGAAATCGACGCAAATCGACCTGTGTCATATAAAATGGTGCCGACTTCGCGTGGCGTCACGGTTCTGTATACAACCATTCCAAGGAATAAAGAATAAGCAGCAGCAATGATGGCACTCTCAGTTGGCGTCACAATGCCCGCGACAATCCCGAAAATAACAAACACCGGCGTTAGCATAGCAAGCGCAGCGCCTTTAAACGCCTTAATTGAAGACGCCAAAGTGGGCTTCATAGAAATAGGATAATTGTACACTTTAGCAAAGCCGTAAACCGTTGCCATTAGCGCACAACCAATCATTAAACCAGGAATGGCACCTGCTAAGAAAAGCGCACCCACAGACACTTGCATCACGCCGCCCCAAACAATCATCAAGATACTTGGAGGAATGATAACGCCCATTACAGAAGAGCATGCTGTAATAGCAATGGCAAAGCGTCGGTCGTAACCTTCTTTGATCATCGCTGGAATCAATATTTTACCGCAGCCTGCCGCATCCGCTGTTGATGAACCAGAAATGCCCGCAAACAACATAGATACAGCGACGTTTACATGGCCTAAACCGCCCGGCATCCAACCAGTTAGAACACGAGCTAGCTCTATGAGCTTATCGGTGATTTTTCCCGAATTCATTAAGTTGGCGGCCAAGAGAAAGAAGGGCACGGCTAATAAAATAAAGGAATTATAAGATTGGAACATACGGTCGATGATGATGAAAGGTGTTAATCGAACGTCCAATAACACCACGGGAATAGTGGCAAGACCCAAAGCGAAAGCAACTGGTATGCGAAGCACCACTAACAGAATAAAGCCACCTACTAACAAAGAGCAGGCCAGTCCAGTAGATAAAATCATAAGTGAGCCTCTTTAGTCGTAGACAGGTATTCTTGAAAAGCTTCATATAGGCGATAAATAGAAAATACTGCCCAAAGCAACCCTGCAATAGGAATGGTGATATGAGTGACGACAAGGTTAGCGTTCATCATAACGGAGTGTTGGATTAAGCCAAACTTCGCATAATCAATACCATACCAAGCGAACAGCACACCAAATAAGCCGACTAAAAGGAGAACAAGTGCTTTTTGAAAAAATAAAATTAACGGGTGAGAGCTATCTGGAATCACTTGCACATCAAAGTGCATACCGTCCCAAACCGCCACAACAGAACCTATCATAACCACCCACACAAAAATAAACGTGGCGAGTTCTTCGGTCCAAAGGTAAACAGGAATAATGCCGGTGTAGCGAGCAACAACTTGCATCACCACAGGGATAATTAACGCTCCGACTAATATCGCTAGTAGTACACGCAAAACGGTACACAACGAATCTAACATGCGTTTAATCATAATAAAGCCTTATAAAAAACAAATGCGTTTAACTAGAAAACATCCTTGTGGCTATGAAAACCACAAGGATAGTCACGCTGGCAAACAGTTAAATCATTACTTACTGCGAATGGCGGAAAGTAATTCTGTTGCACCAATGCTGGCTGCAAATTTGTCTTGAACAGGCTTAACCATGGTCAAAAGTTTTTCACGGTTAGCAAACTCAGACACTTGAATCTGACCTGCGTCAGCCATTTGCTGAAGTTTGATACCGTCTTCGCGGGACTCAAGTTCACGACCGTATGCGCCGGCTTCTTTGCCTGCTTTCATGATCGCATCTTGAAGTTCAGAAGGGAGTTTACGGAAGCTTTTACCACTGAATACGATAGGGCGTACAGTGATGGTGTGAGCCGTTTTTGTAACGTGTGGCGCTACTTCATAGAATTTAAGATTTTGAATACTAGCGGCTTCATTTTCAAGGCCACTTACCACGCCTGTTTGGATGGCGTTGTATACTTCGTTGTAAGCGATCGCCGACGGCGCAGCACCGATAGCATTGAACACTTGAGCTTGGATAGGCGCACCCATTACTCGCATTTTGTGTCCAGAAAGTTCGTCTAGGTTACTGATTTTATTACGAGAGATAAGGTTACGAGTACCACCACCTGCATAGCCAATGATCACAATATCGGCTTTATCAGACAATTCTTTTTCAAGTGGCGCTAAGATGTTGCTAGAGAGAACGGCATTCCAGTGATCCAAATCACGGAATAAGAAAGGCATGTCCATTAATGGAATGGATGGCGCAAAACGAGCCATATTAGATGGCGCTAAAATGGTGTAATCAATCGCAACACCTTGGTTTAAGAAAGTCACATAGTCTTTCTCAACGCCGAATTCACCGTTTAAACGTAGATCAAACTCAACATCGCCAGTGTAGTATTTATTCACCAGTTCATTGAACTTAACCATGGTTTTCGTGAAGGTGTGCTTGTCATCAAACATACTTGCGCCACGTAGCGTTACGTCAGCGTTTGCAGTAGAAGCCAGTGCCGCAAATGCAGTACCAACAAGCGTTGCTTTTACGATTTTTTTTAGGTGCTTTTTAAGTATCATTATTTTTATCCTTATTATTATGATGTTTTTATTTTAACTAGGTTGTTTTCCACAATTCAAAAACTCACATTTCTTGTTATTAACATCAATATCATCATCATGTTTGTGTTTGCAACACCATTTAGCCTTTTC
>CALLIL010000068.1 GCA_938009755.1 uncultured Marinomonas sp.
ATTAATGTTAAAAGACACAAATTTCATCAAATCAATCTCATGTAAGTTTTTGTAACTATACAGATATGTCTATCATACATAAAGTAATTTAGTCATAACTTGTATTGCGGATTAGATTGTATATTAATAGTTATTGTTAATCATAGGGAAAACTGAAAATTAAGGCAATAATCGTAATTTTATCCGTATCTTCTTTTATGACTGTTACACTGAATGTATTGTTCTAATGAATATTTATTGGAGAAAATAAAAAATGTCTTATCAATACGATTTATTTGTTATCGGTGCAGGCTCTGGCGGTGTTCGAGCGAGCCGAGTTGCTGCTTCTAAAGGTTATAAAGTAGCGGTTGCAGAAGGCAGTGCGCTGGGCGGCACTTGTGTCAATATTGGTTGTGTTCCTAAAAAATTATTTGTATACGGTTCTGAATATGGACATGGCTTTGATGAAGCCGCTGGTTTTGGTTGGACACATAAAGGTGTTGAGTTTGATTGGTCTGTGTTACGTGATAATAAGACCAATGAAATTAAACGTTTGAATGGTATTTACGGCAACATGCTGGGCAACGCGGGTGTGGAAGTGATTTCTGGCTACGCCAGTTTTGTTGATGCCCACACAGTTATGGTCGATGGAAAAACGTATACAGCAGAACGTATTTTGATTGCCGTAGGGGCAAAGCCTTTTATTCCTGAATTCCAAGGCAGTGACTTGGTTGTTAGCTCTAACGAAATGTTTTTTTTAGATGCATTGCCTAAGAAAGCCTTAGTCGTTGGCGCTGGTTATATCGCTGTGGAATTTGCCGGGATTCTGAATGGCTTAGGCGTTGAAACCTCTTTGGCTTACCGTGGCGACCAATTATTACGTGGTTTTGATCAAGATGTTCGTGAATTCGCGAGCGAAGAATATAAAAAATCAGGCATTGATGTTCGTCTAAACACGGATGTATCGCACATTGAATTGGCGGATGCGAGTAAACCTGAAGGCGATCGAGTGGTGCATTTCAAAGGCGGGCACTCAGAAGTATTCGGTTTGGTTTTGTACGCAACGGGTCGTGTACCGAATGTTGGGTCTTTGGCGCTAGAAAAAGCGGGCATTGAAACTGGTAAGAATGGTGCGATAAAAATAGACAATAATTTCACTACCACGGCAAGCAGTGTATTTGCTTTGGGTGATGTGACAGACAAAATTCAATTGACGCCAGTGGCCATCAAAGAAGCCATGGCGCTGATTGATTATTGGTTTGAAGGAAAAGAGGTAGACTTTGATTATGACAATATTCCAACAGCCGTATTCAGCCAGCCAGCCATCGGTACGGTAGGCTTGACTGAACAAGAAGCAGAGTCTCGCGGTATGGATTTCCGTGTTTATCAAACTGACTTCCGCGCAATGAAACACACATTAAGTGGCGGAACTGCACGTTCTTTGATGAAGCTCTTGGTCAATAATGCCGATGATAAAGTAATTGGCGCGCACATGGTTGGTGACTATTCTGGTGAAATCATTCAAGGATTAGGGATTGCGATTAAAGCGGGTGCAACGAAAGCACACTTTGATGCGACGGTCGGTGTTCACCCAACCAGTGCAGAAGAGTTTGTCACTTTCTCGGCTGGGGCTTTGAAAGAACGTAAATAAAGTTCCTGAACACTTTTTTACAGTCTTAATCTACAATGTTTAAAAGGTGCAGTGATGCACCTTTTTTATTTTTCGTGAATACACATTTATTCTCTGAATTTAGATATGAACAGGCGTAATTACGCTATTGAATTAGCATGTACTTATTAAAGTAGATAAGAGGTTAGATAAATGGACAAAGGCATTAAAACTGCTGTGATTACAGGCGCAGGACGTCGTTTAGGTCTGTTCGTAGTCGGACAACTCATTGATTCTGGTTGGAGGGTTCATGCCATAACTCGTCAATCAACTGACGGGTTGCTTGCTATTGCTTGTGATAGATTGCATGTACATGAATTAGGTGATTATACCGAGATAAGTCTGAAGAATGCAGTGCAGACAATTCAAGAAAAGCAAGTGAATGAGCCGATTCAATTGTTATTACACAACGCTTCTATCTTCGAAGAGGATGCACATGTTGCCGAACATGGTATGAGTCGTTACAACGCTATGATGTTTGTGCACATGGCAATGCCCGCTGTATTAACACAAGGACTCATTGCTTTATTGTCTAATGAGACGGCACCGGGAAATGTTATCTCTATTACGGACATTTACGCAGAGAATCCAAATGCTAATTATTCATTGTATTGCTCGACTAAAGCAGGGTTGCAAAATCTAACCTACAGCTTCGCTAAAAAGTATGCGCCTTATGTTCGGGCAAACGCGATTCAACCTGGACCAATCAAATTTTTACCGGAACACGATAATGCACATCAAAAACACGTTCTGAATGAAACGCTTCTACCTTATGAAGGAGGATTTTTACCCATTTACCAAACAATCGAGTTTATTCTTGGTAATCATTATCTCACCGGAGATTCGATCAAGGTCGATGGTGGTCGCGCCTTGGTACGAGGGTAATCCTTGGGTTGATAAATTGGCAGGTAGATTGGGGGACAAGCAGGATTGTATATAAGTGTCTGTGAAGCGCTCAAAAAATGATAAGGAATATTGCGGATTGCACAAGAGAATGTCGATATCAGCGGTTCTGTCTTTGACGCTTTTTTCGGGATCGTTTCTATCGCGGCCCAATGTCATTTCAATGGTATTAAGTATATGTTTGATTTCGCTTTTATCTTTTTGGCTGTGAATAATGGCTAAGCTATTTAGGAAAATTGAATCGGAAGACATGGCTTCTGGTGCGGTATACACAAACGGGTATAGCGTCAAAAGTCCAAAATTCTGACACAAGAGCTTGACCACTTTTACGGCGTTTTTTTCTGGGTTTATATTGGTTCCAATAGATAAATAAAAATACATTTTTACTCACTTCCCTACATCAAGAACAGATTTATTATTGAGCAATTGGTTTTTATATGCACGTTATTATATGTAGCTGATATTTTGGGAAAGCGCAGATTTAATTGAGTTTGATGGTTATATTTGCATACGTTTTCTCTATCACTGTTAATCTTAATTTCGATTGCCTCATTCGAACCGCTTCTTTACTGTTAAGTTTATTGCTTCAACTGCATCACATGCAGCGCACCACAAAATTAAATTGAGAATCCAATGAACGAAATTTTAACAACGTTACAACCCAACGCTATTTGGCGACATTTCCAAACCCTATGTAATACGCCTAGACCTTCTTATCATGAGGCGGAACTAAGAGAACTTTTAATACAGTGGGCAACTCAATTAGGCCTAGAAACGTATGTGGATCCTGTGGGGAATTTACTGATCCGTAAGCGCGCATCTAAGGGAATGGAAAATCGTGAAACAGTTGTCCTGCAAGGTCATTTGGATATTGTTGCGCAGAAAGACGCTGACGTAGTGCACGACTTCACGAAAGACCCAATAGTGACTCGAATCATCGATGGTTGGGTTCACGCAACAGGGACAACACTCGGAGCGGACAATGGTATTGGCGTAGCGGCAGCAATGGCTGTGTTGGAGTCAACGGACTTAGCGCACGGCCCAATTGAAGCGTTATTTACGATTGAAGAAGAAACCAGCTTACGCGGCGCTTTGCAGTTAGAAGAAGGCATTCTTGAAGGTAAAATTTTACTGAATTTAGATTCCGAAGACCGAGGTGACGTCTACATAGGTTGTGCTGGAGGTGTAGATATCAATGTTAAGAAAAGCTATGCCTCGGCTCCTGTAACGGGCGATAAAAAAGCGTTTGACATTAAAGTGTCAGGATTACGTGGCGGCCACTCTGGTCTGGATATTCACAAAGGTCGTGCGAGCGCTAATGTATTGCTTATTCGATTATTGAATTTATTAAATGAAACGTGCGAATTTGGCTTGAGTGCTTTTTCTGGCGGAACACTACGGAATGCCATTTCTCGAGATGCACACGCCACGATTAATATCGATATACAAAACGAAACCGCCTTGTCGGACTTTATCGCGGAGTTTGAGCGTGTCACAAAATTAGAGTTCATCGAGACAGAGCCTAATTTGTCTATTACTTTTACTCCGACAGAGTTAGACAGCGAATTAGACAGTAATGACAAAGTTAATTTATTAAACGCTATTTACTGCGCGCCTCATGGTGTCGATCGTATGAGTGCAGAGTTAGACGGTGTCACAGAAACGTCTTGTAACCTTGGCGTGATTAACCTGAAAAATACGGCAGAAGGCGCTAAATCGTTTGATGCGTGTTTACTGGTTCGCTCGCTGGTGGATTCTGCGGTGGCGCATTTATCTCATAAAGCCAAAGCGGCGTTTTCATTGATTCAAGCGGAAGTGGCTTTAGAAAATGGCTACCCTGGTTGGCGACCAGATCCGAAAGCGGGTTTGTTAAAACACTTTTTAGATGTCCATAAAACTGTCATGGGCGAAGACGCTAACGTTAAGGTGATTCATGCAGGTTTAGAATGCGGCATCATTGGCGCAAAATACCCAGGCATGGAAATGGTGTCGTTTGGACCAAATATTCGAGGCGCTCATTCACCAACAGAGCGGATGGAAATTGACTCGGTAGAGGATTTTTGGCATTTGCTAACCGCGTTACTGGCGTCTGTTTCCATCAAAAAGTGATCTGCTGATGTAAATCAATACGAGATGGCTTAACTTAATTGTATGATTAATTCATAATGTGTTGGCGGCTTGATTGGGAAAGGCAAACTGGCCGCTCAAAACATCATTCTCTTAATAACAATAAAATGGGAAGTCATCATGAAAACAGTATTAGCACTCGCTATCACTACTGTGGTTTTTGCTCAATCTGCAATGGCAGAAATGACAAATTACCAAGCTGAACTAGCAAGCAAGTTAGATCCATCTAAAGCGCCTGCAGAAAATTTCGATATGAAAAAGTGGAAAATCAACCTACCTATTGGCGACCTAACGGAAGCGCGTAAAGGGAAGGAGATGGAAATCACCGCTGATCGTCTTAACTACGTTAATTATCCTTATGTTCACCCTGAATGGTTTTATACTAACTCAGATGGCGCGGTTGTCTTCGCCGCACCGAACACAGGACCAACCACACCAAACAGTAAAAATACACGCAGTGAATTGCGTGCCATGTTGGACGTAGAAAACGCTTATACATACAAAGCACCGCTAACCAACTTTGCGGTAGCTGCTCATAAAAATGCCAGTGCATTTGGTTCCATTGGTGGTGAATTAACAGGCGCCTTAACGGTAGATGCTGTTAGTACAAGTGGTAAAGACACAAAACGTGGCGCTCACGCAGTGGTCATTGGCCAGATTCACGGCTCTAAAAATGAACCTCTGAAAATCTTTTATCGTAAAATGCCAAACCATGAGCATGGTAGTGTCTTCTGGACTTATGAAACCAACCCTGAAAATAAAAAAGACCGAACTGACATTCCTCATAACGTCTTTGGGCAAGATGGTTTAACGAAAGCAGACGCAGACCCAAAAGATGGCATCTTGTTAGGTGAACTGATTGAATACAATGTTAACGTTGTTGGCAATGTGATGAATCTAACTTTCACTCGTAATATTGGTGAAGCCGACGAGAAAAAAGTGACATTTGCGGTTGATCTAAGTAAGCCTTATCCAGGTCATGAAGCATTGGATCGAGGTTACGGTCAAGATTGGATGTACTTCAAAGCAGGTGCTTATAACCAATGTAACCAAGGTTCATCTGGTTGCATGAACCGAGGCGTAGAAGCAGGCGATTACACTCAAACGACTTTCTACAAATTGGAATTAAATCAATAGACCTTAACTTCTAGTCTAGCTAAGTTAACAACAAATAAAAAAGACGCCGCGATGCGTCTTTTTTATTTGAATCTTATTAATCAAACCATTTAGGCAGGGCGAATAACATCGATGTATAAAGGACTATGCGATGATTAAAACGTGGAAAGTCTATCAGTCGAATTTGCTGAAAGTGTTTTTTTAGGCAAGGCTCACTCTCTCAAATATGCCATAATACTTGAATCATTAATGAGTTAGGTTCGGCTATGAATGCGCAGACATTGACAATCGATTTAGACGGAACGGTTATCGAGGCAAAAATGGGCGATAATTTATTGTCTTCCTTGCTGGATAATAAAGTGGATGTGCGTTTTGGTTGTCGTGCTGGTGCGTGTGGTGCGTGTCGTTTGTATGAATGTGGCACCGGTGATTCTTTGCTTTCTTGCCAAACGTCTGTATCTGATAATGTGTCACTGACAAAAAAAGCCCCTTTGGCCTCTCTTGATTTCTCTGTTCTTTCTAAAGACCGACTTGATGACTCCAATATTGCTTTAACACTGCTTGGTCCAAGTGATGATTCTTTTGGCGACCGAGTGGTGTTGCGTTTTCCTTTGTCTGACAACGATGAGTATGTGCTGGAATGCATGGCTGTGAATAACGCAGGCGAGCCTTTAACGGTGGTGATACAAAAAAAATGGCTGCCTGATTACGTGTGGTTGTCTATGATGGCGCAGGAATCAAACAGCAGCATACAAGTTGGTTGTGAGTTAGGTGTCAGGAAGGGACGATTATTGCCTGAGCTTGGTTTGGATAATGTCCCTGTTGTAGTGGTTTCTTCTACGGCCAATGCTATTTTTGAGGGTTATTGGAAAAACGCGCTGGAGAGGTTGTCGTCTTCTTTATTGGCTTATTATTGTCTGCCTGAGGGTGGGGAATTACATGATCCAAAAGTGCTTTCCTGTCTTGAAAGTATTGTTAAACGAGCCAATACGATGTCTTTGCAGATTGTTTATCATGGTCAGAATCTCTCTGAAAAGGATTGGGAAAAAGTGCTCCGTCCTTTAAGAATACGCACCAGCCAATTGCATTTTGTTCGTTAATGTTCGCTCAATCTCCCTATTTGATTTAAAAGGTCACACATGAAAATTCTACATACGTCCGATTGGCATCTTGGTCAGCACTTCATGGGGAAGTCTCGTCGAGACGAACATAAGGCATTTATAGATTGGTTGTTGGCGCTGGTGGATAAGGAGTCGATTGGCGCAGTGATTGTGGCGGGTGATATTTTTGATACAGGTTCGCCGCCAAGTTATGCACGTGAAATGTATCATCAACTTGTGTTGGATATGAAAGCTCGTGAGTGTCAATTGGTGATCGTCGCGGGAAATCATGATTCTGTCAGTATGTTGAATGAGTCCAAAAGTCTGCTTTCTTATCTTGATACGCGTGTTTCTAGTCAAGCGAATGTAGACGATTTGGAATCCCACGTTATTCCTCTGTATGACCTGAAAAAGAATAAAAAGACCAAAGAAAGCAGTATTGCTGCGTGGGTTTGTGCCGTGCCGTATTTACGTCCGAAAGATGTGATGAAAAGTATGTCTGGTCAATCGGAACAAGATAAAAAAATGGGGTTGTTGGAACAGATAGGCGATTTTTATCAGCAAGTGTATCAATTGGCGAGTGATAAAAATAACAGGCTGAAAAATCCCGTACCAATCATTGGTACAGGGCATTTAACCGCGATAGGCGGACAAGTAAGTGAGTCGGTTCGTGATTTGTATGTGGGAACCTTGGAAGCTCTGCCGACGTCAGTCTTTCCGACATTTGATTACTTAGCTTTGGGGCATATTCATCGCGCACAACCAATTAGCAAAGATGGTCGATTCCGTTACAGTGGTTCGCCGATTCCTTTGAGCTTTGATGAGCTTGGGCGAGAGAAAACCGTCGTTGTCATTGATACTGAGTTATTAAATAGGAGCGAGCCTAAATCTAAGAAGGTGAAACCAGCGCCTAAGATGGATGATGTGTTAATAGGCGACTTATTTGGTAACGATGAACCAGAAGTCGATTCTGTCGAAATCACTGAGCCGGAAAATCCGATTACTTTGCATAATGTGCCAAATTTCCAACCTATGTTGAGTTTGAAAGGCAATCTAAAAAACCTGTTGAAACAAATTTCTGAGCTTTCTTTATCTCATCAAAATCGTTCAGGGCAAACACTTTGGTTAGAAGTGACGGTCATGGCAGATGAATATTTAAGCGATGTTCATAAGCGCTTATTGGAAGCAATCGAAGGCTTGCCGATTGAGTTGCTTCGTGTCATGCGAAAAAGTGCCGTTGAGAAAAAAGATCAGGTGTTTGAAACCCGTAAAACGTTGTCTGAATTAACAGTAAATGATGTATTCCAGCAGAGTTTGAGTGCAAACCTCGATATTGAAGAAAAGGAAGCGGACATCCTCACTGCGCTTTTCAATAAATGTTTAACTGACATGGAAGAATATCAACAAAATGGCGAAGGAGAGCAGGCATGAAAATTTGCAAGTTACGCCTTAAAAATTTGAACTCCTTAAAAGGCGAGTGGGAAATTGACTTCACCAAAGCGCCATTTGATGACGCTGGGGTGTTTGCCATTGTCGGGCCTACAGGCGCAGGAAAATCCACCTTGTTGGATGCGATTTGCTTGGCTCTGTATCACGAAACGCCACGTTTAAAAGTCTCTCCTAGTCAGAATGAATTGATGACGCGTCATACATCGGAATGTCTGGCAGAAGTCGAATTTGAAATTAAAGGCAAAGGGTATCGTGCCTTCTGGAGCCAGCGACGGGCACGCGGTCAAAGTGATGGTAAGTTACAGCCAATGACGTGCGAATTGTGTGAAATCGATGGCACGATTATCACCACAAAAATTAACGATAAAATCGATAAAATCGCAGAGATTACAGGGTTGGATTTCTCTCGTTTCACTAAATCTATGTTACTGGCACAAGGTGGCTTTTCGGCGTTTCTAAATGCGTCTGCTAATGACAGAGCGGAATTGTTAGAAGAGTTAACGGGTACGGAAATTTATAGCCAAGTGTCTCAGTGGGTATTTGAAAAACATAAAGCAGAGCGCCAGAAAATTACGCAATTAGAAGCAGTGAATGCTCAGCGTCAATTGTTGTCTGACGAAGAATTAGACGCCTTGGTAAAGCAAGAAAAAGATCTTGAACAACAGGAATCCTCTCAGAAAAAAACGTTAACCACACAACAAAAAGCACTTGTTTGGTGTCAAACACAAGAAGACTTGCAGCAAAATTTGGCGTTACACAGGCACAAAAGTGCTGAGGCGTTAGATGCGTTAGAACACTTTAAACCACAACAAGCTTCGTTAGAAAGCGCCGAGAAAGCCAATCCGTTACAAGCGCAATTTAATACGCTGAAAGAGATTGAAAAGCGAGAATCTGAATTGGCTTCAGAGCACGCTGATGTATCGCTAAAACAACAAGAACAAGAAGCGCTTATTAAGCGTTTAGATAAACGTGTTGAAGCGGTTAAGCAATCGTTTGATGAGCAAAACCTTGCATGGCAAACAGTAAATGATGATGTGGCAAATCGCATTCAACCGCTCTTATCTCGTCGTGATCATGTGGATGAGCAGCTAAAAACTACGAAAGAGCGAAACAGCGCCTTAGAGAAAAAACACCAAGAAAGCCAGCAAGAGCGAGATCGAGTGGCGAAAGCCTTGTCGAGCCAGCAAGACGACTATCAACGCAGTCAGCAGCGGTTGGCTCAATGGCAAAGCCCTGAATCTATTGAGTCACAAGTGGCCAATTGGTTGCATCAGCAAGCCAACATTCAAGACCAAGAACAAAGGTTGGCAGATCTAGTACCAGAAGTGTCTCATGTCAAAGAAGAATTGGAAAAGGCGCAAGCGGAGTTCGTTCAACACAAAGAGTCGCTTGGACAGCAGCAAGCACAGCTTGAGCAATTGGAAAAACAAGTACAAGCTGTGAGCAACGAATGCCTGACGTTGTCATCAGGTCGTGAATGGGATGATTGGCAGCGTTATTATCACAGTCTTGAAAGCCGACAGCAGAAAGCCTCAGACTTGCTTAGTCGTTATGAGGTGCATGGAAGTAAACAGGCGCAGCTTACTCAACTTGATACCTCGATTATTGAGCTAAAAACTAAGATAGAAACGCAAAATAAAGAGCTGGTTGCAGGTCGGCAGGTTTATAAGGAAAAGCATGTGCATTGCCGAGATTTAGCCGCTTTGGTCGACGCGGAACGCCATATTCTTGCGCTAAATGAAATGAGAGAAACGCTAACGGAAGGTGATTATTGCCCTTTGTGTGGATCCAATCATCATAATTTGGGTTATGCCTTGCATCAAGGTGTTAACCAAGAAAACCATGAACGCTTGAAGTATCTTGAGTCGGAACTCGAAACGTTAAAACGATCCGGTCAATCCTTAGGTGCAAAGCTCGAAGTCTCGGAAAGTGAGCTAAAAATCCGTCAAGACCAATATGTTTCTTTAGCGCAAGAGCTGGCGCAATCAGAGCAGTGGATGTTGGCGTTACTGAATGAGCTAAATCCAGATCAAACAGTAACGACGTTTGATGCATCTTACGTGACTGACGTCACTCATTTGCTTGAAAATGAATGGCGTAAGGCAAATGAATTGAATGCTCAGCTGGTGGAAAAACAGCAGCAACGCTTTGCTTTAGAAAATCGTTTGAATGAGTTGAAAGCACAGCATCAAACTATGGCTTTGCAGTTACAAGAGAAAGAGTCTAGTGGTCGATTACTGCGTCAAACATTGGAGAATAAATTGGCTGAGCAACAAAAATTGTCAGCTGAAACCCAAAAAATGGCTGACTCTCTGTTGGCGTCAATGGCATCGTCTGGTGTGCCGGAAACCTATTTGGTTCAGCCTCTACAGGATTCTTTGTTGGCATTGCAAACGTCACTGCAAACGTGGCGAGAAGCTAAAACCAATGTGGACAAACTGCATCAACAAATAGAGCAGTTACAGTATCAATTAAATACATTGGATAACCATTTAAAAGAAAGTACAAAAGAAGTGGAAACCGAGCGAGCAACATTAGAAGACCTAAAAGATCGCTTGAGCCAGCTTAATCAAGAAGTATTTGGTGTGTTAGGCGACAAGACGTTGGCGGAGTACAGAGCAGAAGCGCACCGTCTTGTTGAGTCGTCCAAAGCACAATTTGAGCAGATGTCAGAAGAGCGCGAGCAGCTAAAAAATGAATGGGCAGCCACGCAAGCGACGTTTAAAAGTATTGATAAAAATTTGCAGCCTTTGCGTAACGAATTGAAAAATGCTCAAGAAAATTGGCAAAAAACATTAGCAGAAAAAGCCTTTGACACAGAGACTGAGTGGCAATCTGCGTGTCTATCTGGCGAAGAAATGAAGCAATTACAGCAAAGCTTAATCGCTATTAAAGAAGACATCACTCGTCAAGAGGCTCTCTTGAAGCAAGCACAATCTTCGTATGATGAGCATGGAAAAAAACGACCGAAAGGCGTAGGCCATGATGATACTATTTTGGCTGATTTGTCTGAGCGTGTTCAGGCTCTTGAGCTTCAGCTGTCTGTGTTGAATCGTCAACGGGGAGAAGTGACTCAAAAGATCAAAGAAGAAAGTCAACGAAGAGAACACGCAGAATCGTCAGTAAAAGAGCTCGACAAACTGCGTGACAGTTTGATTCATCTTGAGCGTTTAAATCATTTGATCGGTTCGGCAGACGGTGCAAAATTTCGTCGTTTTGCTCAGAATTTGACTTTGGATCATTTGGTATATTTGGCCAATCAGCATTTGAATGTTTTGCATAAACGTTATCAATTACTACGACATGAAGAGGCTCTGTCACTTGTTGTGGTCGACACATGGCAAGCCAATGCATCGCGTGATACCAAAACTTTGTCTGGTGGTGAATCTTTCTTAGTCAGTCTGGCGTTGGCACTGGCGTTATCGGATTTGGTGTCTCATAAAACCAGCATTGACTCTTTGTTTTTGGATGAAGGTTTTGGAACCTTAGACAGCGACACGTTAGAATCGGCTTTGGATGCGTTGGATAATCTGCATTCTTCTGGGAAAACCATCGGTATTATCAGTCATATCAGTGCGTTGAAAGAGCGTATTCCAGTGCAAATTAAGTTAACCAAGCAAAGCGGTTTGGGTGTTAGTCGTTTGGCTTCTGAATTTGCAGTGGTGTCTTCGGAGCGTTGATTTTCACTGCGAAATAAAGCGTTGATTTTCACGGTTAAATAGAGCGCAAAAAGATGGTGCAAAAGTTTTCCCCAGATATGCTGGAACAAGTATGTAAGTAAGTAGTAAAAAACGAATCAAATCAAATGCTTAATCTTTTGTTTATTATTGAGCATTTTACGTTACTCTTAGCACTATAACAGCGCAGCCTATGATTGTGATGAAGTGTAAAAGTCTTGTCTTGATGGCTTCCTTTCATAAGAAAGCTTGCATAGAATAGGTTGTAATGTATTGATATCCATTGTTTTTCAGAAATTCACATAAGAAAGCGTTATCAACGTATACAAAAGGGCAGTTTAAATGACGGATTCAAGCTTCCAACTTAAAGGAAGTGTCGTTACGACGGTGTTGTTGGATATTCAAAAATTTTCACTGGATGACATTATTTTTCATCTAAAAGAGAAAATTGAACAGGTGCCGCATTTTTTTAATCAAGCGCCTGTGATTGTGGATATTTCGAAAACCAAAGAGAGCATTCAGCTGGATCAGTTTGAAGCGCTTATTGAAGCTTTGAATGCATTAAACCTTGGTGTGATTGGTTGGCGTTGTGATCCTGCTCGTTTGCCTGACTGGAAGGCGACAGTGACGATTCCATTGCTGCCAGCCAGTAAAGCCAGAGCGATTAATGCAGAGTCTGGCGCTAAGTCCTCAGATCAGCAAGATGTAGTGGTTAAGAAGATTGTAGAAGAGCGAGTGGTGTCACATTCTTCAAAAGTCATAACCAAGCCGATTCGCTCTGGCCAGCAAGTGTATTCCGAGGGTGACTTGATCGTCTTGGCACAAGTGAGCGAAGGCGCAGAAGTCTTAGCGGACGGTAATATTCATGTTTATGGTGCGCTAAGAGGTCGAGCATTGGCTGGAGTTAAAGGCGATAAAAACGCTCGCATTTTTTGTAAAAGCTTGGAAGCGGAGCTGGTGTCTATCGCGGGCAATTTTATGTTGAGTGATGCATTGCAGAAAAGTATTTGGAAAGACAGTGCACAAGTATTGTTAAATGATGAAAATTTAGACGTGGTACCGCTTTAGTTTTATTTATTAGCGTATGTATCTTATTAGTTAGATAGGCTCAGGATTGGGGTTATCGGAGGATAGAAAATTGGCAAAGATTATCGTAGTAACCTCTGGCAAAGGTGGTGTTGGTAAAACAACTTCCAGTGCTGCCATCGGGACAGGTATTGCATTAAAAGGGCATAAAACCGTTATTATCGATTTTGATGTGGGTTTGCGTAACCTAGATTTGGTAATGGGTTGTGAGCGTCGTGTAGTGTATGACTTTGTTAATGTTATTAATAAAGAGGCGACTTTGTCTCAAGCATTGATCAAAGATAAGCGTACGAAAGATTTATTTATTTTACCGGCTTCTCAGACTCGTGATAAAGATGCGTTGACGATTGAAGGTGTTCAACAAGTGTTGGAAGACCTTGCAAAAGAATTTGATTACATTATTTGTGATTCGCCAGCGGGCATTGAGAAAGGCGCTCAAATGGCCTTGTATTTTGCCGATGTAGCGATTGTCGTGACAAACCCTGAAGTGTCTTCGGTTCGTGACTCTGATCGAATATTGGGGATTTTACAGAGTAAATCAAAACGTGCAGAAGAGGGCAAAGAGCCGATCGAAGAGCATCTTCTTCTAACTCGTTATCACCCAGAGCGCGTTGCGCAAGGTGAGATGCTAAGCGTGTCTGATGTGGAAGATATTCTGGCGATTCCTTTGCTTGGTGTGATTCCTGAATCTGAAGCTGTTCTAAAAGCCTCTAACCAAGGTACACCGGTTATTTTAGATGAAGAAGCAGATGCAGGTTTTGCTTATACCGATGCTGTTGATCGTTTGATGGGTGAAGAAAGACCTTTGCGTTTCTTAGAAGTACAGAAGAAAGGCTTTATGAAACGATTGTTGGGAGGTTAGAGTGGGCATTTTCGATTATCTTAAAAGCAAAGAAACACCTAGCTCTGCATCGGTTGCCAAGGATAGATTGCAGATCATTGTGGCTCATGAGCGAAGCAAAAGGCATGAGCCAGATTATCTTCCTCGTATGCAGCAAGAGATCATTGATGTGATTCGTAAGTACGTGAAGATTGGTGATGAAGATGTTCAGATACAGCTTGAAAATACAGCGGATTGTTCAGTACTGGAGCTGAATGTCACTTTGCCTGAGTAAAATTTTATTTTCAGAGTTAAGCGTAAGATAAACATCAAATGAGACACGTTGATCTATGTCTTGTTTGGTGTTTTTTTATGTAATCTTTAAATGAATTCACTCTGTTGTTGTTTTACTCAAATTCTTGATAAGTGTATTATTTGACTCACTTATTTTGCTTATCAGAGTTGTGAAAATGCTTCGTTTTTCCATCGGTGTAATAACAGTTTGTTTTTTATTGACCGCTTGTAATGAGTCGGTTCAAGTCTCAGATAGCGCATTAGTCGTAAAACCTAAACCTCAGAAACTTTCTGACCTTCCTGTTCCCTCTGCTGACCCTAAAGCGCTATTAGGTTCTCAATTATTTTTTGATGTGAACTTGTCAAAAGAGCGGAATCAATCTTGTGCTACTTGTCATGATATTGCGAATGGCTTTGTCGATAAGCGCAATGATGTGTTGTCAGGCGCAGTCTCGTTGGGCAGTGATGGTCATTCGATTGGTACTCGAAATACACCGACAGCGGCTTACGCGGCATTTTCTCCACCTTTTCATAGAATGGTCAACGGCGAATACCGTGGTGGGCAGTTCTTAGATGGTCGCGAGTCTGGGTTGGCGGAGCAGGCCACTGGGCCTTTTGTTAATGCCGTTGAAATGGCCTTGCCAGATGGCGCTGGCGTAGTTGCTCGCGTAAAGGAAAATACTCGCTATGAAAATTTGTTTAATGAATTGTATGGCGAGGATATTCTCGAAGACGATGTAAAAGGTTATGCCGCGATTGCTGACGCTATTGCGACCTTTGAGAAAACCGCTTTATTTATGCCGTTTGATTCTCGATATGATCGCGCTTTACGCGGTGAAATTCGATTAACACCAGAGGAAGAGTTGGGTAAAACCTTGTTCTTTTCTCAACAGTTTACCAATTGTAATGCCTGTCACCAATTGAATGCTTCGCCGTTTTACGAGCAAGAAACCTTTACAAATTATGAGTATCGAAATATAGGTGTGCCGGCTAATGCCGCAGTGACGGCTCGTAATGGTGGGTTTATTGATAATGGATTATTAGATAACCCAGCGATCAATGATCCAAAGCATGCGGGTAAATTCAAAGTGCCTACTTTACGCAATGTCGCTGTTACAGGGCCTTATATGCATAACGGCGTGTTCCAAGATTTGAGAACCGTGATTATGTTCTATGATAAATACAATAATCCAAGTCGTACAATTAACCCTGAAACAGGTCTGCCATGGGCTGAGCCTGAAGTGGCAACAAATATCGACATGGAAAACTTAGAAATTGGACCTGCTTTGCCAGATCAGAGAGTGGATGCCATTGTTGCTTTTCTAAAGACCTTGACCGACAAGCGTTACGAGCACTTGTTGGAAACAGAGTGATTGAATATCTCATAAGCTAGTCTAAGTTTTTTGTTAGGAAATTCTACTTCTCCTTATTGTTTTCATTGATAAAACTGGCTTGAAGCTAGAAAATTTATTACATTGTTCTTAAGTTTATTTTAACGGCGCCTTATTGGCGCCGTTTCATTATTGAGGATATTGAATATGAAATATGTACCGCTCGGTCGTACGGGATTAGAGGTTTCTCGAGTCTGCTTGGGCACGATGACGTGGGGAACTCAAAATACGCAAGCGGATGCGGATGCTCAATTGGAATACGCCTTGGCTAATGGCGTTAATTTTATTGATACCGCTGAAATGTATTCTGTTCCTCCTACGGCAGAATCTTACGGTAAAACGGAATCGATTATTGGTGACTGGTTGTCTCGCAATCCATCTCGTCGTGAAGAGTTTGTTTTAGCAACAAAAATCGCTGGACCGGGTTTACCTTATATTCGAGGTGGAGGCCCGATTACAGGAGAGTCTGTCATTGCGGCAGTGGAGACATCGTTACAACGACTAAAAACCGATTACATCGATTTGTATCAATTACACTGGCCGAACCGTACATCACCGCATTTTGCGAAGCATTTTCCTGGGCATATTTCTTTCAGCGACGTGGATAGAGAAGCGCATTCTGCTCAGATGCTTGAGATTTTGAAAGCTATTGAGACCTGTATTAAAGCAGGTAAAATTCGCCATTATGGTTTGTCTGATGATACTACGTGGGGCATTAACGAATACATTAAATTAAGTGATCAACATGGTCTTCCTCGTGTGGCGTCGATTCAAAATGAATTTAGCCTTTTGCACGCGAAGGATTGGCCATATTTGATTGAAAATTGCATACACGAAGATGTGGCGTATTTACCTTGGTCTCCATTGGCAGCTGGTGCTTTGAGTGGAAAATACATCGGTGGTGCGCGTCCTGAAGGCAGTCGCTGGAGTTATGTGCAACGTCATGGCTTGTTTCGCGATACGCCTGCAGTAGATGCTGCTGTTAGAGGTTATGCTGAAGTGGCGAAAAAATATGGTCTGACGACAGCGCAGCTGTCTTTAGCTTGGTGTGATCAAGTGGACGGCGTAACCTCTACTATTATTGGAGCGACGACGATGGATCAGTTGAAAGAGGATATGGATGCCTTCGATATGGCATTGTCGGATGATGTATTGAGTGACGTTCTAGCGGTATTTAAAGAGTATCCAGTGCCGTTCTAAAACCTGAGCTCTTCTGATAAAAGAAAACGATAAAAAAGGGAGCTTTACTTTGAGCTCCCTTTTTTTGTGTGATGTTTTAGTCATGCTCTATTGTTTGGTCTGTAAACCTTTTCAGGACAGAACAAAGGCAATAAAAAAGCCGATGCAACATGATGCATCGGCTTTTTAGAAAAACGAATTCAGAAATGAATTACTTCTGTTCGCTTTCTTTCTTTTCTTTAGCAGCAGCAATAACAGTTTCCGCTACGTTAGAAGGACATGGTAGGTAGTGAGAGAACTCCATAGAGAACTGACCACGACCAGAAGTCATTGTACGTAGTGAACTGATGTAACCAAACATTTCAGAAAGAGGTACGTCTGCTTTGATGCGAACGCCAGTTACACCTTTCTCTTGGTCTTTGATCATGCCGCGACGACGGTTAAGGTCACCGATAACATCACCAACGTGGTCATCAGGAGTGAACACATCCACTTTCATGATTGGTTCGATCAACTGAGCACCAGCTTTTGGAATAGATTGACGGAAAGCGCCTTTAGCAGCGATTTCGAAGGCAATAGCAGAGGAGTCAACTGCGTGGAAGCCACCGTCGAACAACTCAACATCAACGTCTAATACTGGGAAGCCAGCTAGTACACCTTCGTCCATCATGGACTTAAAGCCTTTTTCTACAGCAGGGAAGAATTCTTTTGGTACGTTACCACCCACAACAGAAGAAGAGAATGTGAAGCCAGAACCTGGGTCACCTGGTTTGATGCGGTAGTCGATTTTACCAAACTGACCAGAACCACCAGATTGTTTCTTGTGAGTGTAAGTATCTTCGATTTCTTTCGTGATGGTTTCACGGTAAGCAACCTGTGGTTGACCAACAATAAGATCTACGCCGTATGTACGCTTCAAGATATCTACTTTGATGTCTAGATGAAGTTCACCCATCCCCTTAAGGATAGTTTCACCAGAATCTTGGTCTGTTTCAACGCGGAAAGTAGGATCTTCTGCAACCATTTTACCGATAGCGATACCCATTTTCTCGTTACCACCTTTGTCTTTAGGTGTAACAGAGATAGAGATTACTGGCTCAGGGAAAACCATTGCTTCAAGCGTACAAGGGTGCTTAGGATCACAAAGTGTGTGACCAGTTTGTACGTTTTTCATGCCGACAATCGCCATGATGTCACCAGCTTGCGCTGTGCTGATTTCTTTACGGTCATCAGCTTGCATTTCTACCATGCGGCCTACACGTTCTGTTTTGCCTGTGAAGCTATTCAGAATTGTGTCGCCTTTGTTGATGACACCAGAGTAAACACGTACGAATGTTAGGGCGCCGAAACGGTCATCCATGATTTTAAACGCAAGTGCTTTGAATGGTTCGTCAGCAGATACAATTGCTTTCTCGCCATTTGGGTTACCTTCTTCGTCCGTAAGATCTTGTGGAACAACATCTGTTGGGCTTGGTAGGTAATCAACAACAGCGTCAAGAAGAAGCTGCATGCCTTTGTTTTTGAAGGCAGAACCACAGTAAGTAGGGAAGAACGCAAGGTCACGAGTACCAGTACGAATACAACGCTTGATGTCTTCAATAGAAGGCTCTTCGCCATCCATGTACGCCATCATTAGGTCGTCGTCTTGCTCAACAGCAGTCTCAACAAGTTTCTCACGGTATTCTTCTACCTGATCAACCATGTCTGCAGGAACGTCTTCGATTTTGTAGTTTTCAGGTTGGCCAGAGTCATCCCAGATGTAAGCTTTACGGCTTAATAGGTCAACAACACCGACGAATTCATCTTCTGTACCAATTGGAAGAACCATGATTAGAGGTACAGCACCTAGAACGTCTTCTACTTGTTTTGTAACACGGTAGAAGCTCGCACCCAAACGGTCTAGTTTGTTTACGAAGATCAAACGAGCAACTTCTGACTCATTCGCATAACGCCAGTTAGTTTCTGATTGAGGTTCAACACCACCAGAACCACAGAATACACCAACACCGCCGTCTAGGACTTTCAAGGAACGGTATACTTCAACTGTGAAGTCAACGTGCCCAGGTGTGTCGATAACGTTGAAGCGGTGATCTTTCCAGAAACAACTTACAGCCGCAGACTGGATAGTAATCCCGCGCTCAGCTTCCTGTTCCATGAAGTCAGTAGTGGATTCACCTTCATGAACTTCACCGATTTTATGGATAATACCAGTAAGCTTAAGGATACGTTCTGTAGTAGTAGTTTTACCCGCGTCAACGTGAGCAAAAATACCGATGTTTCTGTATTTTGATAAGTCAGCCATTACATTACTCTAAATAGTTAGGACGAAATTTGCGCGCTATTATACAAGGCTTTTTGTATTGGTCGCCAAGTATTTCGCGCTATTCTATTATATTTTATGTGACTAAAGGAAGAGGGGAATGAAAAGCATTTTATAAATAGTTAGTCAGTGCTTTTTATTGGGTTTTAAATGATTAGGGTGTAGGTGCATTTCTCTTTGCTTTAGAAGGAAAGTTATTGATATGAAGGATACTTCACCCATGAAGCGTGGAGTATTCTTCATATCAAAGGTAATAGAAGAGTTTATTATTTCTTAGGACCAAGCACCAGTGCCAGGTTTTCTACGGCGGAGATTGGGTAATATAAAACCTAAAAACAAACCGCTCAATAATGTTCCTGCGCCAATCATAAACCACTTTTGAATTTCTGAATTAGTCGCTTTTTTCGCTATGAGGTTTGCGGCTTCTGCTTGTTGCTTTAGGCTGGCAATTTGATAATTTACTTCATTGCCTCTCGCTACGACGGCTTTTGCTTCTTCAGATATATTTTCCATGCTTTCAAGTTTTTGCTTTAAATCGTCGTTTTCATCTTGAAGTTGGGAGTATTTACCATTAATTTCTTGAAGCTGTTGTTGGTTGTCTTTTAATTGGCTTGCAATCTTAGCTCTGCTTTCAGTAATACTCGTTAAGCGGCTTTGTAGGTCATTAAGCTGACTTCGGGTCACGGTATCATTACTTAAGAAGTAATCTGCTATCCAACCTTCATTACCATTAGGTGTTTGCACCTTAGTGTAACCGTCTCTTTTCTCAAGTACTTCAAGAGGGGTTCCGCTTCTAAGGCCTCGTTCGGTGGCTCTAGAACTATTGTCTAATCCTTCTCTGGCGGCAACAAATTGTATATCAGATACATAAACCGTAGCAGAGTGTGCGACGCTGGAGAGTAGTGAGACAACGACTAACCCCATAATGCTTTTACTAAACAAATTAAGTTCCTTTTCAATCAATTACTTCAACCTAATTTAGTAAGATAATCAGCCTCTAAGTAATACGCAATAGAAAAAGGCCATCTAAGTGGCCTTTTATAGTCATTTTATTGTAAAGATTGCGTTTAACGACGCAAGAATATTGGTCTTGGGTCAGAAACGTCCCCTTGATAAGCAACAGAGAAAGGGCTGTGCAATGCAAGGGCGGCGTCTAAATCAACATCATCGTTGAATTGAAAACTGTTAAAGCCGACTCTCAATAAATAACCTAGCTGATCAGGAATGAAGTTGCCAAGTGCTCTAATTTCACCTTGATAATGCAGTCTTTCTTTTAACAGGCGAGCGTAACTAAAGCCGCGACCATCTACAAAAGCAGGGAAGTTTACGCCAATCACATCGAATTGACTTAAATCTACACCTTGAAGACATTCAACACCATCGCCTGCTTCTAGCCAGATGCCAGCAACGTCACCAATGGTGTCTTTTTCTGCTAGCCATTTTTTAGCGGCAACAATACCATTTGGTACAACAGCTTCTTCAGCGTCTTGTAACCAAATATAAGGGTTGTCGATGATTTCACCGTTCTTAATTAACTTTGGCATAAGCAGCCTCTTTAAATGGTGTGATGCCAAGGCGGCGGTATGTGTCGATGAAGCGCTCTTCTTCAGAACGATTTGCTACATAAACATTCATAAGTTTTTGAATGACGCCGCTGATTTCTTCTTGTCCAAATGATGGGCCAAGGATTTTACCAATGCTTGCGTCATGTCCAGAAGCGCCACCAATCGAAACTTGGTAGAACTCTTCTCCTTTTTTATCTACGCCTAATATGCCGATGTTACCAACATGATGATGACCACAAGCGTTCATGCAACCGGAGATGTTTAGGTCGATGTCGCCAAGGTCATAAAGATAATCAAGATCGTTGAATGCGTCTTGGATTTGGTCTGCAATCGGAATCGATTTTGCGTTGGCAAGGTTACAGAAGTCGCCGCCAGGGCAGCAAATCATGTCTGTTAATAAGCCAAGCGTTGGTGTAGCAAAGCCCGCTTCTTTTGCCGCTTCCCAAAGTTCAACCAACTGATCTTGTTGAACGTCAGACAGAACGAGGTTTTGTTCGTGACTAACGCGTAACTCGCCAAAGCTGAATGTATCAGCAAGGTCTGCTGCTTTTTGCATTTGTTCAGCGGTTGCATCGCCTGGTGCTTGACCAGGTTTTTTCAAAGAAAGAGTGACAATTCGATAGCCTGCTTTTTTATGGTCAAACGTGTTGCGTTCATACCAGCGAGCAAAGCCAGCGCTTTCAGCAAGTTTTGCTGTTAATTCCGCAGGTTTATCTGTCAGTGTTTTATATGTTGGTTCAGTGAAGAAACCTGCAAGACGATCAAACTCGCTCATTGGGACAGTGCTTTCTTTGCCTTTTAAATGAGCCCATTCTGCTTCAACACGCGAGCGGAATTCATCGATACCTAATGCTTTTACCAGTATTTTGATACGAGCTTTGTATTTGTTTTTGCGGTCTGCTTGCTGATTATATACACGCAAAATTGCGTCTAAATACGTCAATAGATCTTGGCGTGGCATAAACTCACAAATGGTCACACCAACCATAGGTGTACGACCTAAGCCGCCGCCTACAATGATCTTAAAGCCAATTTCTCCAGCCTCGTTCTTCTTTATGTGAAGGCCGATGTCGTGGACTTGTGTTGCGGCGCGATCTGCAGATTCTGTTGCGTTTACCGCGATTTTGAATTTACGAGGTAAAAAAGCAAACTCTGGGTGAAAAGTAGACCATTGGCGAATCAACTCACAGTATGGGCGAGGATCAACGACTTCATCTGCAATAACACCGGCATATTGGTCTGTTGTTGTGTTACGAATACAGTTACCACTGGTTTGAACCGCGTGCATTTCTACGCTAGCCAGCTCTTCTAAAATGTCTGGGACATCTTCTAATTTTGGCCAGTTTAATTGTAGGTTTTGGCGTGTACTAAAATGACCATAAGAACGGTCATAGCGTACGCTAATGTCTGCTAGTTTGCGCAGCTGGGTACTGGAAAGCATGCCGTAAGGAATGGCGATTCGAAGCATAGGCGCATGACGTTGAACATATAAACCATTTTGGAGGCGTAATGGGAGAAACGCTTCCTCACTTAATTCTTTGTTCAAGTAACGGCGTGTTTGATCGCGATATTGTGCTACTCGCTCTGCAACAAGTTGTTGGTCAATGGCGTCGTATTGATACATATAATATAAACCGTCGTTAATAGTTTTGATGAGGCTATACTAGCAAAGATCCTTTATACTCAAAATGAATATTTATCTATATCTTTAGGGGTTTTACTAATAAGGCTTATTAAATGAAAATGCCTCTCATGTAGGTGTTAAATAAAGGAAAAATACCTTACTTTTTTACTAGGTCTTTGGCATTGTTTGTCATCTACGTTAGTATAGCGGGTATTGATAGTTACATAGATTTAGAAAGGGTTATTATGAACATTACAATTACTGATGGTGCCCAAGAATATTTATCTTCTTTGCTTGAAAAGCAAGGTGTAGAAGGGATTGCAGTACGAATTTTTATTCAACAACCGGGAACGCCTTACGCAGAAACTTGTCTTGCGTACTGTCGTCCTGATGAAGTAAATGAAACCGATGAAATTTTAAATTTGCCTAAGCTTAAAGTATACATTGAAAAAATGTCGGTGAACTTTTTGGATGAAGCTTTTGTGGATTATGCGACTGAAAAAATGGGCGGACAGTTAACGATCAAAGCGCCGAATGCAAAAATGCCAAAAGTGACGGCAGACAGTCCAATTGAAGATCAAATTAATTATGTATTGTATTCTGATATTAACCCAGGACTTGCTGCTCATGGCGGTGAAGTGAGTTTATTGGAAGTATTGGAAGAAGGTGTTGCTGTCTTACAATTTGGTGGTGGTTGTCAGGGATGTAGTGCGGTTGATTTGACGCTGAAAGAAGGTGTCGAGAAAACCTTGATGGAAAAAGTTCCTGGTCTTACTGGTGTGAAAGACTCAACAGATCACACTGTCACTGATAATGCTTTCATGTAATCTTATTTTTGTCGTTAAAAAAGGGTTAATCGCAAAAGAGATTAACCCTTTTTTGTGTGTTAACGAAATGATTAAGCGCGTGGACGTGTAGGAAGTTTCTCACGTAATGCGTTTGCCATATTCGTTAATGACTTTTCTGTCATTTCCCAGTCGATACAAGCGTCTGTAATAGATACGCCGTATGTTAGGTCTTTTAAGTCAGCAGGTACTTTCTGATTGCCGAAGCCAATGTTACTTTCAATCATTAGGCCCATAATGGAGTTATTGCCATCCAGAATTTGCTGTGTTGAATCTTCGATAACAGTCAGTTGCCTTTCTGCTTTTTTACTTGAGTTTTCATGAGAGCAGTCAACCATAATGTTGTGCTTCAAATTGGCAGAAGTCAGTGCCTCTTCGCTAAGAGCAACGTGTGCCGCATCGTAGTTTGGTTTGCCGCCACCGCCACGAAGAACTAGGTGTCCATATTCGTTGCCTTTTGTGTTGACGATGCTCACTTGTCCACTTTCATTAATGCCAAGGAAAGAGTGAGGATGAGAAACGGACTGCATCGCATTTACTGCAACGGTCATTGAGCCGTCAGTGCCATTTTTAAAGCCAACAGGGCCAGAAAGGCCAGATGCCATTTCGCGATGAGTTTGAGACTCTGTTGTGCGAGCGCCAATGGCAGACCAGCTGATCAAGTCTTGGATATATTGTGGAGAGATTGGGTCCAATGCTTCTGTCGCTAGAGGCAGGCCAAGTTCCGCCAAGTCGATTAATAACTTACGACCGATGCGAATCCCTTTGTCTATATCAAATGTACCGTCTAAATTTGGATCATTGATTAAACCTTTCCAGCCAACCGTTGTGCGTGGTTTCTCAAAATACGCTCGCATGATGATATATAAGGTGTCGTCTAGTTCAGTTGCAAGTTTTTTAAGGCGTTTCGCATAGTCTAATGCCGCTTCTGTGTCATGAATTGAACATGGTCCAATGACAATGGCCAATCGATGGTCTTTTCCGTCCATGATGTTTTTGATGGTTTCGCGTGATTCTGCAACATGGCCGCTGACAGTGTTGCTGACTGGAAACTCTGTTTTTAATTGACTCGGTGTTACTAGAGAGGTGAACGAGGCAATATTTAAGTCTTCGAGACGTGTGTTACTCATTTGAGGGAATTCCTGCTTTTTGCTTTTATTTGTAAGTCTAACAATATCGTGTTTTGACCTTTGAATGAACCGTCATAGGTCAGTTTTGTGTGTTTTTTAGAAGAAAAGATACTTCATTCCAAAAGTAAACAAAGCGGTGGCTAAAATTGGTTGTAAAATGCGATTAGGGACGTAGCTAGCAATACGAGTTCCTAAATAAATGGTTGGAATGGAGCCAATTAATAATGCAGATAATAATGTGTAATCAACATTGCCTAAAAATAGGTGTCCTGCGCCAGCGACAAGTGTCAGCGGTACGGCGTGGGCTAAGTCTGTTCCAACAATGTTTTTCGCGCGCATGATAGGAAATAAAATCATCATAATAGCGGTGCCTAATGCGCCAGCGCCGACTGAAGTAAGGGTGACTAATATTCCTAACACAATGCCGCAAACAAAAATGATTTTTGAGCTTTGTGCTGGGCTGAAATCAAAGCGAAAAGCGTGTGTTATTTTTGAGCGAAGCATAATGACAAAAGCCGTAATAACCAACATAAGTCCTAGCGTTGCGGTTAAAATCTCTTGGTAATGGTCCGGTTTTTCAAATTGAGACAGTGCCCATACGGTGAGAAAGGAGGCAGGGATACTGCCGGCTGCCATAGAAAAAACAATGCGCCAGTTCACATTGCCGCGTCTTGCATGCATCACAACACCTGTGCTTTTGGCGATGCCGGCGTACATCAAATCGGTTCCGATGGCGATGTGTGGAGGAAATCCAAACAAAAGCAACAAAGGTGTCATTAGTGATCCACCGCCGACACCAGTAATACCAACAGCAAGGCCAACGGCTGCGCCTGCAAAAATGTACCAAATAAAATCCATTCGTCAACCATGTAAAGTTATTTAAGCTGGCAACACTAGATGTTTTTTACTATTCTATAAAGTAATATTTTATTATGTTTTTAATTCTTTTTAGAATAAGGGATAGCGATGAAGTTACAGCAGCTTAGATATATTTGGGAAGTGGTGCGCCATGATCTAAATGTTTCAGCCACAGCGCAAAGTTTATATACCTCTCAACCTGGTGTGAGTAAGCAGATTCGCCTTCTTGAAGATGAGTTGGGTGTAGAGGTTTTTGCTCGCAGTGGTAAACATTTAACTCATGTTACCCCAGCCGGAGAGAAGATCATTGAGCTGGCAGGGGAAATTCTCAGTCAGACGCAAAATATTAAACGCGTGGCCAAAGAGTTCAGTGATGAGCGTAAAGGTTCTTTGGATATTGCGACAACGCATACTCAAGCGCGTTACGCCTTACCAAAAGTGATTAATGAGTTTATTGATGGTTACCCTGATGTTACCTTGCATATGCATCAAGGTACGCCGATGCAAATTGCTGAAATGTCTAATGATGGTGTGGTTGATTTCGCGATTGCCACTGAGGCGCTTGAGCAGTTTAGTAACCTAGTCATGTTGCCTTGTTATAAATGGAATCGGTCTGTTGTTGTGCCGAAAGATCATCCTTTGGCGAGTGTTGGGAAGTTAACACTGGAAGCGTTGTCGCAACATCCAATTGTGACCTATGTTTTTGGGTTTACTGGGCGCTCTCAATTAGATGAGGCGTTTCAAGAGGCTGGTTTAGAACCTAATGTGGTATTTACGGCAGCAGATTCTGACGTGATTAAGACTTACGTTAGATTGGGGTTAGGTGTTGGGATTGTTGCAACAATGGCTTATGACGATGTACAGGATGCAGACTTAGTGTCATTGGATGCATCGCATTTATTTGAAGACAGTTGCACCAAAATTGGTATACGAAGTAATACCTTTATTAGAGGGTATATGTACAAGTTTATTGAGTCGTTTGCACCTCATTTAACAAAGGATGTTGTGATGTCTGCGATGGAAGCTGCCAACAGGCAAGACGTGGAGGCATTATTTGAAGGGATTGATTTACCGAGGCATTAAGGTTTTTTCTGGTGAGCGCCATTGAATTGTTTGCTAAAGATTTGAGAGCGCGTATAGAAAGATAAAACGCACCATTTTTATGGTGCGTTTTTTTGTTGGAACGATAAATGAACAGAAACAGAGAAAAGGTTATTTGGATAATTTTTTAGCCATGTGAGCAAGGCGTTGACCTTGAGCTTCGCATAAGGCTTTCTCGTCATCGCTTAAAGTGTTTTCATTGGTGTTGTTGGCTAGATGGCTTGCGCCATAAGGTGTTCCGCCTGTGGTCGTGTTTATCAATTCTTTGTTCTTGTAAGGTAGGCCAACCCAAACCATGCCGTGATGAATCAATGGCGTCATCATGCTATGAATGCATTGTTCTTGACCGCCGTGCATTGTGCTGGCGCTGGTGAAGCCACAGGCAGGTTTGTCAATTAAGCGTCCCGTAAGCCAGAGTGTCGATGTTTGGTCTAAGAAATGCTTTAGTGGTGCGGCCATGCTGCCAAAATAAGAAGGAGATCCAATCGCTAAGCCGGAGCAGTTAGCTAACTCTTCCAAAGTACAATAAGGCGCGCCTTCGTCTGGTATTGCAGGCGTTGTTTGCGTTATGGATTCAGCGACATCAGGAACTTGTCGTATCTTAACGTCTATGTCTTGGCTTTTATTTACGCCACGGGCGATGTGTTTTGCCATTTCTGAGACTGAACCATGACGGCTGTAAAATAAAACCAGAATATAAGGCGCTTCTATCATTTAAAAAGCTCCAAAACACTTTCAGGTGGACGGCCAATCTTTGCTTTATCGTTATGAATCACAATAGGGCGCTCAATTAATTTTGGGTGATCGAGCATGGCTTGAAATCGTTCTTCATCGCTGGAGTCTTTGTGTAAGCCCAGCTCTTTATAAAGCGCTTCTTTTGTTCGCATAAGTTCTAGTGGGGTACACCCAAGTTGAGACAGTAAAGTGTGTAGTTCATCCATATTTGGAGTGTCTTGCAAATACAGTCTGATATCTACTTCGATTTGATTGTCTTCTAGGAGTTGCAGTGTTTGGCGAGATTTTGAACAGCGAGGGTTGTGATAAATAGTGGTCATGTTTGACGCCTATTAATGTTAAATTGAGTCGAGAAAATAAGGCAATTACCAATCGATAATTGCCTTATTGCGCTATTTATTTTTGACTTAAAATGAAATCAATTGCATCACTGATGGCGATGTCTTGATTCTCACCTTCTTTACGTTTTTTGTATTCGAGCGTGCCGTTAGCTAAACCTTTGTCGCCAACGACCAATCGATGTGGAATGCCGAGTAGTTCGCAATCCGCAAATTTCACGCCTGGGCGTTCTTTTCGATCATCGAGAATGACGTCTAAGCCTTTTGCTTTAAATTCTGCGTATAGGCGGTCACATTCGTTGCGAACAGCTTCGGATTTGTCGTAGTTCATGGCAACAATCGCAAGGTCAAATGGCGCAATGCTTTCTGGCCATAAAATACCTTTATCATCGAAATTTTGTTCAATCGCGGCGGCGACAATTCGAGATACGCCGATGCCATAACAGCCCATGTGCATGACCTTTGCTTTGCCGTTTTCATCGAGTACGGTGGCTTTTAGCGCTTCTGCGTATTGCTGGCCAAGTTGGAAAATATGGCCGACTTCAATGCCGCGTTTGATCACTATGGTGCCTTTGCCGTCAGGGGATGGGTCGCCTTCAACGACGTTGCGTATGTCTGCCACTTCAAAATCTGGGCAATCTCTTTCCCAGTTCAGTCCGGTAAGATGATAGTCGTCTTTATTGGCGCCAGCGCAGAAGTCAGACATGACCGCAGCGGTACGATCTGCAATGATGCGAATGCCTTTTTCTTTTAAACCTTGCGGTCCAATGGAGCCAGGTGCGCAACCAATCTTGCTGATAATGTCGGCTTCATCGGCAAATTCAAATGGAGAAACAATGCCGGAAAGCTTTTCAACTTTCAGTTCATTAATGCTGTGATCGCCGCGAAGGACAAGTGCAACAATAGTGCTTTCTTCGTTCTCATCTAGCCCTTTTACCAGCATGGTTTTCACTGTCTGAGTGACATCAAGCTTAAGGAATTCAGCAACATTCTGAATGGTTTTGCAGTCTGGTGTTAAGACTTCGGTCAAGTCTTGTGTTGGTGTGTCTGCTTTGTCTTTTAGGCAAACGGCTTCTGCCAGTTCAATGTTTGCAGCAAAGTCTGACGAATCACTGAAGGCAATGTCGTCTTCACCTGAGGAGGCTAAAACGTGAAATTCATGAGAGAAAGCGCCGCCAATGCTGCCGGTATCTGCTCGAACTGGGCGGTAATCTAGTCCGATTCGATCAAATACATTGCAATAAGCTTGGTGCATGACGTCGTAAGTTTCTTGTAGAGATTCTTCGTTTGCATGGAAAGAGTAGGCGTCTTTCATGCAAAACTCACGAGAGCGCATAACACCAAAGCGAGGGCGAACTTCGTCGCGGAATTTTGTTTGGATTTGAAAGAAGTTCATTGGTAGTTGCTTATAGCTCGTCAGTTCATTGCGAGCGAGATCTGTAATCACTTCTTCGTGTGTTGGGCCTAGGCAATAATCGCGACCATGACGATCTTTTAATCGTAAAAGCTCGGCCCCGTATTTCTGCCAGCGGCCTGTTTCTTGCCATAATTCAGCAGGTTGTACGCCCGGCATGATAACTTCTAGTGATCCGGCTTTTTCCATTTCGTCGCGAACGATGCTTTCGATTTTGCGGAAGACTTTCAGTCCTGTCGGAAGCCAAGTATAAAGACCTTTTGAAATCTGGCGAATCATGCCAGCACGAACCATAAGTTGGTGGCTTGTTACGACGGCATCTGTTGGAGCGTCACGTAATGTTGAGAATAAGTAATTGCTTGCGCGCATGATAATCTGTCTATTTTGTAGTTTAAGGGTTGGGCGTTAGTTTTTAGCCTGCGAACCTTGGTTCTTGCTGGCCTTTAGTATTGGTGTTTAAAGCAAATATGCCGCCAGCTTGAGGGTAAAGTTTTAGTTCTTCCTCTGAATGTGCTGCACGGCAGGTGCTTACAAACAGTGTGTCCATATTAGGGCCGCCAAATGCTACCATCGTGGGATAGATTGCGGGGACAGGAAATTCTTCTAAGATCTCGCCAGCAGGGCTGATTTTGGCCACGCGTTGGCCTTGATAAAGTGCTGTCCAATAGTTGCCTTGGGCGTCGACTGCGGCGCCGTCTGGACGACCGTTCCCGCGCGGAAACTCAATAAAGACGCGTTTGTTTGAGGCGGAGCCTGTTTCAATGTCGTAGTCAAATTGATAGACAATATGATTAGGCGTATCTGAGTAATACATGATGCTGCTATCTGGTGAAAAGGCCAAACCATTGGATGTCCAAGCGGCTTGGTCAATGAGTTTTTCTTTGCCTTGGCTAAACTGGTGTAAAGCACCTTTAAATGCATCTTTTGGTGAATACATCGTACCAGCAAGAAAGCGCCCCTTTGCATCGCATCGACCATCATTAAAACGTGTGGTTTTCTGGTCGTATGTGGCTAGCCAGTATGGTGTTAGTGGTGCGTTGAAGTCTGAAAAGGTGTACACGCCTGTTCTAAATGCGGCAATAAATCCGCCATTTTCTGCCAATGAAAAGCAGCCAATCTCTTCATTAAAGGTGCGGGTTTGTTGCGTTTTAGATTCTAAGTGGTAGCTATGCAGTTGAAAGGAATCAATATCTACAAAATATAAGGTTTGTGTGCGTTCGTCCCAGCGAGGGCATTCGGCCAGTTTTGCTTGTGCATCTAGAACACATTGCATAGCAGTCATGCGAGCTCCAAGTCTCTGAATGTTTGAAATAATTAGGGTGCTTATAGTGCTTATTAAAGCCTTTTTTGTAAAGTGGGAATGCGTAAGTTCTGTGGGTTTAGTGGGGGATTCATTGTTGTATTCTCCTTCTGATTTGGCTGGAGGTGACTCGGGAGGGTTTTTTGTTTCCTTTTGTTTTGCCGCTTTTGGCAAAAAAATGCCGCAATAACTTGGTTGTGTTGTGTTTTTATTTTTATTTTTTAAATTGGAATTGCTTTTTAATATTATGTTTTTTAAGGGGTTTATTTATTTTTTAGTGAGTTGGCCGAATTATTGCTTTGTTCAATTAACGGTAATGCGGTTTTTTAATGTCGCCGCAACAAGAAAGAGAAGTGCAGGATCTAACTATTGAATGGGTTCTTTTTCAGAACTAATGTAGAGCTTATAAGGTTAGCTGATTTGGAAAAGCATGTTTTATGAACATACGCAGAAGAAAGAAAGCCATACAAAAGGTTGTTAAGTTATTAAACTTGGCGACATCTACCAATGTTAGTGAGTCTACGATGGCTCTTAGGCATGCTGAATCTTTGATTAGGCAATATGAAATTGCTCAAAGCGAGCTGCCAATTATGCAATTGTGTGACCGCGCCATGCTGTATCGCGTGAGCTGGGGTGGTGCTGCGCCTCGTTACTTGAAAGAGACGGTAATGAAACCGACGGCTGAAAACTCTGTTTATCAAAGACGCTTTAGCGAAAAAAGCAATGATCCAAGTCGTGCTTATGAGTCTGTTCGAACGATACTTGATGATATTAATGACGACTTAGACGATGTGGATGAGTCATTTTTTGAAGATGGCTTGTCTCAAGATGAGATGTCTCAAGGCGAGGCGTCTCAAGAGAGTGTCAATTCTGAATTAGAAGGTCATCTCGCTGAGGAGCCTGCTGGAAAGGGCGAGACTGATGATGAGTCTGTCCCGGATTCAGTTGTGCTTGAGTCGGATTTAGATGGCGTCTCTGATGCTGAAGTGAGTGAAAACTTAGATGTGACGCAGGGTGATGCTGTGGAAGATTTAAAAGATGTAGAACAAGATGTGTCCGAATTTTATACGTTTTTAAATGATAACGTGATTAATGCTGCGAAAGCGTTTCGTCCGGATAGTCAGGAGTTTACAGAGACTCTTAAGACGCAATACGCCACCAGTGACCCAAATGTTCCTTTTGTTGAAGATGGTTATTGGGCAAAAGTCTATGAAAAATTAGCGGATTTTGATGAGGTTAAGGTTCAGTCAGATATTGAAACCTATACAACCCAGCTTGCTTTGGCTCAAGATAACTTGCAAGAAAAGAAACGCAGACGTCATGAGCAAGAAAATGAAGAGATTCTTGAAAGGGCTGAGCGCGCGCGCATAGAAAGAAGCTTTGAGGAGGCTATTGAAAGGGCTTTTCAGGCGAGAGCAAAATCCTATGAGGCGTGGGAAGAACGTTGTACAAATATGCGTTTGGCGTGTTTAAAGGACGAGCAAGAAGCGGTTCAAGGTTATGATGCGGTGACGCATTCACTAGAAAAGACCAAAGAGTCTTTTAAGCAGCATTTGCAGAGGAAGGAAGATTATCGTGCTGCAAAAATTATGCACGAACTTCGACGTCAATTGGCATTGGCTGTTTCTGTTGGTGAGGGCGCAACCTCATCTTATGAAAAAGTGATTAGTATAATGGAAGAGAACGGCCTTTCTTTGAAAGACTTGGAGTTCTCTGATATTAAAAATAAGAGTTTGTTTATCCGATTACTGGAGAGAGAGTCGGCCTTAATAACAGATGTTCAAAAGCGAGAAGAGCATACAGAGGAGATGTTGGATAAGTTTTTAACTTCCACGCTTTCTAATAATAAATCGCGAACATCGGAAAATCCGATACAGCACATTCAGCGTTTGCTTGTTGCGGCAAGTGAGGGTGGTCAATTTGAAACTCAGAAAAGCTTAGAGCAAGTGATCTATCTGATGGAGTCAAATGACATTGGTGTGCGTGATATCGGCTATGGTTTCATAAAGAAATACTCTGTTTTTATTCGCTTGATAAATTGGGAAGCTGAGCGAATTGAATCTTTGTCTGAGCGAGAAAAGTTTACGGCCCAGATATTGGAAGAGTACATTCAGCATTCTGTGCAGAAGCCAGATACACAAGGTAGAGGGAAAACAGCAAATTGATTTGATGTTTCTTTTTGGGCTTGTGTTGCTTTTTATATACCCCTTATTCATCTCGATGATAAGGGGTATATTTGTTTAATGAGTATCTAAATACTTTCTTTGCATGCCCGCATCTTTTACCATTTCCCCTTCTATTCAATTCTAATTCTCAGCAGGAGAGAAGCATGAGCATTATTAAAGAAGATGATTTGATCGACAGCGTAGCTGATGCGCTGCAATTTATCTCGTATTACCATCCGCTAGATTTCGTCAATGCTGTACACGATGCTTATGAAAGAGAAGAGAGCAAAGCGGCAAAAGATGCCATGGCGCAAATCCTAATTAACTCAAGAATGTGTGCCGAAGGTAAACGCCCTATTTGCCAGGATACGGGTATTGTGACTGTTTTCGTTAAAGTCGGTATGAACGTTCAATGGGAAAGCACGAAAAGTGTCACAGACATGATCAACGAAGGTGTTCGTCGTGCTTATCTACACCCAGATAATGTATTGCGTGCTTCTATTCTTGATGATCCTGCTGGTGCCCGTAAAAACACCAAAGACAATACGCCAGCGGTGATTCACATGGAAATTGTTCCTGGTGACACGGTAGAAGTGCATGTGGCAGCGAAAGGTGGCGGTTCAGAGAATAAGTCTAAGCTGGCCATGTTAAATCCATCGGACGATATCGTTGAGTGGGTTAAGAAAACAGTACCAACAATGGGCGCGGGCTGGTGTCCACCAGGTATGTTAGGCATAGGGATTGGTGGTACCGCAGAGAAAGCCATGGTGATGGCGAAAGAGTCTCTAATGGAACCAATTGATATTCATGAGCTAAAAGCTCGTGGCCCAAAGAACCGCGTAGAAGAATTGCGTTTAGCAATCTTTGAAGAGGTCAATAACTTAGGTATTGGTGCCCAAGGTCTTGGTGGTTTGACAACCGTATTGGATGTCAAAATCATGGATTACCCAACACATGCGGCTTCGCTTCCTGTTGCAATGATTCCTAACTGCGCGGCAACCCGCCATGCGCATTTTGTATTGGATGGTTCTGGTCCTGCGGACTTGGTGCCGCCATCATTGGATGACTGGCCAGAAATTACTTGGGAAGTGGGTGAGAGTGTTCGTCGAGTGAATTTGAATGAAATCACACCGGAGCAGGTAAAAGAGTGGCAACCAGGTGAAACCATTTTGTTAAATGGCAAAATGCTAACAGGTCGTGATGCGGCTCATAAGAAAATGGTGGAGATGCTGGCGAATGGCGAAGAGCTACCAGTTGACCTAAAAGGGCGCTTTATTTATTACGTAGGACCTGTTGATCCAGTGAGGGGCGAAGCAGTTGGCCCAGCTGGTCCAACAACGGCGACTCGTATGGATAAGTTTACTCGTACTATTTTGGACGAGACAGGTTTGCTTGGCATGATAGGTAAATCTGAACGTGGACCGATTGCGATTGAAGCTATTAAAGAATTTGGTGCAGTTTATCTTATGGCTGTGGGTGGGGCTGCGTATCTAGTATCCAAGGCAATTAAAAAGGCTGATGTTATTGCTTTCCCAGAGCTAGGAATGGAAGCCATCTACGAATTTGATGTTGTGGATATGCCTGTCACTGTTGCTGTTGATTCTGAAGGAACCTCGGTCCACATTACAGGGCCAGCAGAATGGAAAGCTCGTATAGAAGAGCAAACACTAGAGATTAAATAAGTTGATTTTACTATTCTTGCTTTAATCAAAAGGCTGGCATAAGAATGTGTCAGCCTTTTTTTAAAGGGAGGGTATTGCAACATGAAATTTAATCTGTATTATACGCTCCTCAATCAGGCAAGCAGTTTGATTTCGCTCTTTAAGAATTTAAATAGATAATTTGTGTGGACGTTCGCTGGGGACTTCAGAAGATCGACATTCATAGGCTTAGGTTTGTGGATGAGCGATCAAAAAAATTGAAGTCTTATGAAACGTCTACATATTAATTCGCTTTATGTTGGTTTGTTTTCTCCC
>CALLIL010000069.1 GCA_938009755.1 uncultured Marinomonas sp.
AATCAGCGCAATGCTTAATGCCCCAATAATTTTTTCGAAAAACTTCGGATACATAGAACCCAGCAACATCATGACAAACGTCACCATCGCCGTCACACGAATCGCCTTAGCGACGATTTCTGGATCGTATTGACTGACAACCAAATTAACAATCAAACCAAATGGCACAACGACAAGGTTATAGCCAAAAAAGCTGACATAAGGGTTATTCGACTTTTTAAAGATAAAAATACCCAAAAAACACGACACAAAATAACCAATGATGAAAACCAAAGGGTTAACCGTCGCAATGGTTTCCGTCGTAATATTCTCGACAATCCACCAATTAATCGCAAATCCCCACAACAGCGTCAAGCCAATCACCAAGTTATACATGGAAGAGCTTATGATTTTGTCTGTGGTTTCCGTTCTCTCAAATACACCAGAATCCATTTCTTATTCCTTTGAATTAAATGTTACAGCGGCCATTATAACTGAAAGCCCACAACGGGCGCTATTTTGTCGGAATTCCTTTCCCTTATATGCAATTAGCATCATACTTCTGCGACTTATTTTTAGGACAAAACAAACATGCCATTATTTGAAGAAATCGACAGCCAAGCTTCCCCACTTGGAGAAATATCACTGCGCAAACGCCGTATTCCTGCGTTTGGTGACAGAGACATTTACGAGGTAAAACTGGGCGAAGAATTTCTCATGTCGAGTATGTTTGTGGAGGCCGAAGAAGCCTTATCTGACCTTGGTCTCGCACAAACACAAGGCGATAATCTCAGCGTTGTGGTCGGTGGTTTGGGCTTAGGTTACACCGCCGTTGCAGCCTTAAAAGACGAACGTATTTCTGAACAATTGGTTGTTGACGCCTTAGACACGGTCATCGGCTGGCACCAAAAAGAATTGGTTCCGCTCGGTAAAATACTCAATAACGATACGCGCAACCGTTACGTTCATGGCAGTTTTTTTGATCTTGCTACAGACCCAAACACAGGCTTTGATCCAACTCATGCTGGCAAAAAGTTCGACGCCATTTTATTAGACATTGATCATTCACCAACAGAATACCTCAACCCAGAAAACGCCGGCTTCTACACCACAGACAATTTGGCTCGCATGGCGTCACAGCTCAAACCAAACGGCGTCTTTGCTATGTGGTCACAAAATCCACCAGAGCCGAGTTTTGAAGCACTGTTAAGCACCGTTTTTGCAGAAGTGAATTCACACCTTGTGTCTTTCCCAAATCCATTCCAAGGCAAAGACTCGACCAATTCGGTGTATGTTTGCATTAAAAAATAAGCAGAATACACTAGATAAAAATATCAAAAGAGGCGAACACCATGACACGTGACACAATATTATTCGACATTAACGAAACGGTTCTCAACTTGAGCGCATTAAAGCCAAAGTTCGAACACGTCTTTGGAGATGAATCTGTGCTTGGTCTTTGGTTTTCGTCCTTACTGCATTCTTCTACCGTATGCGCAGTCACAGGCTTAAAAAGCGATTTCGCCAGCTTAGCGTCGGCCATGTTAACGAACATAGCGTCCCGTCAAAATATCGACCTTGCCGAAACAGACCGCGATGACATTTTAGCCACCTTGGCCAACTTGCCCGCTCACGAAGACATCAAATCAGCGCTCACTACGCTTCGCAAAGAAGGCTACCGCACGGTAGCTTTTTCAAACTCTTCTTTGGCGCTCATCACTAAACAAATCAAAAACGCAGGTTTAGAAAACGTTTTTGATGACGTGATTTCCGTCGAAGAAACAGGCAGCTTCAAACCCGATCCAAAGGTTTATCATTTTGTCGCCAATCGCTTAGCTCAGCCTGTCAGCTCACTGCGCTTAGTCGCCACTCATGATTGGGACACACACGGGGCAATGTCTGCTGGTATGTTGGCAGCGTACATAAATCGAACCAACACGCCTTATCATCCCGCGTATTTAAAACCGTCCGTTATCGCAGACGACATGAATACACTGGTCGAAAAAATCCTCAAAGACGATGAATCAGAGCAAGGGCAAGTTGAAATGGACTTTGGGTTTTAAACAGATGATTCACTATACAAAATTCGCGTTGCTACTGTTGAGTACCTTAATCAGCGTTTCAGCCATCGCGGCAGAAACAGAATACGCTCACGGACATGGTGCACTTGAAATATTCGATGGCGCAGGGTTTCTAGAAACCCCACTTTGGGTACAAATTTGGGTCGTCTTGTTACTCTCCACCTTTGTTGTTGGCTTCTGTTTCGCCATAAAGCACCCTATTGCAAGATGGTCATCCGCTGGGCTCATTGCGTCCTTAACCAGCGGTCACGCTGTATTTGATTTGCTAGGTTTGCCTTTTCTTGGCGGTTCCATCGCCATCATGCACATCGTCTGCTGGACACCCGCATTATGGTTTTTACTCTCTAAACGACCATTTCTCGATACACATTATTCAAACGCGTTTCGCCTCTGGTCCGCGGTCATGACCTTCGTGATACTTTTTTCTTTTGTGTTCGACATAAAAGATGCCGCGATTTATATCAGCCACTTTTAAAAAAGGTTTGAGGCTTACGCTATAGAATCAGGCGTCGCTTTTACCTCTTTGAAATAAATACAAACGAAGCCTAAAGGCGCAAAAATAAAGGCAAAGCCAAAAGCAAGCACATATAATATGCCCAGACGAATAAACGGAATATTCGTAGAAAAAATAAAATTCTTAAAACTAAACAAGCCTGAAATATAACGCCCTACAGACTTTAAAAAATAAAGAGAGTAAGGAAGTAAAAGCGCGTTAAAGAGAACAATCACAATATAACTCGCTGTTAATACAGAATACGCACCATTACTGACATTACTAACGATGTAAAAAATCATGATGCCGAAGGCAATCAAATACTGTTTCAGTAAATACGCCTTTCCTGGTGCTGACAGTATTTTTTTCATTGTCTCTAAAATTGTCATAACTATTTCCTTAAAATAAAATGTAAAAAGTGCGTTGAATAGAAAAACTACTCGGATTCGAAAAGAACCAACTCTTCTCGAATTAATGACAATAGGAAAGTTTCCCGCTCAATCGACATGCCTTTCTTATCGCTATTTTTAATAGTGTCTAGATTATGCTGAATGGCGTCATGAATGTTCACCCACACCGCTTTCATGCCGTTTTTCACTTCGTAATCTTCAAAGCGTGTTTCACCTAACTCGTCATCGATCTCACAAGTGAAACAATAAGACTTCATTTGCATTATATTGGCATCGTCTTTATACCAAGGTCGAAACTCCTCATACAACCCAAACGCCTCGATGTTACGAATATTCCGCGCGCCGGTTTCTTCTGTTAGCTCACGAATCAAACCTTCTATCTGACTCTCATCGTCATCAATACCGCCGCCCGGCAAGGTATAATCATCGTAGCGCTCGGTATACATCATCAAGATTTCCTCGCCTTTTAACACAATTCCCCGTGCGGCAAGACGTAGAAAAGAAGACTGATCAAGCGAATCAAGGCTTGGGTGAACAGTGGATTTTAGTAAGCGCATAAAGAAACACTCGATAACAACATAAAAGAAAAGAACAAACGTACTGCCAAAAAAACAAAAAACTCACATCAAGAAAAGTGTGAGATTAGGATTCACGTTCTTTTCTGGACGTATAGAAAACCCAAAGGAAAAACACCATAAAGACAAAATCGTTCAGTCCGTAAATACTGTAAAACACACCAGCGAACAGATCTTTTTCAAACACCGCACCAAGCTGGTGACCATTTATCCAAAGTAGCCAAGCCACAACATACACACATTTCTCAATCGCAAATGCCCCAGCCAACCACTTCACACTGGATGTAATAAAAGACGCACCGAGATACGCCAATCCCCACACCATAATCATCAGCAAACCAAAGTTTGACATAACAACAGGGTCAAATTCATTAATCACTGAATTCGTAAACCCGCGCGAAAATAACAAAACACCGCCAATATTCATTACCGCAGCGGCAATAAAACCTAACTTAACTAACGTCATCATTTACCTACTTACCAAAAAATTATTAACGATTTCACGCGTCATACTAACTTTGTCACCGTCGTACAGTGATTACCATAAACTCAAAGCGCGTCAGTTTGATGGATGTATTATGCTTGAGGCAAGGTTTTTAACGAGGATGGCACAATTAACTTGTGCACTGGCGCGACGAAAAACATATATATTTTGCCAAACGTATTATTGACATGAACAACCGTACTAGCGTGAACACAAGCCGTGCTGCCGTTTGGCTCGATGTAGAACGACACCTTTACACTCAAATGCTTATCTCGATCTTCTAATATCACCTCGTTCTGCATCTTTGAATGTAAGACAAAAATCCCCACCCTATCGCCCACTTTATACTCTTGCACTGGTTTATCGTGGTCTATATCAGACAACCCGCCTAAATCTTTAAGACCTAACCTTGAAACAATGTGATTACGAAGCGACATCAAACCATTAACCCAACGCGGAGTAGCACGAGCGATTGATAGGAAAACCTCCAATGCTGACTGATTTTCATAACGAATCACAGAGGTAAAACAATCTGAAAAATACGCACCGTCTGTCAGTGAACGAATAATCGATGTATCGGGAATACGTGCCATGTGAACATCCTAATAGGGAAATAAAGAATCTGAGGAATAACAACGTCTTTATAAATATGTCTGTTTTGGTAAACGATTAACGGTTCTAAATTCCACTCTAACATTTTTAGCCATAAGTTTTATCCCGCCCTGCTAGGCGTATCATTGCCTTTGTTTAATCAAGCGTTAACACAACGATGTATGACGTAAGGTATTGATCAGCTCTTATCATTATTCAGGTTCGGCTTTATTATGTCACAAGGGAAGATCACAGCCGTTCAATCAGGGCTGAATCAAATATTTCTGGCTGAGAATAAAATACCGCAAGTGATAATGAAGGTTTATTGGAAATCTTCATTTTATTAAGTTAGTTTTTATTTTAATGAATTAAAAATCAGAGACGAGTAGACATTTCACCTCTGTTCTTAATTTAATTGTCTTTATGCTGCATTCGACACTGAATTATTTGTGGTGTCACATTTATTGTCTAAATTTGGAATTTCAATATTTATAAGGAGATAAAAATGTGTTTGATAACTGGAGTATTTTCTAGAAGTTTCTTTGTTCTTTTTTTGAGTACTTTATTTTTTGTGACGACTGCTCATGCTGTTGGTTTTCGTGAAATGTCGACTAATGATGGTACTTTTAGTGTTTGGTATCCAAGCGATACTCCTCCGAAACTTCAGCGTTTAGGACCATTTAATTTAGAAATTTCTAAAAATTCACCCATTAAGAAGGGAAGGTATGAAATAGTACTTTTTTCACATGGTAATAGTGGTTTTTATAGAAACCATTACTTAACCATTCAGGCTCTTGTTAATGTCGGTTTTGTTGTTATTGCACCTCAGCATGAGGCGGACTATTTAGTTGGAGGCAATAAAACATCAGCAGCGTTGAACCACAGATATCTTGAACTTTCTAAAGCGCTTGATGCAGTGGAAAAAGTAC
>CALLIL010000070.1 GCA_938009755.1 uncultured Marinomonas sp.
TTTTAAAGAGCGTTGCCAATCCACTTAAGCTACTCAACTTCTTAAACCTAATTAAGATGCTAAGCCCTGTCCGTGTCAGCGAGGGCGTATATTAAGGATATACAGATTTTGTGCAAGTGCTTTTTTGTTTTTTTCAGACAATTATTTTAGAAATAATTTATTAAACACAAAAAAGCCCTCTTATCCATTCAAAATAAGAGGGCTTTATCTCAGGCATTTAAAACCTAATGATTAACCGCCAACATAACTCAACATAACACCTGCAGCAACCGCAGAACCTATAACACCAGCAACATTTGGCCCCATTGCATGCATTAACAAAAAGTTTTGCTTATTCGCTTCAAGACCAACCTTGTTGGCCACTCGCGCCGCCATTGGAACAGCGGATACACCAGCTGCACCGATTAAAGGGTTGATGTCTTCCACTGAGTACTTATTCATAATCTTCGCCATGACAACACCCGAAGCAGTACCAATAGAGAAAGCAACTAGGCCCAACCCCAAGATCCCCAATGTTTCAAGATTCAAGAAATCTGCTGAGCTCAGCTTTGAACCAACGCCTAAACCTAAGAATATAGTCACTATATTAATTAATGCATTTTGAGCTGTGTCACTAAGACGATCAACAACACCACACTCTTTCATTAAGTTACCAAAACAAAACATACCCAATAATGGTGCAGCACTTGGTAAGAACATGGCAGCAAGTAGAATCACTACGATAGGGAAAATAATTTTCTCTTTCTTAGTAACGACACGCAACTGAACCATTTTAATAGCACGCTCTTTTTCAGAAGTCAGCGCTCTCATAATAGGCGGTTGAATAAGAGGAACCAAGGCCATATAAGAGTACGCAGCAACAGCAATCGCACCCAACAAGTCTGGCGCCAAACGACTCGCAACAAAGATCGCCGTAGGACCATCAGCACCACCGATAATACCAATCGCTGCCGCATCCGCCAGAGTAAAGTCCATAATACCTGAAGCACCAAGTAAAACAGCACCTATCACCGTTGCAAATATACCGAACTGAGCGGCTGCCCCAAGCAAAAGAGTTTTAGGGTTAGCCAACATAGGTCCGAAATCCGTCATGGCACCAACACCCATAAAGATTAACAACGGAAAAAGTCCGGTTTCAATGCCGCCATGATAGATATAGTACTGCAGACCTCCTGGGGACGTTAAATGACCTACTGCATCATAAACAGGCGCAGCCATAAATCCAGCGCCAGGAATATTAACCATTACAGCACCAATACCAATTGGCAATAACAATAACGGTTCAAACCCTTTTTTAATTGCTAAATAAACCAATAACAAGCCAACACAGATCATCACGAACTGGCCCAACTCAAGCTGGTAAATTCCAGTATCGTGATACAAGTTAAGTAGTTTGCTTTCCATCTTAAGTTTCCTAAATTATAGAGTAAGAAGTGAGTGACCAACTTGTACTGAGTCACCCTCTTTCACATTAATGGAACCAACCACACCAGATTTAGGCGCTGAAATTTCAGTCTCCATCTTCATTGCTTCAAGAATCATCACAGTATCGCCTTCAGCAACCTGCTGACCTGGAGAGACAAGTACTCTGAAAATATTACCAGCAAGTGGAGAAGGAACATCTTCACCGGAAGAAGCGACTGGAGCCGAAGCAGAACCAGATACACCACCTGTAGGAATAATATTTGCGACCTCACCACCCTCATTCACTTCAACCACAAACTCTTGATTAGAAACAGAAACGGTATAAGTATTCGCGCCACCAGGAGAAACAGTCACCGCATCAGAAGCAGTAGATTCACCTAAAACGGGAGCAGGCTCAAAGGCACTTGCATCGCCTCGATTCTGCAAAAACTTCAAACCGATCTGAGGGAACAGCGCATAAGTCAAAACATCATCAATTTGATCTGCTGCCAAATCAATAGACTTCTCTTTCGATAAACTTAGCAATTCTTCTGTCAATTTTTCCATTTCTGGAGACAACAAATCTGCTGGTCGACAAGTAATCGCCTCTGCGCCGTTCAAAACACGAGACTGAAGCTCAGGATTAAACTCCGCAGGTGCTGCGCCATACTCGCCTTTCAAAATGCCCGCCGCCTCTTTCGAAATAGACTTATAACGCTCACCTGTTAAAACGTTTAATACGGCCTGTGTTCCAACAATTTGAGACGTTGGCGTCACCAGAGGAATCAAACCCAAATCTTCACGAACTTTAGGGATTTCTTTTAGTACATCATCAAACTTATCTGCAGCGCCCTGCTCTTTAAGCTGATTCTCCATATTCGTCAACATACCGCCCGGTACCTGAGCAACCAATATACGAGAATCCGTGCCGCGTAATGAGCCTTCAAATTTAGCGTATTTCTTACGCACTTCTCTAAAATAAGAAGCAATCTCTTCCAATTTTGTTAAATCCAAGCCTGTATCACGATCTGTACCTTGCAACGCAGCAACAACAGACTCTGTAGCACTGTGCCCATATGTCATAGACATAGAAGAAATGGCAGTATCAACACGATCCACCCCAGCCTCAACCGCTTTTAAGATAGTCATATCGGACAAACCTGAAGTAGCATGCGCATGCAGCTGCACCTCCAATTGAGTTTGCGCCTTCAGCAAGCCAACCAACTCAAAAGCATCGTATGGCGTCAAAATACCAGACATGTCTTTAATCGCGATTGAGTCCGCCCCCATATCTTCAAGCGTTTTGGCATAATCAACCCAATTTTGAGTAGTATGCACTCGACTTTTAGTATAAGAAATTGTGCCCTGAGCGTGTTTACCTTGCTGTTTAACAGACTTAATTGCTGTTTCTAAGTTGCGAGGATCATTCATGGCATCAAAGATTCGAAATACATCCACACCATTGAACGCTGCTCGCTCAACAAACTTACCTACAACATCATCTGCATAATGGCGATAACCCAACAAATTCTGTCCTCGAAGCAGCATTTGCTGAGGCGTATTTGGCATCGCCTTTTTCAACTCACGAATACGCTCCCAAGGATCCTCTCCAATAAAACGGATACAAGAATCAAATGTTGCTCCACCCCAAGACTCAAGAGACCAAAAACCAATTTGATCTAACTTCTCTGCAATAGGAAGCATGTCATCGATACGCATGCGAGTTGCAAATAAAGATTGGTGTGCATCTCGTAAAACGACATCAGTAATGCCTAGAGGTTGCTTAGTTGTTGTCATATTTCAGCCTCAAAAAATCAAAAAAAATTAATAATATCTTAAACGTTCTTACTGTTTCTGTGCTCATGCACCGCAGCCGTAATCACAACAGCCAGTTCAGGATCTATTGCCTTATCAACCGCCACAGCTGAAGCGTTATTTTGCACTGCCGCAGGTAACGGTTCAGGAAAAAAATGATTCAATAAACTAGACATATAACCAGTCGCAAAAATCAAAATTATTAGAAATAGAAAAACAAAGCCCATTCCCAAAACCATCAGCCCTAAACCGTCTTCAAGTAACCCATTCATAACATCAACACCCTTACTCTCAACTTGTTTGTACCGATCGAATATGATCAGATGCACACGCAATAACTGTGATAATTTTTAATGGGTAGTTTTTACCATAAACCAGCACAGTTTCATATTTTTTTTGCATAACAGTTAGACTTATTTCATGAACAATTCAATAAAAGCAGCCTTCTAGTGAAAACAAATAACAACAGCCAACACATTATACTTGCAGTCGCACCAATGGAAGGCGTCATGGATCACACCATGCGCGAACTGCTTTCAAACATTGGCGGCATGGACTACCTAGTATCAGAATTTATTCGTGTTACTCAATATCCAATACCCTCTGCAACTTTTGGGCGACTCATCCCTGAAAATCGAAGCAACGCAGCCACAACTAACAACCATCCAGTTCACACCCAACTCCTAGGCAGTAATGCAGAATTAATGGCTGAAAGCGCCTATCAAGCAAGCAAAGCAGGCGCAACACATATCGACGTCAACTTCGGCTGCCCAGCAAAAAGAGTCAACGGCCATGGAGGCGGATCTGTTCTTTTACAAACGCCCAACACACTCCATAACATAATGAAAAGTATAAGGCTTGCCTTACCAAGTGATATAAGTCTATCTGCGAAAATTCGACTAGGCTATGAAGACGAAGAGCTATTATTTGAGAATGTTGCAGCCATTGAATCTGCTGGCACCAGCAAACTCACCGTACACGGCAGAACAAAAAAAGATGGCTACAAACCACCCGCTCGTTGGGAAAAAATCGGAGATATACAAAGTAGAACAAAAATGGAAGTTGTCGCAAACGGCGACATCACTGACATTCAATCACTAAAAAAATGCCAAGCGATCACGGGTTGCAATCATTTCATGATAGGAAGAGGCGCTTTAAACAATCCATTCGTTTTTCAAGACCTACGCTTAGCCTTAGAAGAGAAAGATACAGAAAATCATACTGAAAGGCTCGTCGAACTGTTTAAGACATACACAGCAAGACTAAAACAAGATTATGACGAAGTCGCAACACTAGGACGATTGAAACAATGGTGCGGCCACTTAAGAATTGAATATGACTTCATCCGTGAAAACCTGCAATTACTAAGACACAGTAAAAGCACCCAAGAAATATTAAACACAATGGAAGACATTACAAAGAAATAAAAAAGAGAAAAGTATATTAAGAAATGGTGCACCCGAGAGGATTCGAACCTCTGACCGCTCGGTTCGTAGCCGAGTACTCTATCCAGCTGAGCTACGGGTGCTCAATATTTCTTTTAGATAACTTAAGGAAGATAACCTTGAAAGCGTTAAGTAATGGTGCACCCGAGAGGATTCGAACCTCTGACCGCTCGGTTCGTAGCCGAGTACTCTATCCAGCTGAGCTACGGGTGCTCAATACTTTGCATTATGAAAGAACTTAAAAGGATAGCTTTAAATTCTTTTTTTTGAAAATGGTGCACCCGAGAGGATTCGAACCTCTGACCGCTCGGTTCGTAGCCGAGTACTCTATCCAGCTGAGCTACGGGTGCATAACCAAAATCTCTTGTCTTTAAAACATTTAGAAAGGATAGTTTCTAAAAAAGACATACTTGAAATGGCGGAGAGTTAGGGATTCGAACCCTAGATGAGTGTTAACCCATACACCCTTAGCAGGGGCGCGCCTTCAGCCACTCGGCCAACTCTCCAAACAAGTGCGGCGTAGTATATACTGCCAAAAAAACATGTAAAGAGTTTTTCTAATTTTTTTTAAAAATTAATCTTCAGACTCTTCATCGCCTTGTTCTTTTTGAATACGCAAGTAAATCTCTTCACGGTGCACAGATACATCTTTAGGCGCATTAATACCAATACGCACTTGATTACCTTTAACACCTAACACAGTGACAGAAACTTCATCACCAACCATTAATGTTTCACCGACACGGCGAGTAAGAATAAGCATAATATTTTCCCTGTTTTAATTCTAAGCATGATAGCCGATGAATTGCCCGACAATCGTGTAGGGCAATTCCTACAAAAATGAATTGTAGCGTCTCGATGAAAGTTTAACCACTTATAATTTCAGGCTTTTATGTGTCCAATTGTTACTTACTGCTAGCCAGAAAACCTCCTTCATCCAACTTAAACGCTGAATGAAGTGTTCGAACCGCTAATTCCATGTACTTTTCATCAATAATCACAGACACTTTGATTTCCGACGTGGAAATCAGCTGTATATTGATTGATTCTGCTGCCAACGCCCTAAACATGGTACTTGCAACACCAGCATGAGAGCGCATTCCGACGCCGACAATCGACACTTTGGCAATTTTCGCATCAGATAATACATCGTTTGCACCAAGCTCTTTTGCAATGTTATTTAATGTTAACAAGGCTTGATCGTATTCATTACGGTGCACTGTAAAGGTGAAGTCAGTTGTTCCATCTACAGAGACATTTTGAACAATCATGTCAACTTCGATATTTGCATCACTAATAGGGCCAAGAATACGAGAGGCAATTCCAGGGATATCTGGAACCCCTTTTAATGTTAATTTCGCTTCATCCCGATTAAACGCAATACCAGAAACCGCAGGTTGCTCCATATCTTTACTCCCCTCTGTTGTAATTAACGTGCCTTCACCTTCACTAAAGCTAGAAAGTACACGCAATGGCACTTGATACTTTCCTGCGAACTCTACAGAACGGATCTGTAAAATTTTAGACCCTAAACTGGCCATTTCCAGCATTTCTTCAAAAGTAATTTTATCTAGGCGTCTTGCACTGTCCACAACACGAGGATCTGTCGTATATACGCCATCCACATCTGTATAAATTTGACACTCGTCGGCCTTCAATGCTGCTGCCAAAGCAACACCGGTTGTATCAGAGCCTCCACGACCTAATGTCGTGATATTTCCAAGCTCATCTGCACCTTGGAAACCTGCAGCAACAATAACTCGCCCAGCATCCAAATCCGCTCGCATTGACTCAGTATCAATTTTTTGGATACGCGCCTTACCGTGTGCATTGTCCGTTGTAATACGGATCTGAGAACCCGTATAAGAACGCGCATCTATGCCACGTCGAATCAAGGCCATAGACAACAACGCAATGGTTACCTGCTCACCTGTGGATAAAAGAACATCCATCTCTCGAGCATTAGGAGTAGATTGAACCCCTTTTGCCAACTCAATCAATCGATTAGTCTCACCACTCATAGCAGAGACAACCACAACGATGTCATCACCTTTTTGCTTATGCTTATAGACACGATCAGCCACTGCCTCGATACGCTCTATCGTACCAACAGAAGTCCCGCCGTATTTTTGAACTAACAACGCCATAATATATTGTTTACCTAATTAAGAGCCCTATCATCGAGCCAATACACTTAAACTCTTTCAGCCACCCATTCAGGAACGAAAGTCAAAACAGCAGACACGCCTGAAGGCTTAGTTCCGCCCGCTTGAGCCATATCTGGACGACCGCCACCTTTACCGTCAACAAGAGGCGCGACAGCTTTTATCAAATCACCCGCTTTAACTTGCTTAGTAAGTTCTTTCGTCACACCGGCAATTAAGCTGACTTTTTCATCATTGACTGCGGCTAAGAGAATCACAGCTGACTCTAACTTACTTTTCAATTCATCCAATAAATCTCTAAGCTCTTTTGGATCACTCACTTCAACTTGAGCAACCAGCAACTTACCGCCAGCGATATCGACCGCCTGAGACGCCAAATCTGCTCCTGCCAGCGCCGCCATTTTCCCCTTTAAAACATCCAGTTCTTTTTGCAACGCTCGTGTCTGTTCATTCAGCGTCGTCACTTTATCAAGCACGTTTTCTTTATTGCCTTTCAAAAGCCCTGCGACATTTTCTAAAATAGCATCCGTATGACGCACAGTGTCTATTGCTACTTTTCCGGTCACCGCTTCAATTCGACGAACACCAGCCGCGGTACCACTTTCGGAAACAATCTTAAACAGACCAATATCGCCCGTTCGGCTGACATGAGTACCACCACACAATTCGATTGAATAATCTTCACCCATGGTTAATACGCGCACTTCACTGTCGTATTTTTCACCAAACAACGCCATTGCGCCTTTTTCTTTGGCAGACTCAATATCCATAATATCCGTATCAACAGAGCGGTTTAGACGAATCTGCTCATTAACCATATCTTCTATTTGCTCTATTTCTGTCGCGGTAACGCCCTCAAAATGAGAAAAGTCAAAGCGCAAACGATCTGCATTCACCAAAGAACCTTTTTGTGTTACATGGTCCCCCAGTACACGACGCAATGCTTCATGCATTAAATGCGTTGCTGAGTGGTTCAATGTGGTCGCCATACGCATAGTACGATCCACTTCACCCGTTAAAATCGCCCCTACCTTCAAAGTCCCTTCACGCAATTCACCATGATGCAAATGCGCTTTGGCCTGTTTCGTTGTATTCGACACTTTAAAAGCACCATCACCACGCAACCAACCTTGATCGCCAACTTGACCACCAGACTCGCCATAGAAAGGCGTCGATTTCAAAACCAATACAGCAGACTGACCCGCTTCAATTGATTCAACAGCGTTGCCGTCAACGATAATCGCTTCCACTTCACAACGATCAGAGAGTTTGTCATAACCTGTAAATTCGGTCACAGAGTCCAGACTGACACTGCCTGACATATCCATTGTAAAATTACTGGCAGAGCGAGCTAAATTACGCTGTGCTTCCATGGCTTTTTCAAAACCAGCTTCATCAATTTCCAGCTCATTTTCCCTTGCCACATCGGCCGTTAAGTCAGCAGGAAAACCGTACGTATCATAAAGTTTGAATACGGTTTCACCAGGAAGGGTTTTCGCGCCCTTCAAACCAGCGATCGCCTCTTCAAGAATCTTCATTCCTTGATCAAGCGTTTTTGCGAATTGTTCTTCTTCTTTTAACAAAATAGACGCAATACGATCTTTTAATTTTATCAACTCTGGGTAGGCTTCACCCATTTCCTCATTGAGTGCATCAACCAGCTTATGGAAAAATACGCCTTTTTGACCCAGTTTATTACCATGGCGGATTGCACGACGAACAATGCGTCGTAATACATAACCACGCCCTTCATTTGACGGAATAATCCCGTCGACAATCATGAATGAACAAGAACGAATATGGTCCGCTATGACTCGCAAAGATTGCGCACTCAAATCACTTGTTCCAACGACCTTCGCTGCCGCCTTAATTAAATTCTGGAACAAATCAATTTCGTAGTTACTGTGAACACCTTGCAGAATTGCTGCAATACGCTCCAATCCCATGCCTGTATCAACAGAAGGCTTAGGCAACGGCGCCATGTCTCCATTTGCAGAGCGGTTAAACTGCATAAAGACGACATTCCAAATTTCAATAAAACGATCGCCATCTTCTTCCGGGGAACCTGGAGGCCCACCCCAGATATGTTCTCCATGATCATAAAAAATTTCAGTACAAGGACCGCAAGGGCCAGTATCGCCCATTGCCCAGAAATTATCAGACTGATAACGTCCGCCTTTGTTATCTCCAATACGAATAATTTTTTCCGCAGGCAATCCTATTTCGTTCTTCCAAATATCAAACGCTTCGTCATCGTCCGCATACACAGTGACTAATAACTTCTCTGTTGGAAGCTTCAAAACTTGAGTTAAAAATTCCCAAGCATAATGAATCGCATCTTTTTTAAAGTAATCGCCAAAACTAAAATTCCCCAACATTTCAAAGAAAGTATGGTGACGTGCAGTGTAACCTACATTTTCTAAATCATTGTGCTTTCCGCCAGCTCTAACACAACGTTGAGAGCTTACGGCTCGATTGTATGAGCGTTTTTCTTTGCCTAAGAACACATCTTTAAACTGGTTCATTCCGGCGTTAGTAAACAACAAGGTTGGGTCATCGGAAGGAACCAATGATGAGCTGCTCACTTGCTGATGATGATTGCTAGCAAAGTAGCTAAAAAAAGCGTTGCGAAGTTCTGCTGTAGAGAGTGTCATTAAGTAAGTAGTCCTTAGTGCTAGAGTACTGACGATTTCTGGCGTTAAGGTATCACGAATTAACCTCATTTGTCAGCGCGTGTTCAATGTGCTCGTATGAAAAACCTCGATACAATAAAAATCGTTGTTGTTTGGCTTTTTCTTTTGTGTCTTTGGGTGGTAATTCGCCAAACTTTTTACATTTCACAACCCATGCAAGTTCAAACCAATCAACATCAATGTCGCTAAAGCCCGCAAACAGATCACTATCTTCTATTTTATGCTGCTTTAAGACTTCTTTTATACGCGTTGGCCCTTGTCCCTTGCTTATACCCGCACGATAATGCATTTCTACAAATCTCGAATCAGACTGAATGTTCGCTTGTTTAAATTGGTGCAAAACAGGCAAAAAATCGTCCTGATTAAAGCCCTTTTTTTCTAACTTAAATATAAGTTCGTTAAAGCCATGTTCGCGACGGCTGAGCAACTGCGTTAACGTATGGCGAATGACTTTGTGGTTATCTTCGGTCATAGTATGAAGTGTTTTCTAATGTATTAGTTTTAAGGTATCGCGCTTGTCTCTTATTGTTAAACAACACGCCAGTATTTCTGATTTTACGCAGGCCGTATGGGATCTCCTCGCCCAAGATGCCGGCCCCTTTTTATCCTATCACTTTTTAAGGGCCTTGGAATTAAGCGGTTCAGTAAACAATTCAGCTGTTAATCATACTGGCTGGCAGCCAAACCATTTAGCGGTATACGATGAAAACGCGACATTGCTAGCCGTTGTGCCCGGCTATATTAAAACACACAGCTATGGCGAGTACGTATTTGATCACGCTTGGGCAGACGCTTATTCTCAGCACGGTTTAGATTATTACCCGAAATGGATCGGCGCTATTCCATTTACACCGGTGACTGGCAAACGAATTTTAGTGAAACAAGATAAACTGACGCCATGTTTGAACGCTATCGATACCCATTTAAAAACTAGACAAGATATTTCTTCGTATCATTGGCTTTTTACCACACCCACGCAGCAAAAAAAGTTAATCTCACTTTCTGGGCTACCCCGTTATTCAGTTCAATTTCAATGGACCAACCGAAATTACGATAGCTTTGAGCATTACTTATCCACGTTCAAATCAAGAAAACGAAAGACGATTAACAAAGAACGATTAAAAGCACAACAAGGCTTAAAAATACAAAGGTTAACAGGTGAGGCAATCACCTATGAAATACAAAAAGAGTTTTATCTTTGCTATCAACATACTTACCTAAAGCGCAGTGGCCATAACGGCTATTTAACTGAGTCCTTTTTCGAACGCATTTTTAACGAGATGAAAGACCGAATTTTGTTGGTTGTAGCAAGTGACCAATCAGGCTTTAAAGCCTCTGCGTTGTTCTTTTACGATAACACGGGCTTATTTGGTAGATACTGGGGTGCACTAGATGATTGCCTCAC
>CALLIL010000071.1 GCA_938009755.1 uncultured Marinomonas sp.
CAATTCATTTTCCGATTAATCGTTGTGGCGGTTGATAACAAATTGGGCCATGCAGCAACACCAATAGAAACGGTAATATGACCAATGTTACTGAACTCGTTTTCAGAAATAGCAACGCGAAGCTTTTCGGCAACAGTAAAAGCTTGTTTTACTGTTGCTCCATGTAACAATAATATAAATTCTTCACCGCCCATTCTTACAACCATGTCCGCTTCATCGGAAAATGAATTGATTATTTTAGTTAATTCTATAAGTACGTCATCACCTACATCATGACCATATGTATCATTAATTTTTTTAAAGTAGTCAATGTCTATTGCTAAAACAGAAATCGGCGTTTCCAATAAGGATAATTGTTTGAGCTTTAATTCAAATGCTCTTCGATTATTTGCGCCAGTTAGTGGGTCTGTTTCTACATCATGTTGAAGCTGTCCTATTTGGCCCTGAAGTATTTTTACGCCGCTGAGAATTGCTTTCTTAAGACCAAAACTTTCTACATACCAGGAATTTATTTTCTCTATGTCGTCATTTACTGTCGGATTATCCAAATATTTTGCTTTGTCAGCTAATTGTTGTAACGGGCGTGAAATAGCTAAGGCGAAAATCCATATAAAGGCAAATACAGCAATCCCTATAGGAAGAGTGCGTAAAACAACCTCTTCCATGATACCCGTTAAAGGAAGCAAAGATGACTCTAATGGGCTTTGAGTAATAATCGTCCAGCCAGTGCTAGGAATCTTTGCGTACCCTACTAACATTTCAATGTTCTGACTATTTGTTAATATCATGCCACCTTCAGATTTACTGACTATTTCATCAATATTATCATTGTTCTCAAAAACAGATCCTATGCGCTCTTGGTTTGGGTGATAAAGTATGTGCTTCTCTTGATCTATTACATAAATATAGGAACCATTTTTGTAAAAATGCTTACCTAATATCCCATTGAGAATGTTGTCTTTTTTAAGGTATATAGTGCCGCCAATATAGCCTAAATATAACCCATCATTAAAAATTGGCGCAGACAAGACAATCAGTAGGTTGTTGAGAGCGGACATATAGGGAGCACTAATCATGGCCTCTTGTCTTTCTAACGGCTCTAAACTTCCGCTTGAACGAAGTTGTTTTCCAACGAGTTGCAACGTTTCAGGTGAGGCCGCCAAGGCAATACCATCGGCACTACTTATTACAACAGAATTGAATGTATTTGTTTGATATTTTAGTTGATCGACATTTCTTTTTAAGGTTTCTCCATCAGCCATATTGGCTGCAGATTTTTTTGCCACGTAAGCTAACTGTTGTTGAGATGAGTTTAGGAATAACTCTGTGGTTTCAGACAGTTTTTTAGCGTATGCGCTATTTACTTCAATACCTTGATGGATCAATTGTTCTTTTTGAACTTCGTAGTTGGAGTAAAAGCTATTAAAAAATGTAACCACAGTTGCAGTTAGTGCAGTAAACAAAATAAGCCGGTTTAACTTAAGGAAACTTCTTTTTAACGCTGTCAAATTAGTACGCCTTTATAAGGTAAATCTATATGATGTTACCTTACCATTAGATCAGGCAAGGTGTATTCATTGTTTTCATAATCCATTGAAGAAGGTAAAAAAAATCAGTATTTAAGCCGATGTCTTATCTTGTATAGTAGTCGCCATTTTTTCAATGTAATTTTAATTTAGGTTTTACGACCTTGCCTATCTTTTGAGCCATCATAATAATTGTTGCTTTCAGCCATCCATGGATTGCAATCAGGTGCAATCGATACAGAGAGACGTATACAAAACGAGCAATACGCCCTTCTATAAACATAGAGCCGCCCATTAAGTTCCCCATCAAATTACCAACCGTACTATAACGGCTTAAATTTACCAAAGAGCCGTAATCTTTATAGACGTACTCTTTTAATGGTTCACTTAAAAATGAAGCTTTAATGTTATCAAATACCAAGGATGCCATTTGATGAGCTGACTGAGCTCGTGGAGGCACAAAAGAGCCATCCGCTTGCTCACAAGCACAACAATCACCAATAACAAACACATTATCAAACTGAGTCGTCTGAAGTGTATTCTTTACAAGAATTTGGTTGTTTCTGGTTGTTTCAAAGCCTTCAATGTCTGCAACAAAATCGGGTGCTTTAACGCCAGCTGCCCAAATCATTAAATCAGCATGAATATCTACTTCGTCAGCCGTGTGAAAACCACCATCATAGGCACGAACAACACGTGTGTTTTCACTAATAGTCACACCTAAACGAATCAACTCTTTTGCTGCTAGCGACGCTATGTGTTCAGGCAATGCAGGTAGAATGCGTGATCCCGCTTCAATAAGCTCAACTTGCACTCGTTTACCAGACATTTCTGGCATTCCGTAAGCTTTAAGCATGTCGGCAACATGAAACAATTCTGCGGATAGCTCAACGCCTGTTGCCCCGCCGCCCACAATAGCAAGTTTCAACCTGGCATCTGGACCTTCCTGATGGACACGCAAAAATTGGTTAAGAAGTGCTTGTTGAAAGCGCTCAGCTTGTTTATGAGAGTCAAGGAAATAGCAATTGTCAGATACTCCAGGAGTGCCAAAATCGTTACTGACACTGCCAATGGCCATAATAAGAGAGTCATACTGAATTGAGCGTTCAGGTAAAATAATATGACCTTTATCATCCGTCAAAGATGCCAGTGTTAATTGGCATGTTTTAGGGTCTACATCGATTAAGGTACCCAACTGAAACTGGTAGTGATGTTTGGCTGCATGGGCTCGATAGTTCAAACCATCATTATTGATGTCTAATGAGCCGGTAGCAACTTCATGCAATAAAGGTTTCCAGATGTGTGTTTGACTTCGATCTATTAGTATCACTTCCGCCTGCTGTTTTTTACCAAAAGCATGACCAAGCTTAGTAACAAGCTCTAACCCGCCAGCACCACCACCAACAACGACAATCTTTTTCATATTAATTCACCCATAAACGTTAATTTGGAAAACACTCATAAAGCATTTTCCAAATACGGCTTTCCAGTGTTTGTACGATTAATTTAACTTTTTTGCTAAAAGCTTATCTAATGTATTTGCGAACGCCATTCGATCTTGCTGATTGAAAGACGCAGGCCCATCTGTTTGTAAACCAGAGGATCGCATTTGCTCCATGAAATCTCGCATACTAAGACGCTGTTTTATATTTTCTTTGGTGTAAAGCTCACCGCGAGGATTAATTGCCAATCCACCTTTGTCAATTACATCGGCGGCAAGTGGAATGTCTGCTGTCACCACAAGGTCTTGAGGGTTAATGTTATCAACAATGTAATTGTCTGCCACATCAAAACCAGAACTAACAACCCTGCGTTCAATCCACTTAGAAGGTGGTATTGAGATCGCTTGATTGGCAACCAAAATACAAGGGATCTCTACTCTTTCAGCAGCACGAAAAAGAATATTTTTTATGACGTTCGGACAGGCGTCTGCATCGACCCATAAGCGCATAAGTTGGCCTTATTGAGATTACTTTGTATAAAAAAAGGCTGCTAATTAAATTGGCAGCCTTTCCTTGTGCGTGATTGATAAAAGCTAGTTTTCTTCAGTAAAAGCAAATAACAGTTCATCCGTTGATAAATTCTGGCTTTCTGTGTTCACACCATTAACAAGCTTTTCGGCGTCTTTCTTTGCCTGCTCTTCTTTCTCATCAACTGGCTTTACATACACAAAACGTCGTGGTCGAACTGGTGTACTTGCCTCTTCCTTTTCTGGAAGCAAGCCCAGTCTTTCTAACTTTTTGTGTGCTTGCTCTTTTCGTTCTTTTGATTTTTTTGTGGTAAAACGACGTGTTGAAGAGGCTTTGCGAGCTTTATTTTGCTCTTTCATTGCTTCTTTTGAACCTGTTTTACCTAACTTTCCACGCATACTGCGCGATTTTTTCACACGAGCCATAATATCCTCTCTTTATCGCGCGCATTGTAACAGCGAATTCAGACACCATCCAGCAGAGTTAGCAATTTGCTTTAAATGTTCGGTGTCCAGCGTTTCGTTGTGAGCCAATTTCTCCAAACAACTGCCTTACTTTATTTGCATCTTCATTATGCAGTGCCGTGTTTAGCTCTTTTAAAGTTGTAATCACGCCATCTATCGCAGCCTGATATTGCAAGGTTTTTTTGGTCAAATTATCGCCTTCAAGTTCTTCGTTTGTGAAGCTATATGGTGCTGTTTTTCTAGACTTTTCAAATAAAGAAATAAGTATTTCAACATGTTGAGTAGCGGATTCATTGTCTCCAGATTTAACATCTGTAGACATCAATTTCAGTTCATCTTTGATGTTCTCCATATAACCATGTAATTCTGTGTGGCCGCATACTCCATGTGCTAATACATTTGAGCTGACCACAGTAAAAGACAACAACACTGAGACGAAAAAAAACTTGTTCATGGAAATACTCCTTTCCTTGAAAAGGCAAACCAAAAGTGTCAAATTGATTGCTTAATATAAGAGGTTTTAAAATACCACGTCTTTTAAATAATACACGATGTATATTGTAATTTTGTTTTATGAGCCACTTATGGTGCAGTCCACTTTTGTTTTGATGTAACATTCAAATGCCGTCAATGAAAAATGTTCACCTAATTAGAGAGCAGGAGATTACTATTTTTATTTCAAAGTTCTTTCTTTCAGTTATTGTTTGTTTTTGTGTTGCCGGTAGTGCTTTCGCTGAGTGTGGCGATTACGATGCAAAAATGGCATCTAACAAAAGTGCTGAAGAGTATGTTAAAGGCAAAACGTTTAAAAGAGCTTTGATTTTAAAGAGACATTTACCAAGTAAACGGAAGGAAGTGGCAAGTTATGTGTTCGTTAAAAAAACAGGCCTTTATTACACGGTATACTCGTTAGTAAATTCCGACTGTGACGCTGAAGTCATCAAAAGGACTAACGGTAAGTTTTGAACCGTTAATCCTTTTTTAGGCTTATGGATTACGATTTTTTAGCGTCTTCCTCGCTATCTGTGTCTTCCTCTTCTTCATCTTCACCTAAATTTGCGATTTCTTCTAAGCGTTCAATGACTTTAGCGGATAAGGTGCCTTCTGGGTATTCGCCTTCATCATTTACAACGCCAGGCTCTACGCCCGTCAATAAATGCAAAGCCTCATCTGCTGTCGACACTGCGTAAATATGGAACTTACCCTCTTTCACTGCTTCAATAATGTCATCGTCCAACATAAGATTGTTCGCGTTGGATTTCGGAATAATAACACCTTGCGTGCCGGTTAAGCCTCGCGCGCGACAAACACTAAAGAACCCTTCGATTTTTTCATTCACGCCGCCAATGGCCTGTATTTCACCGTATTGATTCAGTGAGCCTGTAATCGCCAAATCTTGGCGAATAGGCACTTGAACTAAAGCGGATAACAAGCAACATAATTCAGCGGTAGAAGCACTGTCACCATCGATATAGCCGTAGCTCTGTTCCATAGCGATTGAAGCCGATATCTCTAATGGAAAGCGTTGAGCGTACTTATTTCCCAAGTAACCAGATAAAATTAACACACCTTTTGAGTGGATGTTTTGTCCCAAATTGGATTCACGCTCAATATCAATAATGCCTTTTCCGCCAGGATACACAGTCGTTGAAATACGAGCTGGTGCACCAAAGCTGCTATCGCCAATCTGCATTACGGTTAAGCCGTTAATTTTCCCTACGGAGAGACCGTCGCTTTCTAGCAACACAGTACCTTCAATGATTTCTTCAATAATTTTTTCACTGACACGCCCTGTGCGGTGTTTTTTCGCTTTTAATGCACGAGAAATATGCTCCGCAGTGATTTCTGAGTCTTTTGCCATCTGGCGAACAAAGTCGGCTTCCCCAAGGAGTTCAAAAACATCGCCAATTTTTGCCGCCATTTCACGTTGGTGCTCAGCTAGGCGACTACTGTATTCAATCAATGCCGCAACACCATCACGAGTGACATTTGCGTATTCTTCTTTATCAACTCTGTCTTTCATTAATCGAGCAAAGGACAGTTCCGATTCTTTTGAACGTTTGAGCGTATCGTCAAAATCGACAAGAACACGAAACATCTCTTGGAAGTCTGGGTCTGCATCTTGAAGTAAGTAATAAATATCACGTGCACCAATTAACACAACCTTTACCTGTAGAGGGAGATCTTGTGGCGATAGCGTCATGGTGTTCATCAATCCCATGTCCGCGTATGGGTGCTCAATTTTCAGGGTTTTACTTTTCAGAGCACGCTTCAATGCTTCCCATAAATAGTGATCTGTGAGTAATTTCTCTGCATCGAGTATTAAGTAACCACCATTGGCTTTGTGCAGACTGCCAGAGCGAATAAGGCGATAGTTAGTCACTAACATGCCTTGATCACTGCTGTGTTCAACATGGCCAAATAAGTTGCGGTACGTTGGATGTGGCTCATAAACAACAGGCTGACCACTGCCGATGTCGTGTGTCATTGCAATGTTCGGTAAATACAACTCTTCATAAAACTGTCGACGGCCTACTTCATCACGGTTCTCCGCCGCTTTATCATCGGCCATTTGATCGATAATGGTTTTATCTAAGTCAGCGCGGAGTTCTGTTAAGTGTGCTGTGATTTCCGTGTTGTCTTGATATTTCTTAAACAGGTTTGACATTAAAGGATCGAGTGCTTCCTTTACTGTATCCAAGTTTAATTGGCGAATTTGATCGTAGGTTTCTCGTTTCCATTGAGGTAAGCCTAGCAGCTCTTCATTGAGTAAACCTTCTAACTGAGAAACTCCTTCTTGGAATGCATCACGTTCATCGTCTGTTAACGCCGCAAATTCATGCTCCTCTAATGCTTTGCCCTCTTTCATTGGCGCAAAACTAACGGAAGAAGCATCACGAAACATAGCGACACCAATTTTCCCTGAGATACGTTCTACTTTGTTAATAGCAGCTTCGTATTTATCATTAAAAGCGCGGTCAATAACGCCTTTTTGCTGCTGATAAGATGGGTTTTCAAAAGCCGCTGGAAAGGTTGTCATTAAACCATCTATTAAAGCGCGAATGTCTTTGTCGAACTCAGACGCCTTGCTCGGCTCAAATTCCAAGGCTTTTGGGCGATGACTTTCCGTAAAGTTATTTATGTAGGCCCATTCGTTTGGCGCTTCACGACGTTTCGCTTCGCTTTTTAGGTAATTCAATACATAAGATGAGCGTCCTGTTCCTGAGTCGCCCATAGCAAAAATATTGTATCCAGGACGCTGCATGGCAACGCCAAATTGAATGGCCTCAACGGCGCGTTCTTGACCTAAAATACCACTGAGAGGTTCGATATCATTTAATGTTTTAAAAGGTAAATGGTCGCTAGGAACTTTCGCAGCAAGAGCTTGATATGGAAGAGAGATAACCATGTTTGACATCAATAAAGTTCCTTTAATTTAGATTGCCTGTAATTAGCAGCCGATCAATGGTGACTGGGAAGAGAAAATGCTATCTCTTCTAAAATTATTTAATAAATACAATGTATTGAGACTAACACTCTACTTTCACTTTAAACAATCACTTCTTTGAAATCTGTCGTAAGTTCAATTGTTTAATGACAGTTGGTTGTCTGGATTTGCGCGTTTGAAAACACGATGAAAATTCTCTGCAGTCGCTTCGAGCAATGCTTCATAACGAATGCCTTTTAAATCAGCAACATACTGTGCCACTTCTGATACGTATTGAGGTTCATTTTTCTTGCCTCGATGAGGTACTGGAGCAAGATAAGGAGAATCCGTTTCTACAAGTAAGGATTCTAACGGCAGCTTACGTACGGTTTCCTTTAAGTCTTCTGCGGTTTTAAACGTAACAATGCCAGAAATGGAAATTAGATAATTTTCATCTAAGGCCGCTTTCGCCATCGCATAATCCTCAGTGAAACAGTGTAAAACACCGGCTGTATCTGGATTACCATATTGTTTTATCAAAGACAGCGTGTCTTCTTTTGCACTTCTTGTGTGAACAATCACAGGCAAATCAAGTTTCCCTGCCGCTTGAAGGTGATGCATAAAGCTTACTTTTTGAGCATCATGCGCCTCTTGAGATGACTCATAAAAATAATCTAAACCGGTTTCGCCTAGCGCAATAATGTTCTGATTCTTTGCGAATGTGTGAAGAATTTCTTCGTCTGTGACCAAGTCTTCACTGTGCAGCGGATGTACGCCACAGCTTGCATAAACGCCAGAGCGCTGAGTAAAGCCTAAGATTGTGTCCATTTTTTGAAGATCGACAGAGATACTTAATAATTGCCTTACACCTTTGTGATAAGCCGCATCAATAGCGCCATTAATATCATTGTCGTAAGGGCTTAGATCGAGCATATCAAGGTGGCAATGGGTATCAATTAACATAGTTGGTTTACCAGTGGTTCAATTCATGTGTAAGTTGCATGACGGGATTTAAATTGGTCTTGTGCAAATCAGACTTTAATGCCTGCAATGCTTGATAGCGAAGCATCAGACCTTGAATGCCTAAACGCGCCATCAATAATGGATAAACATCGCGTAAGGCGTCTTCTATCATCGTTCCAGTGGAGCTAAGAATGCATTGATGAAGAATCGCAGATAACCCATTGCAGATATCGTCAATGTTTTTGCTGTCTACTCCTTTTAAGACTTCCGTAGAAGATATGTTGCCTTGGAGCATATCGGCCAATCGTCCAGGAAGTTCTGTGTATAGAGAGAGCTTCCCCTGCTGCTGTATAGACTGTAAACGAAAAGGTTGGGTGGTCAACCAGAAAAGCGTTTTAAGATTGTCACCGTCTGCTTGCTGTGAGAGCCAAGTTTCCACATCTGCTTGATTAGGCGTTGGAATGTTCACTAGAAGGCAGCGACTGCGAATGGTCGGTAAAAGGCTGGTTGATTGAGAGCTGGTTAAAATAAAATACGTTTTTGCAGCGGGCTCTTCAAGTGCTTTCAATACGGCGTTTGCGGCGTTGATATTCATTGCTTGAGCGTGAGTAATTAAAACAACCTTATTTTGCCCGACCTGAGGCTTTTGGCTTATTTGTTTTACTAAAAGTCGAATTTGATCAACTTTTATGCCAGCCTCTTCACCATCTAATACTCGAAAATCAGGGTGTGTCTCTGCTTTCATAAGTTGACAAGAGTGGCACTCACCACAGGCAGCTGTTTGCTGGCTTTCACACATAAGGTCTTTGACCATTTCTCGAGCCAGTGATTCTTGACCAACACCGTCCGCGCCTGTTAGCAATAAGGCGTGTGACAAGCTGTTACTTTGTTTCAACGCTTGAATTTGATGTAAAGAAGGCGTGAGCCAGGGCGCAAGCATTGTCATGTGTTAAGCACCGCCTTCACTGTCAGACCAAGCGTGCTTTAGTGCATTTAATTGCGTTTCAATTTGTTGTTGAACCGCTTCTAATGAAAGGCTAGCGTCGATTATTTTGACTCTGTTTGGTTCGGCATCTGCACGTTCAAGAAAGCCATCACGCACTTTTTGATGGAAAGCGGTGGATTCTTTGTCCAGTCTATCTTGGTGTTGACGCTCGATAACTCTTTGTTGACCAATTTCTACCGGAACATCCAAGACTAATGTCGCGTCTGGTTTATTTTCGCCAACAACCCATTGTGTTAATTGGTTAAGGACTTGAATGTCGCCATTGCGAGCCTTTCCCTGATAGACGTAAGATGAATCTATGAAGCGGTCACTGATTACCCAAAGACCTTGGTTCAATGCCGGTTGAATTTTTTCTGCAATGTGCTGCGCTCGCGCGGCAAAAACGAGAAGAAGTTCAGTTGTATTATTTACGGGCTCTTTTCTCGGTGTCAGAATGAGCTCTCTGATTTGCTCTGATAACGGTGTTCCGCCAGGTTCACGAGTCATTAAATATGCAATATTATTAGATTCTAACCATTGCTGAATATAAGCTATGGCGGTTGTTTTACCGCTGCCTTCTCCGCCTTCTAACGAAATAAATTTACCCTTCATAACTACTGCCTTCATTCCGTGACTTGTGGTGTTGATCGATAGTCTTCACGGCGTTTAAATTGGTATTTTCTTACCGCGTTATTATGTTCTCTTAATGTGTTTGAAAAAGTGTGAGTACCATCACCTTTGGCGACAAAATACAGTGCAGTGGTTTCGCTTGGGTTTAGTGCTGCCTCAATTGCTTCTCGACCAACATTAGCAATCGGTGTTGGAGGTAAACCAAACACTCTATAGGTGTTATATGGCGAGTCACTTCTTAACCCTTTGCGGGTTAGATTGCCAGTAAATGAATCACCTAAGCCGTAAATTACTGTTGGGTCTGTCTGCAATCGCATTCTCTTTTCCAAGCGACTGATAAACACTCTAGAAATTAAACCTCGCTCTTCAGGTACGCCGGTTTCTTTTTCAATGATAGATGCCATAATTAATGCTTCATAAGCAGATTTATAAGGTAGATCCTTAGCTCTTTTTTCCCATAGCTCATCGAGTGTATTTTGTAAAAGCTCATGAGAATGCTTCAAAATACTCACGTCACTGTCCCCGTCGTGATATCGAAAAGTGTTCGCAAAGAAAAGCCCTTCAGGGTGTGTTGTGTCTAACCCCAGAACTTCTGCAATTTGCTCATTGGATAAACCAAGAAGCGTCATGTTAATGTTCTCTTTTGCGGCCATGGTGGTAATAAAATCTTGAGTCGTTTTCCCTTCAAGAAAGGTCACG
>CALLIL010000072.1 GCA_938009755.1 uncultured Marinomonas sp.
GTTGTTGTTGTTGTTGTTTTGTTGTTGTTCTTGTTGTTGTTGTTCTTGTTGCTTTAGTTGTCGTCGTTGTTGTTGTTGTTGTTGTTGTTGGTGTTGGTGTTGGTGTTCTTAGTGTTGATGTTGGTGTTGTTGTTGGTGTTGGTGTTGTTGTTGTCGTTGTTGTTGGTGATGTTGTTGTTGTTGTTTTTGGTGGTGGTGGTCGTGGTGGCGTTGGTGCTATTGGCTGAAAGCGTCCTTGTTCGTCTTCCTTTATAACAATAATCCTGATTGTTAGATAAAAAAATGAGGGCCATATTTTTTATATTTATGGCTCTCACTCATTTAGTATTTCTGAATGATTTCCTTAACCACCCATTCCGCCCATACCACCACCGGCGCCTTCGGTTGCTTCACGACCAATTCGATATTCTTCAAAACTTAATTTGCCATCTTTGTCAGTATCAAAAGAATCGAAGTTACCTTCGGTACGCGTACCAGGAACTTCCTCAAGGACAAGAAAACCATCTTCATTCACGTCCTTGCCATCAAACCATTCTTGCGCAGTGGTTGGAGCTGGCGGTGTTGGCGCTTGCGCGAATGCAGCTGATGTGAGTAATAAGCCCAATGTTAATACGGTAAATTTCATTAAATATCTCCTATGTAGTCTGTGTTTTGAATTATTATTTTCTAAGCCCCAAATAAAAGAGAGACTAAGAGGCTACCCGTTAGAAAACACGTTTTCGCCGCAGATGAGATTACTGAATATCACGAGCATTGCCAATGAAAAATGACGGGTTCTAGGTTAAACCTTGTTCATGTGGCAACTGCAGATTATTGTGGGTTTGCTAGCGCCTGACTCGCTCACTAGTCGGCTATATTTAATTTTTGATAATGCAAAACAGCGGGCGTTTTACTAAAAAAGTCGTGCAGCAAGTCTCGCCATTGCTGATATTGCTGAGACTCTTTAAAACCAACGGTATGGTCTTCTAGTGTTTGCCATTGCACTAGTAATAGATATTGATTTGGTTGCTCTATGCAGCGTTGGATATCATGCGAGATATAACCTGTCATTGCGCTGATTATGCATTGAGCTTGTTCGAATGCCAGCTCGAATTGGGTTGCTTGACCTTCTACTATGTCAAAAACTGCTGCTTCTAAAACGAGTCTTTGTTCGTCACAGTAAGCAAAGCGTTTGTGCTTAACACCTTCTCGTTCAATGACTTCATTGAACATCTCGTACGGTCTTATCCATAGTTTTTTATCGCCATACAACGCTCGATACACCACCATGTCTTGTTGTGTTTCGGAGTCTTTGGCAACATCGACAACCAGATAATAATTGCCCTTAAAGTGCCTATATAAGCCCTTGTTTACTAACACTTATCTAGTCAGTTTCGTTAAGCGACTTCGGCTTGATCGCCTTTTTTGCTCAGCCATGATTTTCGTGCGGGCACTTGTTTCTTGGCTAGCAGCATATCCATCATTTTGTTGGTGCCATCGCCCATAGAAATGGTCATTTGCACCAGTCGACGAGTGTCTTCTTGCATGGTGGTTTCACGCAGCTGACTTGGGTTCATTTCACCTAGGCCTTTAAAGCGTTGCACATTAATTTTGGCATTGGATTTTTCCGCTTTAATGCGTGCAATAATTTCATCATGCTCTTCATCGTCAAGCGCATAGAAAACTTGTTTGGCTTGGTCGATTCGATACAGTGGCGGCATCGCAACATAAAGATGCCCTGCTTCTACCAATGAACGAAAATGTTTGACGAATAAGGCACATAGCAGGGTCGCGATATGCAACCCGTCGGAGTCGGCATCAGCCAAAATACAAATCTTGCCGTATCGCAGCCCTTCTAGACTATCGGACCCCGGATCCACACCAATCGCGACGGAAATATCGTGCACCTCTTGTGAGGCCAGAACCTGCCCAGACTCGACTTCCCACGTGTTTAATATTTTACCTCTGAGTGGCATGATCGCCTGTGTTTTTCGATCACGCGCTTGCTTGGCTGAACCACCGGCTGAGTCACCTTCGACTAAAAACAGTTCGGTAATATCGATGTCTTCGCTGGAACAATCCGCCAACTTACCTGGCAAGGCCGGACCGCTGGTGATTTTTTTACGAGTGATTTTTTTAGCTGTTTTGAGTCGGCTTTGCGCGTTTTCAATCGCCACCATGGCGATCCGTTCGCCGACTTCTAAATTTTGGTTTAACCACAATGCAAAGGTGTCTTTTACTTTGGATGAAATAAATTGGGTTATGTCTCGCGACGAAAGTTTCTCTTTCGTTTGGCCTGAGAATTGTGGGTCTTTCATTCTCACAGACAACACGTATTGACACGGTGACCACACATCTTCTGGCGACAATTTAACGCCTTTAGGCAAAAGATTTCGAAAGTCACAAAACTCTCGCATTGCTTCGGTTAAACCGATTCGCAAGCCATTCACATGAGAGCCACCTTGAACGGTCGGAATTAAATTTACATAGCTTTCTGTTATAGCATCGCTGGTCTCTTGAGCCCAGACTACGATCCATTCTACTTCTTCATCTTCGTTGCCCTCTTTGCCTTGAAAGCCCTCTTCTGGTAATCGCTCGTTATCGCCTAAGGAACCAAGCAAATAGTCTTTTAAGCCGTCTTCGTAATACCAGCTTTGACTATTTTTTGGGTCAATTTGGTCTTCAAAATTAATTTTTAAGCGTGGGCACAGAACCGCTTTTGCTCTTAAGAGTCGACATAAACGACGCGCACTGACTTTTGAGGAATCAAAAAAGACCGGATCAGGCCAAAAACGAATCGTGGTGCCGGTATTGCGTTGCCCGACTGTGCCAATTTCTTCTAAATCTTGCACCTTGGTGCCATCGGCAAACGACATATTGAATTCCTTGCCTTCGCGCTTGACCCAAACTTCAACATTTTTTGATAAAGCATTCACCACCGAGATACCAACGCCATGCAAACCACCGGAGAAACGATAGTTCTTATTGGAGAACTTACCACCGGCATGCAGGCGACTCATAATTACTTCAACCCCCGGCAAACCTTCTTCGGGATGTAGGTCGACCGGCATACCGCGGCCATCATCGCCTACCTCGATTGAGCCATCTTTAAACAGGGTAACGTCAATCGTTTTACAATGACCGGCAATTGCTTCGTCGACACTGTTATCGACTACCTCTTGCACTAAGTGATTCGGTCTTTCAGTCGATGTATACATGCCCGGGCGCTTGCGCACAGGCTCTAAACCGGTTAATACCTCAATCGCGGAAGAATCGTAATCAGCTGTCATATGGTTTGATGCGTTTATATTTGATGAGTTAATTTTATGCCTAGATTCTACCCTAGCTGTCTGTGTATTCGTTAAAAAAATAGTGAAAAAAATGCATTCAATCACCGAGTATTGGCGAAGCAGTGTTAAAATACTGATTCAAATTATCCTGAGGCGACATTATGTCCAAACAAGACACAAAACTTGATAAACTGAACTTCGAACAAGCCTATCAAGAACTCGAAAATATTGTGCAGCGCATGGAACGTGGCGAACAAGAATTAGAGACCTCTTTGAGTGATTTTGAGCGTGGTGTTGCGCTGATGAAGCATTGCCATTCCAAGCTTAAGGACGCCGAACAAAAAGTTGAAATTCTGGTTAAAGACAACGAGGGGCTGTTTTCAACCACCAACTTCGAACAAGACTAATTCAAGATAATTCAAAGCCTTAATACTGACTCTTTTTTTCTTGTGAACAACCGTCTAAACGAACTTCAAACGCGCATTGAAAACGTGCTTGATACAACGCTGTCGGCCAAAAGCCAGCAGTTGGAAATTCCATCACGTTTATTAGAAGCCATGCGCTACTCCACCTTAGATGGCGGCAAACGTATTCGTGCATTACTGGTCTATGCCTCAGGGTTCGCGGTTAATGCGCCATTAAATAAACTCGACACTGTAGCCGCAGCATTAGAATGCATTCATAGCTATTCATTAATCCATGATGATTTGCCAGCCATGGACGATGACGATCTGCGTCGTGGCAAAGCAACCAGCCATATACAGTTTGATGAAGCAACGGCGATCTTGGCAGGCGATGCGTTAGTCACATTGGCGTTTGAATTAATTAACGCACCAACCTCACCGTTCAGCGATACGCAATCACGTGAAATAAGTCACATATTATCGCAATGCGCGGGTGCTAGCGGCATGGTCGGCGGTCAAATGCTGGATATTCTTGCAACCCAACAAACTCTATCGCAACCCGAATTAGAAAACATCCATCGATGTAAAACCGGGGCGTTAATTCGAGCCGCGGTTATCTGCGGTGCACTCTGTGCTGAGCAGAAAAATAATATCGCAATTAAACAGCTCACCATTTATGCCAATAATCTTGGTTTGGCATTTCAAGTTGTTGACGATATTTTAGACATTGAAGCAAGCACCGAAGAACTGGGCAAAACCAGTGGTGCTGACCAAAATCTCGGTAAATCAACGTATCCCTCCATTATTGGCTTAGAAGAGTCGAAACTATTAGCGCAAAATCTTTATCAAGAAGCCATAGCAAGCATTAGCTCAATCAGCGATAATACCGAGTCTCTGTTGGAACTTGCCAACTTGGTAGTGAACCGCAAAAAATAAGCTGTATAGATATTAATAGTGACAAATACATCAAATAAATATCCGCTTTTAATGACACTGAATAGCCCCAGTGATCTGAGACAGTGCGATCAAAATCAATTACAGCAAGTCTGTGATGAAACCCGCCAATTCTTGATTGATACCGTGGCAAAAATAGGCGGCCATCTGGCAGCTGGCTTAGGCACCGTTGAGTTAACCACTGCCTTGCATTATGTATTTAACACTCCGAATGATCGATTAGTCTGGGATATCGGCCATCAAGCCTATCCGCATAAAATACTGACTGGGCGTCGTGACGAACTTCATACGATCCGTCAACCCGGTGGTTTATCTGGCTTTTTAAAGCGTTCAGAAAGCGAATACGATACCTTTGGCGCTGGCCATTCAAGCACATCAATATCCGCCGCATTGGGTATGGCGGTGGCCGCGGCTCAACAAAAACTGGATAGAGATGTAGTGGCGGTAATCGGCGATGGTGCACTCACAGCTGGCATGGCGTTTGAAGCATTAAATAATGCCGGCGATATGGATGCCAATATTTTGGTTATCCTAAACGATAACGATATGTCGATTTCGCCCAACGTTGGCGCATTGCGTAATTACTTAACACGCATGATGACTGGCCCAACGGTCACTTCGGTGAGAAAAGGCACCAAAAAAGCCTTAGAAATTATCCCGCCTGTGCGTGATTACGCGCGACGCTGGGAAGAGCATATTAAAGGCATGGTGATGCCGAGTACTTTTTTTGAAGAAATGGGCTTCTATTACGCAGGACCAATCGATGGTCATGATATTGAGACCTTAGTGAAAACCCTTAACAATCTTAAAGAGATTGACGGCCCACGTTTCTTACACATTGTTACCAAAAAAGGCAAAGGCTTTGAACCTGCCGAGGGAGCACCGATTACCTATCATGGAGTTGCCCCATTTGACCCATCGACAGGTGTTATTGGCAAAAAAACCAAAGTCCGCACATATACCGATGTGTTTAGTGACTGGCTGTGCGATATGGCTGAGCACGATGATAAATTGTTAGCGATTACTCCCGCGATGCGTGAAGGCTCTGGGCTGATGCGTTTTTCACAAGAGTATCCGGATCGTTATTTCGATGTTGCCATTGCAGAGCAGCATGCGCTGACGTTTGCTGCAGGTATGGCCTGTGATGGACAAAAACCAATCGTCGCGATTTACTCTACTTTTCTACAACGCGCTTACGACCAACTGATTCATGACGTCAGCATACAAGATCTGGATGTCATGCTGGCAATTGATCGCGCTGGCCTGGTCGGTGCTGATGGGCCAACGCATGCCGGTGTGTTTGATTTTAGTTTTTTACGCTGCATTCCGAATATCGTTATTTATGCACCCAGCGACGAGGCCGAGTGCCGCGATATGCTGTACAGCGCTTATAAACATAAAGGCCTGACTTCGGTACGTTATCCGCGCGGTGCCGGCACAGGTGCACAAGAACAAACAACAATGACTGAAATCCCGCTTGCCAAGGCTGTTACGGTGAAGCAAGGTTCGCAGGTGGCTATTCTTTCATTTGGCACGCTGTTACCAGCCGCATTGGAAGCCGCAGAATCACTCGGCGCAACTGTGGTAAATATGCGTTTTGTAAAACCGCTTGATGAGGCACTTATTGTTGAAATCACCCGGTCGCACGACCTAATTGTCACCCTTGAAGAAAACGTTGTTGCCGGCGGGGCTGGCTCTGGTGTGAATGAATGCCTTGCAGCGCAACAAATTTCCATACCAACCTTGAATTTAGGCTTACCAGACCAATATATAGACCACGGTTCGCAAGCTCAAATGTTAGCCGACGCCGGACTCGATGCTGATGGCATTACAAATGCTGTTATGAACGCATCTCATTATCGACTAATTGCTGATCAAAAAGCAGACAACAACTCAAAAATTGCCTAATAGGTCTTAACCCTATTATCACGGCTGGAATCAAAATAGTGAACGCTAAAGACAAAACAATTGAGGACGTACAAGGCCTTACCGATAGTCGAGAAATACCAATCAACCGTGTTGGTATAAAAGATATATCTCACCCGATTACTATTCTTAATAAAGATGGTAGCAAGTCTTCGAGTATTGCGACGTTCTCAATGTCGGTTAGCCTAGCTGAAGATCAAAAAGGCACACATATGTCACGTTTTGTGGAAATTCTCAACGAAACTGAAACGGTTATTTCGTCCAAAAAATTTCACCAACTGCTTATCAAGATGGTTGAACGCCTCGAAGCAGATAGCGGATACATTGAAATGCAGTTTCCTTATTTTCTGGAAAAAACCGCGCCTGTCTCAAAAGTAACCAGTTTAATGGACTACCAAGTAAGCTTGGTTGGGCAAATTGAAAATGGACATATCGATTCAACTTTGGAAGTGACTGTGCCGGTCAAGAGTCTCTGCCCTTGCTCTAAAAAGATTTCTGAGTATGGCGCTCATAACCAGCGTTCGCATTTAACCGTTGGGGTAAATTGCTCTAATAGTCTTTGGTTAGAAGAGTTAATCAAAACCGTAGAAGCGCAGGCAAGTGCTGAGCTATATGCAATCTTAAAACGCCCTGACGAAAAATACATCACAGAACAAGCTTATAATAACCCGAAGTTTGTTGAGGATGTAGTTCGTGATGTGGCGAATGCGTTCGATAATAACGATAAAATTACGCGCTACTATGTCCATGCTGAGAACTTTGAGTCTATTCACAATCACAGCGCATTTGCTGTTATCGAACACGACAAAATGGTTTAACAAAACCCGCTCAGGGCTGTTTATAAATCCCCGCTCAGGGCTGTTTAGCGTTTCTTTAGCTCCATCATATCGCCACTGCGAGTCATATCGAGGCGACTTAAAAACGTCATTCCCAGCAGTGGTGTGATAGGAAACGCTCCATCGATAATACCTGCATTAATATTATTAAGTTCGAGTCCGTCAAAACTGATCTGGTCTAAACGAATCGCATACATCGGAGATGTACCCGACGCTGTTACCGCATAGCTTCTTGTACCATTTTTATAATCTAAGCCGATACGATCAGCCTGGTCACCACTTAGAACAACAAGATTGGCACCCGTGTCAACGAGAAACTCTAAAGGCGCGCCGTTAATTGTACCTGGTGCCCGAAAAAAACCATTGGCGTCGGCCCATATCTGAATACTATCTTTAGGCTCAACTTTGGTGCCCAATGTAGCAGATAAAATAACCGCACTGTTCAACGCCAGGCTCTCACGCTTACCATCGACTTCTACTTCTGCCAGGTCTGTATTAGAACTAATCAGTCGAACCCCTTCATAGGTCTCACCAACTTTAATGATTTTTGCTTTCTTACCGTTCACGGACAGCATGGCCTTGTCATTAAATAAAGCAATCGTTTCAATGGTGGTATCAGCACTGGCAACATGACTTATTGAGTGTGCTAACAATGTGGTTATTATTAGAAAAAGAGTTCTGCAGTTCATAACCAGAAATACTACTTCCTAAGATTCAAATTAACAATAACTTTACTCGATTAAGAGTAATCAACTAAATCAATTAGACAAAAAAACCCCGCCGAAGCGAGGTTTTTTACTTCATGATACGTCGTTGTATCACGCTACTAATTCTTATAAGTCAAACATACTAGAAGTTGTAGACTAAGTTTATTGATGTAATTGTATCCGTTTCATCAAAACCTTCTGCTGGATCAGTATTGTGGCGAATCAACAAGCCTGCTTTTAAGGCAAACTTTTCATTCATAGCCACAATCAATGCAGCTTCATTTTCAACAAAAGTATTGTCTGAACCAATTTCAGCTCGAAAAGCATCGACGAATTCAGTATTGGCGGTAATTTTATTACGATAATTCATTAATAAAACACCGGTTGCGCCACTGACATCATCGCCTTCTAATTCACTTCCATCTTCTAAAACTAATAATTGGCTAGTGTCACGATAACCGATACCAATGCCCAGTTCTAAACCAACATCTTCCGTATCAATTACTCGATAGCCATAACCCACCGACGCACTGGTTTGTTCTGTAAAACCATCAAAAGCATCATCTAAATAACCTAGGCCAGCAAACAAATAGCTGCGCTCAGACAAGTCACGTTTCGCTAGATAATCAGCAGAAACACTGTCGGCTGAATCTTCGCCATCAGTCGAAGCTTGTAATAATTTAAAACCAAGTTCATGGCTCCAAACTTCGCCTTCATTAACGAATGCTAAGCCTATATTGGCGTTTTCGCTATCTGTATTACCACTGGCTTTAACCAGACCTGCTTCACCTGAGCCCGTCCAAGCGGCAAAAGATGGCGACGCCGAAAGTGCGGTTACAACGGCAATTCCAAGCAATGTTTTTTTTGTTGTTAATCTCATATTTCTCTCCGAATTTTTAAATTATTCCCATTGTCCGAGAGAGATTTTAACGAGCTTTTAAATGTAACGATAGCGCATTAGCAATTGTTTACATTCACTCTTGAAATGCCAAGCTTATCGCTTGTTCTAAGGTGCTGACCGCCATTAAATTAAGCTTATTTGATTTCAGATTTGACTGATTTGCCTTAGGAATTATTAATCGTTTAAACCCAAGCTTCTCAACTTCCTTGATGCGAGCTTGGCCACTTTGGACTGGTCGAATTTCACCCGTTAAACCAATTTCACCAAACACCGCCAAATCATTCGCTAAGGGCTTATTTTTATAACTTGATAATACCGCAAGTAATATTGCCAGGTCTGCCGCGGGCTCATGAACTTTTACACCACCAATAACATTCACAAACACGTCCTGGTCATATAATGAGAAGCCACCATGGCGATTTAATACCGCAAGCAACATCGCTAGTCGTTGATTATCCAAACCTACCGTTACCCGTCGCGGATTGGGCAAGGCGCTCTGATCTACCAGCGCCTGGATCTCGACTAATAATGGTCGCGTGCCTTCTTGTGAGACGAGAATTACGCTGCCTGTCGCGTCTTCTTGCGCTCGAGAGATAAACATCGCGGAGGGATTAGTCACTTCTTTGAGACCGGTATCAGTCATAGCGAAAACACCAATCTCATTCACCGCACCATAACGATTTTTTATCGCGCGAATAAGTCGAAAACTACCGTCCCGTTCACCCTCAAAATATAAAACCGTATCAACCATATGTTCCAGTACGCGTGGCCCGGCAATGGTGCCCTCTTTGGTGACATGACCAACCAAAATAATAATCGTCTGCGTTTGTTTTCCATATCGCACTAAACGACTGGCCGTCTCGCGAACCTGAGCAACACTGCCTGGCGCGGATTGCAAAGTATCCGTGAACAATGTTTGAATAGAATCGATCACCATCACTTCAGGTTTATGGGCAACCGCAATATCAAGTATGGTCTCAAGCTGATTATCCGCTAGCAAATCCATCTCACAGTCTTGCACACCTAAACGCTGTGCTCGCAAAGCGACTTGTTCGGCCGATTCTTCACCAGTGACATACAAGGTGCGCTTGTTGGCACTGAGTAATGCCAAACTTTGTAGAATCAGAGTTGATTTACCGATTCCAGGATCTCCACCTAATAAGATGACTGAGCCAGGCACCAAACCGCCACCAAGTACTCTGTCTAACTCTGCGACATTACTGGAAAATCGAGGTGTGCCTTTAACGCTGACTTTTTGCAGTTGTTGTACTTCTGCCTTCGGCGCAAAGCCTTCAAAGCGTGCGGCTTTTGGGTTTGATACTATTTTGGCAGGCGCAACTTCTTCTTGTAAAGTATTCCAATCACCACAATCTTGACACTGACCAGCCCATTTAGGATGTTGAGCGCCACAGTTAGTACAACTGTATATTGTTTTTGCCTTGGCCATAAATTCCGTACCTAGTAACTAATCATTCAACAATTCGTTCAACCCTTGGCAATATCCCACAACACAGTTCATAAGAAATAGTTTGTGCATACTCAGCAATCACTTCTATCGGATTGCCCTCACCCCATAATGTGACACTGTCACCGACTTTGGCAGAAATCTCACCCAAATCAACACAAATCATATCCATGGAAACTCGACCGACCAATGGCACTAATATATCGTTAACTAATACAGGTGTTCCAGATGGGGCATGACGAGGATATCCATCACCATAACCACAAGCGATAATACCAATACGGGAATCTTGATCTAATACATAGGTGCCGCCATAGCCAATCGCACTGCCCGCCGCTAAGCGCTTAATTGAGATCAATTCACTTTTGAATGTCATCACAGGCTTAAGGTCTAATTGCTCAGCGGATTTACCAATGCTTGGTGAGATACCGTATAACAATATGCCCGGTCGTGTAATGTCCTTTGCTGATTGCGAGTAAGCAACAAGGCCAGCTGAGTTTAGAATACTTAATTGTTTAAACGAATACTTTGCAGCAAGCTTCTCAAACAGTTCGATTTGATTTAGATTCTCAGGATTATCGGCTTGATCTGCATTTGCTAAATGCGTCATCAAACTAATTTCAGAAAGACCGTTAATCTGGCTGAGCCTTTGTAACACCACATCAAATTCGTCAGGCAAAATGCCAAGGCGCCCCATTCCGGTATCAACTTTCAACCAAATCGAAAGGTCTTGGTCGTCTGCTATTTGCTCAAGCAACGCTAATTGACTTATATCGTAAATCGTTGCGCGTGTTTCTAACTCAGTAAATTTCGATAAACTGGCTTTATCTAAATTTGCCGATAGAACAGTAAGAGGTTTTTTGAAACCAGCATCGCGAAGGCGTAACACATCATCCAAACTGTTCACTGCAAATTCATCCACTAAGCCGTCGATAGCCTCTGCTACGGCTTCCATACCATGACCATAACCATCGGCTTTAATCACGGCCATTATGTGGCTATCGGGTGCCATGTCACGCGCTCGTTTGCTGTTATGTTGCAACGCGGAAGTACTGATATGTACTTTAACTGGGCGATAATTACTCACAGCAGTAAACCTGAAGGGGGCAAGAGAATTTTAATGCTGAACATTCTATAGACTTTCTCTTAAGAATGAGCAATGTCGTACAAATCATTGATTTTATTATTCTTTTATATTAAGAAAGAGTTCTAATGAGTGCTCAAGACTCAATGCATTTCACTATTGAAATTGGGTGCTGCCGCATTTTCAAAACGGGTAAATTCACCTAAAAAGGTTAATCTCACTTTGCCGATTGGGCCATTCCGTTGTTTCGCAATAATGATTTCCGCAGAGCCCTTGTGTTCTGTTTCAGGCTCATAGACTTCATGACGATAGATAAACATAATCAAATCAGCATCCTGTTCAATCGCGCCACTCTCTCTTAGATCAGACATAATCGGACGTTTATCAGGTCGTTGCTCCAAGCTTCGATTTAGCTGAGACAATACCACTACAGGGCAATCCAATTCCTTCGCTAAACCCTTCAAAGCACGCGTGATATTAGAGATTTCCAATGTTCGGTTTTCAGCTGGGCCGGCACCACCGCGCATTAGCTGTAGATAATCAATCATTATCATGCCTAGACCATGTTCATGCTCGGCCGCTAAGCGGCGCGCCCTAGTTCGAACCTCTAATGGAGATAAAGCTGGGGTATCATCAATATAAATATTCTTGTCTTGCAATAAACCTAATGCAGACGTCAATTTAGGCCAATCATCGTTATCTAATTGACCAGTCCGTAGTTTATTAGAGTTGACGCGACTCAAAGATGCCAGCATCCGAGTTGCTAATTGCGCACCCGGCATCTCCATACTAAAAACAGCAACAGGCAAATTTTGACTGATTGCAGCTTCTTCAACTAAGTTCATTGCAAACGATGTTTTGCCCATGGATGGACGTCCGGCGACAATCACAAGATCTCCGCCCTGCAAACCCGTGGTCTTTGTATCTAAATCAACAAACCCTGTCGAGACACCAGTAATCACTTTTTTAGTTTTAAATAGCTCTTCAATCTTATCAACGGCTTCGCCTAACAGCGCATCAATTTTGCGAAAACCGGCTTTCGCTTGGTTATTATTTTTGGCAATCTCGAAAATCATTTGCTCGGCAAAATCCAATACTTCGGCTGGTTCCTTACCATCAGGGTTATAAGAGGCCTGAATAATATCGTTAGCGCTTTCAATAAGTCTGCGTAAGATTGCGCGCTCGCGTACAATTTTCGCATAAGATTTTACGTTCCCCGCATTAGGTGTGTTTTTAGCCAAGGTGCCTAGATAGGCTAAGCCACCCACTTTATCAATTTCACCTAGGTTAGTGAGCGCTTCGGACACGGTGACTACATCAGCAGCTTGACCTTTTTCATCAAGCGCGATGATTTCTTGAAAGATGATTTGATGATCATTGCGATAAAAATCCAGTGGCTGTAATTCTGAACTAATCTCATCAATCACACGATTATCCAGCATCATCGACCCGAGTATCGATTGCTCCGCCTCAATTGCTTGTGGCGGCAACTGCAGTACGTCTTCTTCGTAGGTTTGAGCGTTGTTAACAGCCATTAAATTTCATAAATTAAGAATGAGTATTTGAGTAAAATAGTCGATCTGAATTTCAGAACTACAGATCTCAAATACGGGTCAGTAACTTTAGCATACTTACCCTGCATGGAAAATTAGCCAGACAAAAAAAACGGAGCTAACAGCCCCGTTTTTAGAATATCTATTTTGAATAAAGCGAATTACTCAGGCACAACATCAACAGTAATGGTAAAACTGACTTCAGTATGAACTGAACAGGTCACTTCGTTACTGCCGATTGTTTTAATTGGGCCTTCAGGTAACTGAATTTCAGATTTATTTAACTCTAAACCTTTAGCAGCAAACGCTTCTGAAATTTCAATCACACCAACTGAACCAAACAATTTGCCTTCATCACTTGCGCGACTGGCAATTTCGACAGACTGGCCACTTAACTCACTGGCTCTTGCTTGCGCAGCTTGAAGTTTGTCTGCAGAGGCTTTCTCAAGCTCTAAACGACGACCTTCAAACTTTTTAATATTGTCTTCGGTTGCAACTGTCGCTAAGCCTTGAGGAACTAGATAGTTACGAGCATAGCCTGGTTTAACATTAACTAAGTCACCAAGATTGCCTAAATTCACAATTTTCTCTAAGAGAATAACTTGCATGATAGCCTCCTATTTATGACTGTCAGTGTATGGTAACAAGGCAAGATAGCGGGCATTTTTAATAGCGCTTGCAAGCTGACGTTGAAAACGTGCAGCGGTACCTGTATTACGACTTGGAATTATTTTACCGGCTTCAGAAACATAACCTTTAAGTGTTGTTATGTCTTTGTAATCGATATGAGTGGCGCCTTCAGCTGTAAACTTACAAAAGCGTCGACGCATTTGACGCATACCTGGACGTCTCTTTTTAGGTGCATTTCTTTTCATTACTCAGCCTCCTCTGTTTTTGCTTCAGTTTCTGGCTCAGCATCGGTTGCAGGCGCTTCTTCAGTTTCTGCTACGTCAGTTTCTGCTGATTCAGTTTCAGCCTCTGCTTCAGCTGCTTTCTCAGCCTCAGCTGCTTTATCCGCTTCGGCTTGCTTCGCCTCTTTCGCAGCGCGCTCAGCCTCTTCAGCAGCTCTTGCTGCTTCACGTTCTTCATCGCGAAGACGTTCGGCTTCGACTTCTTTCATCATAATTGATGGGTCCGTCTCAGCGCCTTTCATCTTTAATACTAAATTACGAATGATCGCGTCATTAAAGCGGAATAAGTTTTCAATTTCATCCAAGGTTTCTTGAGACACTTCAACATTCATCATGATGTAGTGTGCTTTATGGATTTTATTGATTGGATAAGCTAACTGGCGACGACCCCAGTCTTCATAGCGATGAACAGTACCACCGCCGGCAGCAATTACGCCTTTATAGCGTTCTGCCATAGCGTCAACCTGCTCGCTTTGGTCTGGATGTACCAGATATACAATTTCGTAGTGTCTCATTTTTGAGCTCCTCACGGTTAATAAGTTTCCCAATTTGACGCTTAGTTGCATCAAATGGTGAAACAAGGAGAGCGATATTTACTTTAGTCTTATAAACATAAGTAAAATCAAACGTTTACGCTCAATATCAATTAGTGATAGTGAAGCGAAGCGGGATTCTAGCCCAAAGCCCCCAAATCTGCAAAGAATATGCGTAAAATAAAGCCCTATTTTCAATAAATAATGATCAAGCCTATGCCTAACATGCTCGAACAATACAATTCATTTGCGGGCTTGCCCGCAGGGCAGTTTCTGTTTAATAAAGCAATCGGGTTCAAGGCGCCATTTTTTGGAAAAATAAAGCCTAATGTTATTGAATTTACACCCGGTCTTTGCCGTATTGAAATAAAAGACCGATGGAGTGTGCGTAACCATATCGGTACGATAAACGCCGGCGCTCTGTGTACCCTTGCTGAAATAACAGGTGGTATGGCATTGGATTCAGTGGTACCAAAATCGATGCGGTGGATTCCCCGTGGCATGACAGTCTCCTATGTCAAAAAAGCCACCGGCACAATCACTGCACTCAGCGTTTGTGATGCACAAGCCATTTCAAGCATCACACAAGCTGAAGACATTATTGTAAAAGTAACAGTCACCAATCAACAACAAGAAACCGTCTTTGCCGCTGACATTAATTTTTATGTAAGTCTTAAAAAACCCAATTAACCATATTACAGTGCTGTTTTACTTGTTTGATTTTTTTTGAAACGAACGTTTCATTGGCTGGATATTAAGTTCTTCGACGACACTATTTCTGGGCATAGCGAGCGCATCCAATATCGCCGTTGCGACGGACTCTGGCGACAATGCAAATTCTTCACCGCCTTGTGGTGTGAAGTTCAGCTCATCAAAAAAATTCGTATCGACAGAACCAGGGTTAATTAAGATCACTCTAATATCATTATTCGCACAATCGGCGCGCAGACTTTGCGCTAAGCCTCTTATGGCAAATTTACTAGCGCAATATACAGCCCCCTGCTTGGCTCCTTGGATGGCAGACTCACTGCCCAGCAACACTATATCCTTTGCGCCTTGTTGTTTAAATCGGGGCAGATAGTGTTTTAACAAAAACAAATTACTCACTAAGTTTGTATTAATAAGCTCTTCGATCTGTGTATGAGAAAATTGCTCTAATCCACCAAAGCGGCCTATGCCTGCGTTCAGCACTAAGGTATCAAAATCTAGATTCAGCAGTTCATTCTCTTTAAGCTGCTCTGGTAATTGCTTAATCTTACTCAAATCCAGTTCAACTTCCTGGAGTCCAAAATTATTCTCTTCGTCAAAATTTCGCGCAATTCCAACTACCTCATAATCACTGTGTAAAGTCAGTTTCGCTAAAGCTAAGCCGATACCTGAACTGGCACCGGTAATTAAAATACGATTATTCATAATATAGTTTCACTGTGAGACGGATAAACAAACAACTTACTTTCATCAACGAAGGTCCGAATAAATTCACTGACCGAATTAAAGACTTCTTGTTCAATTTCAGGTTGATAGCTAACCATAGCCTGCTGCTCAGTCAAACCTGCACTGAATAAACCATGCTCCGGATATAAACTCCGCATCGTTTTGTAGTAGCCTTTGGGCAAGCGAAAGCCTCCTAAGGTTATACTGTCAATTTTTGATGGGTCGAGTTGACTGAACACCTGCTCAACTAATGTTTTATAGTGTATTTGGTAGTCTTGGTGCCAAATTATTGGGTCAAAACGAATACCTATCCGCCAACCATGCTGTTGCAGCTTTACCAGAGCATCAAGCCTTTTCTCTGTTGACGGCGCGCCTATCTCAATAGCACTAGCGACTTCCTGCGGACTGAGACTATAGGCCACAACAACGTTTGGCACCACATTGCGATCTACTAAACTACGAATTTGGGTACTCTTGGTTCGTAACTCTAAAACGCAATTAGGCAATAACTCAAACTCTGGTAAAAAGAAGTCAGCAAATTTCGTGACTGGCTCAAACGCCAAGCTATCGCAGTCATAGCCAGAGAAAAACCAGGCTGGTTTATCATCGTTTTTATGAATTTGAGCATGTTTTTTTATATCTTCAACAAAGTCTTCATAATTAACAAATAACAAATAATTGGCTGAGCGATACATCCCTTGTAAAAAACAATAGCGACAATCGTAGAGACAGTTCAGCATATGCGAAAAATAATAGTTCGCACCACCGCCGGTTTCATATTGAGTTGGTGTACTCAATACTTTTTTGTTCTGCTTCGCGGCGAGAATCAATGCGGGATTTTGTTTTTGCAGACGAAAGTTTTGTGCATGTGGATTAAAGACTTCGCTGTATTTTTCAATGTAGATTTTTTGCGCTGCAGGATAGCGTGCGACGATCTCTTGGGTACGAAAATGCTCACTCACAGATTCTTCTATGTAAAGAGTATCAAGCATACTAATTACGCATCTCAGCTAGGCTAGGTTGCAAATTTGCTAATTGGTTTCGCAAGCCTTTAATCAAAGCAGTTATTGAATCTGCATTGTTAATTTCTTCAGCGGTCTGAGAATTCAATTGGTCTAGAGAAGCTAATTTACTTAATAACTCCTTGTATTGTTGACGCTGACTAACCGTGCAATGTAAATGCCTCACCATCGATAAGTAATCCGTCAAATCCTGCGAGCTCGGAAGTAAGGCAAGTAAACTTACAACATATTGGTTGATTACATTCGTATGTGGCGTAATTAATTGCGAGATCAAACTGGCGTTTAAGCGCTCCACGCTTTCTACATGATTATCTGACACAATTTTAATTGCTTGAACGAGTTCACTACTTGCAAACATGCCTGCAGCGTGAAAAAACGCAGAGCCTTCCATATCAACAAGTGCGTCTTCTGGATAATTACTGCACGCAGAGTCATAAGTCAGTAAGGCACTGCTTAAACCGCGCCATTTGGCAGTCAATGCAGGGTAATGCGAGCGACCATCGGCGACATCAACGACTCTATGAACTCGAACAATTTCACTGGTCGCTAACTCTTTATGACCTGCAGTGCCAATGTTTAACCAAATGGTTTGTTGTTGGTCGGTTCGCCCGGCTAACCAACCACAAGCAATTGACATATTTTGACTACCAAGACCACTGACGACTAAATTCACCGTACATTCCAATTCGCCGTTATTTGATTTGTCCTTATTATTGCCAGCTAACGAGCCAACATACAGGTCAAAAGGACGACTCTGCACTTTAGACAATCGATAAAAGTCGATCAGTGGTTTCGCTTCGCAATTAAGCGCAACCACTATATTTACAGTCGTCTTAGATGACATAACGATTCAAGGTATTGAGTATTTTATGCATGACACCACTGTGACAACTTTGCTTCACAACCAACTATAAGTTGTTGATTGTTATGCTTATACGCCCCATTCAATAAAATAGTTAGTTTTGTATTAAGCATAGCCAAAGCGGCTTGAGCATCTTCGTCTGTTAGCGTCTTCGTTCGTAAGATTTTTTCTAATGCTAACACGCGAAATCGGTCCATACCCCAGTATTGTCGTGAAAGTTGATCAGCATGTCCGCCATATTTATTGATCGACGCCGTTTCTAAAAAAGCGACTTCAAACTGGGATGTAATTCGCAGCCATAAATCATAATCCTCACACGCGGGCAATGATTCATCAAATACACCAACTTGATCGAAGACCGAGCGATGCAACACAATTGAAGATGGCGACATGGCACATAACGGTAAACATTTCTGGAAGATCCAACCACCCTTTTTCTTATGTTTGTTCATTTGATTTACTCGCACCTGATTTCGAATCCAGATTTCTTCTGTATGGCAAACCAGTAAACCAGTTTGTGTAAGTAACTCAGACTGCTGATGAATTTTGTTTGGCAACCATTCGTCGTCAGAATCAAGCAGCGCGATCCATTCATGCGTTGCGAATTCAATTCCGAGATTACGAGCTGCACTCACACCTTTATTTGACTGATATTTATAAATCACTTGTGGAAAGTGTTCTGCGATTAGTTGCTGAGTTTGGTCAGTTGAACCATCATCAATAACAATAATTTCTATCTCAATATTGGCCACTTTTTGAGCCAACACAGATTCAATCGCCCTGCCCACAACAGCATCACGATTAAAACTTGGAATAATGACAGAGAGAGAGTTGAACAAAGTTTTGCTTAGAAATCTATCGAAAAATGGGCTAGCCAAACATAATTATACGTGATAAGTTTGGCTTCTAAGTTGTTGTTTTATATCAATATTTATATTTTTTAGGTGTTTTTGTCACCACATGTGTTGCATAAAACACACACCTAAAGGCTTTTTGTCTGTTTTTAGTTAACTCTCTCTCTGT